>JBOHCK010000525.1:0-3030 GCA_050698755.1 Streptosporangiaceae bacterium | reverse complement strand
GTCGCCGGGATCGGTGGGCGGCAGCACGAACGTGGTCTCGGACAGGTTCGTCCAGTTCGCGAACTGCTGCATCTGCTCGGCGGACAGCCCGCCGCCGTCGAGGACCACCGCCACCGGGTTCCCCCGGTACGGGGTTGAGGTAAACACGTCCACCTGACTGAACGGCCGCATCATGAGCCCCACGCTAGCCCACGGGGATCGGCCCGCTCAGTCCCGGGCGGACAGGACGCAGAACTCGTTGCCCTCGGGGTCGGCCATGACCATCCAGGTCGCCGTGGCCGGATCCTGACCGACGTCGACGCGCCTGGCGCCGAGGGCCTCAAGCCGGCGGACTTCGGCCTCCTGATCCCCGTCAGGCGGCGGAGCCAGGTCGATGTGCAGCCGGTTCTTCACCGCCTTCCCCTCAGGCACGTGCAGGAAGACCAGGCCGGGGCCCTGCTCGGCCAGCGGGATGTCGCGCGTCTCATCCAGCGCGTGCGGCGGGACCACGCCCACCTCGTCGTCAGACTCGAAGACGATCCGCCAGTCGAGGGCCTCCGCCCACCAGCGGCTCTGAGCCTTGATGTCGTGGCAGTCCACGACGACGGAATACCAGCGGATGCTCATGGGGAAGAAGGTAGCCCACGGCTTCCTCGCGAACGCGGACGTCCTGCCTATAAGTTGTCCCCATGGCACGCCGAACCGAGCAGATCAGCATGCACCTCAACGCCTACCTCACCGCGCACAGCAGCCCGCCGGACGCGGTGCTGAGGGAGCTGGCGAACGAGACCTCTGACCTGTTCCCCAACGAGTCGGGACTGCAGATCGCCCCTGAGCAGGGGACCCTCATGACCCTGCTCACGCAGCTGACCGGGGTCAGCTCGGCGATCGAGATCGGCACGTTCACCGGTTACTCCTCGATCTGCATCGCCCGGGGGCTCCTGGCCGGCGGGCGGCTGCTCTGCTGCGACATCAGCGAGGAGTGGACCTCGGTGGCCAGGAAGTACTGGGAGAAGGCGGGCCTAGCCGACCGGATCGAGCTCCGGCTCGCCCCGGCCATGGACACGCTCAGCTCGCTGCCCGACGAGGAGCAGTTCGACCTGGCCTTCATCGACGCCGACAAGAGCGGGTACCTCGGGTACTGGCGGCAGGTCGTGCCCCGGATCCGGCCGGGCGGCTTGATCATGATCGACAACACGTTCTCGCACGGCCGGGTGATCGACGCGGGCAACGACAGCCCCGGCGTGATCGCGGTCAGGGACTTCAACGACCACGCCGCCGCCGACGATCGCGTCGATCTGGTCATGGTCCCCATCGGCGACGGGCTGACACTAGCCCGCAAGAAGTAACTCTTTAGCCTCCAGCGTCTCCCCAACCCCGGCCGCACCATCCGTTGCCCGATCCGCCTCGGTCGGCCACCGATGGGTGTGGCACCGTACCGGCAAGAATCGGTAGCAAGTGGGACCCATCGGTTCCGGACCGCCCGGGCCGCGCTAGCCCTGCGATTCCTCTAGGGCCCCGCCGAGGTAGAGCGCCCCGATCTCCGGGTTCTCCAGCACCTCGCGCCCGGTGCCCGACAACCGGACCCGGCCGCTCTCCATCACCACGCCGTGGCTGGACAGCCGCAGCCCGGCCCGGGCGTTCTGCTCGACGAGCAGGATCGTGGTGCCCGCGGCGTTCATCTGCCTGACCGCGTCGAACACGGTCCGGCTGATCTTCGGCGCCAGGCCCATCGAAGGCTCGTCGAGCAGGAGCAGCCGGGGCTCGAGCATGAGCGCCCGGGCGAACTCGACCAGCCGCTGCTGCCCGCCGGACAGGCTGCCCGCCTTCTGCCCGGCCCACCCCGCGATCTGCGGGAAGACGTCGAAGACGGCGGCGGCCCTGCGGGCCATCAGCGCCCGGTCGGACAGGATGTACCCGCCCAGCTCGATGTTCTCCCTGACCGTCATGTCGCGGAACAGGCTGTGGTTCTGCGGCACCTGGACCACGCCCAGCCGCAGGATCTGGCGCGGCGACCGGCCGACGAGGTTCTCCCCGTCCAGCACCATCGACCCGAGCCGCGGCCTCAGCAGCCCGCTGATCGCCGCCATCAGCGTGGACTTGCCCGCCCCGTTGGGCCCGACCACACAGGTGATCCCGCCCTCAACCACCTCCAGGGACACCCCGCGCAGCACGTCCCCGCCGCCGTACCCCGCGACAAGACCTTCAATCGTCAGTACCGAACGAGCGATGGTCCCCGCCCCGGATCCGCCCTGGGGTTCACCGGCTGGCCCGCTCACGCGTTCTCCCCTGGACCCGGCTCCAGGGCCTGTTCCGCCGCTTCCACATCCTCAGCATCGGGATCCTCGCCGAGGTAGGCGTCGAGCACCCGCCGGTCGGTGCGGACGATGCCGGGCGGCCCGGCGGCCACCACGGTGCCCGAGTCGAGCACCGTGACCTGGTCGCACAGGCCCATCACGAATTCCATGTTGTGCTCGACGATCAGGAAGGTCACCCCGGCGGCGTTCAGCTCGCGGATCCGGTCGGCGATCTGGTTGACCAGCGTCAGGTTGACGCCGCCGGCCGGCTCGTCGAGCAGGACGATGGCGGGCTCCGCAACCAGGACGTAGGCCAGCTCGAGCAGCTTGCGCTGCCCGTACGAGAGCGTCCCGGCCGGCACGGCGTGATGCCCCGCGATGCCGACGAACTCGAGCTGCTCCATCGCCCGCTTCCTGGCGGAGGCCCGCCCGTGTTTCGAGGCGACCAGCATGTTCTCCATGACCGTGAGGCTGGCGAAGATCCTGGTCAGCTGGAAGGTTCGGCCGATGCCGAGCCCGAACACCTTGTCCGGCGCGATGTTGGTGATCCGCCGGTCACCCAGGTACACCTCGCCCGTGTCTGCCTTCGCGTACCCGGTGATCACGTTGAACAGGGTGGTCTTGCCCGACCCGTTCGGCCCGATCAGCCCGGCCACCTCGCCCTCGCCGATCTCCACCGTGCAGTCCTCGAGCGCCAGGACGCCGCCATACGACTTGTGCACCCCCTCGGTCCGCAAGAGCACGCTCATGGTGC
>JBOHCK010000524.1:0-3080 GCA_050698755.1 Streptosporangiaceae bacterium | reverse complement strand
GGTGTGAAGCCCAGCGCCCGGCCCGCGTCCCGCAGCGCCAGCCGCGGCCGGTAGGAGATCACGTTGGCGACCTGGGCGGCCCGGTCCCGCCCGTACCGGTCGTAGACGTACTGGATGACCTCCTCCCGCCGCCGGTGCTCGATGTCCAGGTCGATGTCCGGCGGGCCGTCCCGGCCCTCGGACAGGAACCGTTCGAACAGCAGGTGGTGCGAGACCGGGTCCACGCTGGTGATGCCGATCGCGTAGCACACCGCCGAGTTCGCCGCCGAACCCCGGCCCTGGCACAGGATGTCGTGCTCCTCGCAGAACCGGACGATGTCGTGCACGATCAGGAAGTAGCCGGGGAACTCCAGCCGCTCGATCACGTCGAGTTCCCTGGCGATCTGCCGGTACGCACCGGGCACCCGCTCCGCGCCTGCCGGCCCGTACCGCGACGGAGCCTGGCGCGCGACGAGCTCGCGCAGCCAGCCCGCCTGGGTGTACCCGGCGGGCACCGGGAAGTCCGGCAGCCTGGGCGCGATGACCCGGAAGTCGAACGCGCACTCGCGCGCCAGCGCCACCGTCCGCGCGGCCACGCCGGGATAGCGCCGCAGCAGGGCGGCCATCTCCGCGCCGGAACGCAGGTATGCGGTGCCCGCCGCGGGCAGCCAGCCGTCCTGCTCGGCCAGGCTCCGCCTGGCCCGGATCGCGGCCAGCGCCTGGGCGAGGCGCGCCTGCGCAGGCCCCGCGAAGTGGACGTTGCCGGTCGCCACGACGCCTACGCCCGCCCGGGCCGCAAGCTGCGCCAGCGCGTCGTTGCGCTCGTCGTCGCCCGGATCGTGCTGGCCGTGGAGTTCGACCAGCACGTTGTCCCGGCCGAACATCCCGGTCAGCTTGGCCAGCTCCCGCCCGGCCGCGTCCGGACCGCCGGCGGCCAGCGCGGCGGGCACGTGTCCCTTGCGGCACCCGGTCAGCACCACCCAGTGCCCGTCGTGCGCCCCCGCCAGCGCGCCTTCGTCGTAGACCGGCCGCCCCTTCTCCTCGCCCGCCAGCTGGGCGGCGCTGATCACCGCGCACAGCCGCCGGTACCCCTCCGGGTCGCGGGCCAGGACCAGCAGGTGCCGTCCGACCGGATCGGGCACGCCCGTCTGCCCGGACGGAAGCCCCAGGCTGAGCTCGGCGCCGAACACCGTGCGCACGCGGACGCCCTGCCCGGCCAGCTTTGCCGCAGCCTGCGCGAACTGCGGGACCCCGTACATCCCGTCGTGGTCGGTGATGGCCAGCGCCTCCAGCCCGAGCCTGGCCGCCTCGGCGACGAGCTCGGCCGGGGCGGACGCCCCGTCGAGGAAGCTGTACGAGGAATGGCAGTGCAGCTCGGCCCACGGCTCACCCCCGGTCGCCGGTCGCCGCGCCAGCCGCGTGACCGGGGGTGGCTCGGTCCCAGGGTCGGCGGGGCCGTCGGGGTCGTCGGGGTCGTCGGGCGGCGAGCGCTGCCCCGCCGCGCGCCAGGACATCCGCCGCTGGAGTTCCCGCCACGGGACCGGCGGGTTATTCCAGCCCACGGCCCGGGCTCACCAGTAACCGGCCTCGATCAGCCACCGGCCGTCCTGCACCACCGCCAGCCAGGCCCGCCCTTCGCCGGTCAGCAGCTGGAACCTAGCCCGCCGGCGCGCGGCGACGGGATCCCACCAGCGTTCGGACAACGGCCAGGGCCCGGCCCAGCCGGTGACGTGACGCACCGGCTCCTCGTCGATGAACAGGCGGGCCGGCTCTGACGACATGACGCACCGCCCGGAGACGGTGACGGCGCGCCCGCCGTCGTCGGTCACCTCAGCCTCGCGGCCGCCAGGGTACACCACCCCCGGCGCCGCGCCCATGATCCGCCCCGGCCAGGGCTGGGCCACCGCCCGGCGTGGCTCTCTTCTTTCCCCGAACGGAACATGTGTTACCTGCTCGTACACGTTCCTCCCGCCATCGTGGACCGGGCGCAGCACGGCTTCGTGCCCGAGCATGGCCTGGACCCGCATGGCGGCCCGCGCCACCTGGTCGCTGACCGCGGCCTCGCCCCAGAGCGCGAGCTGGTGACCGGTCGCGCGGACGACCTGGTCCGGCAGCAGCCGCAGGACCGCGATGCCGCCGGTGCCCGGTTCGCCGTCGTGCGCGGCGGGGGAAGCGCCGTCGAGCTGCCAGCGGACCCGGTCCGCGACCGCGGCGGCGGACAGGAACCCGTCGTGCCTCCACAGCCTGCGGCTTTCCCGCCCGTCGGCCCAGGACGCCCGCACCTGCACGCGGACGCACGACAGCCCGCGGGCGGATAGGCCTTCGTGCATCCGCTCGGCCAGCGCCTTGGCCGCGAATACCACGGGCTCGGCCAGGGCTTCCGGCGGATCGAACTCGCAGGCCACCGACAGGTCCTCGGCCGGAGGGCGCACCGCCAGCGGCAGGAAACCCTGGCCGCTGGCCAGCCGGTGCGCCGCCTCGCCCGCGGCACCGAACCGGCCGGCCACGTCGGCGAACGCGAGCGCGGCCAGGTCCCCCAGCGTGCGCAGGCCGAGCCGGGTCAGCAACCCGGCTAGGTCCTGGTCCGCCAGGACGCTGACCGGGTGCCTGGCCAGGAACTCCGCCGAACCGCCGGGCGGTATCACGCGGACCTGGCCCGGGCCGCGGGCGGCCAGCCGCGCGGCGAACAGCCCGTCGGCGACCCCGGCGCGGGCCTGGAGGCCGAGGTCCGTTACCGCGGCGATGACCTGGCGGGCCAGCGCGGTCTCGCCACCGAAGTACCGGGCCGGCCCGCGGGCCCCGAACGCGCACACCCCCGGTTCCACTGCCTCCACCCCGGGGCAGAACCGGGTCACCGCGGTGAGCACCCGCTCGAACAGCAGCGCCGCGGCCCGCGCATCCGCTGGCCCGCACAGCGGCGGGCAACACACGACCATGATCCGCCCGGCCTCGGGCTGGATCGTCATCACCTGGCGCTCACCGCCCGCAAGGTCCGCACAGCCTCGGGCTGGATCGTCATCACCCGGCGCTCACCGCCCGCAAGGTCCGCACAGCCTCGGGCTGGATCGTCATCACCTGGCACTCACCGCCCGCAAGGTCCG
>JBOHCK010000523.1:0-3091 GCA_050698755.1 Streptosporangiaceae bacterium | reverse complement strand
TCGGGGCGCAGCACGCCGCGCCCCATCAGCGCGGCCGGAGCCGCATCCGCGAGGAAGGCGGTATCGGGCACGCGACCAAGGGTAGCCGTCGCGTTTGTTCAAGGCCGGGGCGGCAGGCCCTCGGTATCGTGAACCGATGGACACAGATAAAGAGGTTCCCTCCGGGCCGGCCCTGATGGCCGCCGCCGCGGCCGAGGCGGCCCGCGTGGTCGCGGGAGTGCCCGGGCACTCGATGGACGCGCCGACGCCCTGTGACGACTGGGACCTGCGGACCCTGGTCAACCACGTGATCTTGTGGACCGCGTACTCCGCGGAACGCAGGGCCCACGGCGAGAGCGTCGCCGAGGACCTGATGAGCAAGGACTTCACCGCCGATCCCGGGTTCGCGCAGGACTACGCGGCGCAGATCGGCCGGGCGGTACAGGCCTGGTCGGACCCGGCCGCGTGGGAACGCGAGCTGGGCGTCATGGGGAGCGGCACCCCAGCCGCCGACGTGGCCGCCATGCTGATCGCGGAGATGGTCCTGCACGGCTGGGACATCGCCCGCGCTACCGGCCAGGACTACGCCTGCGACGAGGCCGTCGCCGCCAACGTGCTCGCCACCGTCGAGGCTCAGGGGGAAATGTTCCGGCAGTACCAGGGGTTCGCCCTCATCGTCCCGCTCCCCGCTGACGAGGAGAGCGCGACGGTTCTCGACCGGGCGCTGAGCCTGTCCGGCCGTGACCCGCAGTGGAAGCCCCGGTAAGCCTGCCTGCCGTCAGGGATTAATGACGCGGACGGGCTCGCCCTTCGCGAAGGCCACGATGTCCTCGGCCGCGTCCGTGTAGAAGACCCGGTACGAATCGTCGGTGACGTAGCCGAGGTGCGGGGTCAGGATCAGGTTGGGCGCGGTGCGCAGCGGGTCGGACAGCGGCAGCGGCTCGGTGTCGTACACGTCGAGGGCCGCGCCCGCGATCGAGCCGGAGCGCAGGGCGGCGAGCAGGGCCCCGCTGTCGACGATCGGTCCGCGGGACGTGTTGACCAGGAAGGCGGACGGCTTCATCAGCGCCAGTTCCGCCGCGCCGACCAGCCCCACGCTGCGCGGGCCCAGTTTGTAGTGCACGGTCACCACGTCCGAGGAGGAGAACAACTCCTCCTTGCTCACCGCCTGTGCGTGTGCCTTCCTGGCCCGCTCCGGGTCCAGGTTCTGGCTCCAGACCAGCAGTTCCATGCCGAACGCGCGGCCGATCTTGGCTACCTTCCGGCCCTGGTAGCCGAGGCCTACGACGCCGAGCCGCTTGCCTGCCAGACCGGTGCCGAGCGTCCGCTGCCAGCCGCCGCCGACGGACAGCGCCGCCCCGCCGGCTCGCCCGGCCATCTTCATCCGCTCGTCTTCCTCGGGGATGTGCCGGGCCAGGGCGAGGATGAGACCCCAGGTCAGCTCGGCGGTCGCGGTGGCGTTGCCGCCCGTTCCGCATACCGTGATGCGCCGGGCGCCCGCCGCGGCCACATCGATCGCCGCGTTGGCCATGCCGGTGGTGACCAGCAGGCGCAGGTTCGGCAGCCGGCCGAGCCGTTCGGCGTCGAAGGCTGTCCGCTCCCGCATGGCCACCACGACGTTGAAGGGCTCCAGCACGCGCACCAGGGCCTCGGTCCTGGCGATGTGCTCGGAGAAAACGGTGATCTCGGCTAGTTCGTGCACGGCGGACCAGTCCGTGCTAGCCAGGGCGACCTGCTGGTAGTCATCGAGGATCGCGACCCGCATGGGCCCGACATTACCGTGCTGTCCGGCGACACGCCCGGCGCGATGTTTGGGACGCCTACGGGTTCTCGCTACGTTTGTGAGTATGGCGACCCGGGCCCGCGACGGATCTGCCCGTCAGCGTGACGGGCGAGTCGACCCTGCCGTCAAGGGTTCCCGGTCGGGGACCACGGCGAGCCGGTCCGGCGGGACGCCCCGTCGGAGGCCCAGCGGCGGTTCCGGGAGAGGCACCACGGGTCGTTCGGCCAATAAGAAAAGAAGTAAGGCCAAGGGCGGCAGGACGGGCCGGGCGAGTACGGCCAGGCGCGGTGCGGCCAGTCGTCCCCAGCACGCGCACGACCCGGTCGTAATCCTGGTCAGCTGGATCGGCCGGGCGATCGCCGGGGCCTGGATGGTCGCCGCGGGGTCGGTCGGGTACGTCGCCAGATCGTTCGGGCGCGGCGCGCGTGACCTGGATCCGCACCATCGCCGGGACGGCCTCGGGCTGCTCACCCTCGGGCTCGCGATCGTGCTGGCCGCCGGGCTGTGGGCGCGCATGAATAACGCGGCCGGGCGCGAAATCAAGACGGTGGTGACGGGCGGGGTCGGCTCGCTGGCGTGGGTGGCGCCCGTCCTCGTCGCGCTGCTCGCCTGGCGGTTCCTGCGGCATCCCGACCGCAGCTCGCAGACGATGCGCGCGGTGATCGGCTGGACGGCGCTGCTGCTCGGCGCGGCCGGGCTGCTCGATATCGCCAAGGGCGCGCCGCGCCCGTCTGACGGCGCGGCAGCGCTGCACAAGGCGGGCGGCATCATCGGGTACGCGGTTGCGGGCCCGCTGGCCTCCGCGCTGACGCGATGGGTGACCGCGCTGCTGCTCGCGCTGCTGGCCCTGTTCGGCGTCCTGGTCATCACCGGCACCCCGCTGCATCGCATACCGCAGCGCCTGGCCGATCTGGGTGAACTGTTCGGGCACGGCCGGCCGCGCAGCGAGGGTGAGGACGAGGACGGCCTGGAGATCGACGAGGACTACGAGGCGGGCACCGGCCGGGTGCGCGGCCAGCTCACCAGGGCGGGCAGGCTCCGCCCGGCCCTCGAGCCCGGCGAGCACGTCAAGCCCTACGACACGCCGCTGGTCGGGCACGGCAGGCGTCGCGGGGCCGACGGGGCTCAGCCGGGCGGAACGCCGGCTGGTTCGGCGCCCGCCCGGGCGGGTTCGGACGGCATGGAGGGCCTGATCGAGGCGCTCGGCTTCGGAGCCGCGGGATCCGCTGACGCCCACGAGGCCGCGGGAGCCGGCGAGGTGGTCGGGTCGGGCGCGGCCGAGGCGGCGGAGCCCGGAGCCCGGCAGGCGGGGACCGCCCGGCCAGGCGG
>JBOHCK010000522.1:0-3101 GCA_050698755.1 Streptosporangiaceae bacterium | reverse complement strand
CAGCTGCTCACTGATCAGATCCGTCACGCACATCACGAAGTCCGGCTCGCCGTCGCGCGCGGCCGCCAGCCACGCACCGCTCAGCTGAGCTGACCTGACCGCGACCGCGCACACGTCGGCGATCGATACCCGCCGGCCATATCCGGCCGCATGCGCGGCCAGCAGACCCCACACGACCAGAGTCCGGCGGTCAGTCATCTGCGTATCTCGGCGTGCCGGGACTCGCACTGGTTTCCATTCCTGCATCCGGCATAACCGCCGCCCTCTGCCACCGTAGCCGGGGCGGGGTCTGGACCCAACGGCAGATTGCTCAGATTTGCAGCCCAACATTACGCCGCGGACACCCGAATCTACCAGGGCCTGATGCCGCGGCGGGCGGTAGCCGCGGGTCACGGCTCGCAGCTGCACGGCCCCAGGGAGCTCCAGAGCCTTCTTCGTTGCCCTGATCTAACCGGAGCGCTCTGGGGGCACCGGTCCGGCCTCTCCGGGGACGCGGGCTCTGCTGCGCCGTCGGCGTTCGGTCAGCCAGGACAGGGCGGTGAATACCGGCGTCGCCAGTCCCAGCAGTAGGGCCGTGCCGGTGACCTCGCTCTCGAGGAAACCGGGCCCGACCCGGGCGACACCGAAGTAGTAGGCGACCACGACCGCTACCAGCAGCAGGTAGCCGTCGGCGACGGTGCCGGCCACGCGCCTGACCAGCGCGGCCCAGCCGGTGCGCTGCCCCGGGGCGGGCGGCGTGGTCCGCCTCCCATCCGGCCACACTTCTGCGCCGGACGGAGGCCTCCGCGGCCCGTACAGGCGGCGCAGGCCAAAGGCGAGCGCCGACATGAGGATCAGGTAACCGGCGGCCATCGGCACCAGGGACTGGCGGTCCGCCAATGACAGCGCGAGCACCCCGGCCGGAGCCATCATGAGTTCACGCCCGGAGCAGGAAGTGCCAGCCGCGGACGAAGAAATGCCAGCCGGTCCACAGCCAGAACGCGAATAGCAGCCACCGCCCGACGGGATAGCGCATGATCACGCGGAAGACGTCGCTGAGGGCGGGGACGCCGGTCACCCGGGCCAGCGCGAGGCCCTCCCAGGCGAACACGGCGCCGAACAGGACCAGCCATACGAGATAGCCGATGAGCGGATGCTTTGCCATGCCAACCTCCCGGCGGTGGCTCTCATTGTGCCGCATGGGACCCGCACGACCGGGCCCGCACCGGCCGCTGGCCGACCCATCGGTCGTACCGGCGAGGCAGCCCCGATCATCGCGGGACAGGCACCACGGTTCGTTCGGCAGAAAAGAAGGCAATGTATGCGAACGGGCAGTGGTGCTACGGCCTGAGCCTTCGGCCTTGCGGGACCGTCTGGTGGGAGTACCGTAAGGGCAGGTGCGGTCGTGGCGGGTAGGCCCTGGCTGCAGCCTCGTTGCTCCAGACCCTGGCGACGTAAGCCCGAGCGGTGTGCTCGGCGGGCGCCCAGGAGGACAGAGCGACGATGACCACAGCACCCGGCCTTGTTGCCCTGCCGTCGGGCCCCGCCTCAGCCGCAGACGGGCTGCCTGCAGCCGCCGATCCTTCGACAGCCAGCTTTCGCGCACTGGCGCGGCAGGTACGGGCGATGGGTCTGCTCGACCGCAGGCCGGGCTACTACCGGGTGAAGATCACCCTGACGATCGTCGCCTTCTTCGCTGGATGGGCCCTGTTCGTCATGGCCGGCAACTCGTGGACGACCCTCGCGGTCGCTCCGTTGGTGGGGGTGATGTTCACCCAGCTGGGCTTTCTCGGCCACGATGCGGGGCACAACCAGGTTTTCTGCGCGCGGCAGCGCAATCGCTTGCTCGGCCTCATCGTGGGGAACGCGCTCATCGGGCTGAGCTTTGGCTGGTGGGTTCCCAAGCACAGCGCACATCATGCGCATCCCAACGAGATGGGCCGCGACCCCGATATCGGCGAGGGAGTCGTCCTGGCCTCGTCTGGCGCGCCGGGAACCTGGCGCGGCCATCTCGCATCGTGGCTGGCCCGCTGGCAGGCGCCGCTCTTCTTCCCGCTCATGCTGCTGCGAAGCGTCGGCTTGCACGTACTCGGGATCAAGCGGCTTCTGCGGCGCCGAGAGCGCGCCTCGGCGGTAGAAGCCTGTCTCATCATGCTGCATGCCGCGCTGTATCTGACGGTGGTGCTGTGGGTGCTCTCCCCGCTGAAGGCACTCGCTTTCGTCGCCGTGCAACAGGCGGTCTTCTCGGTGTACCTAGGGATCAGTTTCGCGCCTAACCACAAGGGGATGCCGATCATCGAATCCGCAACGGCGGCCGGCTTCGCCCGCCGCCAGGTGATCACGGCCCGGAATATCAGGGGCGGCCGCTTTACCACGTTCATGCTCGGCGGCCTTAACTACCAGATCGAGCATCACCTGTTCGAGTCGATGCCCCGGCCTAACCTGCGACGGGTCCAGGGCGTCGTCAGGGACTTCTGCGTAGAGACCGACCTCGGCTACTGCGAAGAAAGCTTCGTCGGGTCATTCCGCCAGATTGTCCAGCACCTTAGCGGCGCTGGAGCAGCCGCCTGCCGCCGTCATGACTGATACCTACCTGGACCTGCCCGGTCTGTCCGGAGACTCGGCACGAGATGGAGGCCGGCGGTGACGGTCACGGGCTCCCCGGCGGAGGAGCCGCTTTACGATGCCCGGCGGGGCGTCTACTACGCCAAGCCGGTCCTTCGTGGCTGGCTGCACCTGCTCTGCTTCGGAGTATCGCTGGTGCTCGGCCCGCTGCTGCTGGCCCGCGCGCACGGAGCCAGGCAGATCATGGCGGTCGCGGTCTACGCAGCCAGCGTGAGCGCGCTGTTCGGGATCAGCGCGCTGTATCACCGCGGTACCTGGACTGATGCCGGGAGGCGGCGCCTGCAGCGCCTGGATCACGCGATGATCTTCTTCCTCATCGCCGGCACGGCAACTCCCGCTTTCCTGCTGGATACTCCCGGCACCTTCGGGCTGACCTGCCTGATCGTGATGTGGACGCTGACCCTGGCCGCGGCTGCGATCCACCTGACGTGGATGAACGCACCAGAGCGCCTGGTCGGCGGGACGTTCCTCGGGCTGGGCTGGGCAGCCGGTCTTGC
>JBOHCK010000521.1:0-3136 GCA_050698755.1 Streptosporangiaceae bacterium | reverse complement strand
GGGGCGATGCCCTGGCCGCGGGCACGCGGTGCGGTCCAGTAACCGACCTCGCCGCGTGCGGTGTCGTCACCGAGCCCGCGGACGCTCACGCCACCGACCGGGTCGCCTGCGCCGCGGCCAGCATCAATGACCTGGACGGCGAAGCTGAAGCTGGTCCCGGCTCGGCGGGCTGCTTCATGTTTGGCGATGATGTCGCGTGCTTGCCCGGCGGAGGTGACCGGATGGCGCAGCCAGCGGCGCATGACCGGGTCCTGGTGCGCGGTGAGCAGGGCGGGAATGTCGTCCTCGGCCCATGGCCGAAGAAGCAGGCCCGGTGCCGTCGCCGCCGGCGGCACCCTGATTGCCTCATCCATACCGGCGGCTCCTCATGGCCGGGCGCGTTCGCCGCACGCCGGACTCCGCTTGCCGACGCGTTGCAAGCGTATGTCCGGGGCGATCGTGCGCATGTCCCGGCGATCTCGCGCTCACCGCGACCGGCGTGCAGCGCCGAACGCGCGGGTTCCCGGCGCTGCCGGGCATAGACTCTGCAGCGTGGCAGAGGACTGGCGAGTGTGGATCACCTTCAAGGATGAGACGCATGCGCAGCGGACCGCAGAGCTGCTGCGGGAGCACCAGCTGACAGACGAGGCGCGGCGTCGGCTAGGTAACCGCATCGTAGTATCCGAGGACCGCGGCGAGCTGTTCCTGTATGCCGGCAGCGAGAACGCGGCCCGCGAGGCCGAGCAGCTCGTCCGTGAGGTCCTGGCCCAGCACCAGATGGACGCGGACTGCACGCTCTCCCGCTGGCATCCAGCCGAGGAACAGTGGGAGGATGCCGGTGCCCCGCTGCCGGAAACCGCCGACCAGCGGCACGCCGAGCACGAGCGGCTGATCGCGGAGGAAACCAAGGACTCGCTAGCTTGCGGCTACTGCCTGTGGGAAGTCCGTGTCGACCTGCCCACCCACCGCGAGGCGGTCGAGCTGGCGGCCCACCTGAAGGCCGAAGGCTACCAGGTAACCCGCCGCTGGAAGTTCCTTGCCCTCGGTGCCGAAAACGAGGACGCGGTGAACGACCTGGCCAAGGCGGTGCAGCGGGACACCCCGGCGAACGCCACCATCCACACCGAGGCCGGTGTCTTCGTCAACGGCGTCGCGCCGCTCTTCCCCGATTAGCGATAACGTCCTGGCGGAGCTGGGCTGGGCACCGGCGCAGCCTTCCCGGCCGTCGCCGGCGGGACCGGGATCGTACACGTCATCGCCAGTGCCGCAGCGGTGGAACTGCTGCACCACCACCTCAGATGGATCCTGCCGGTGCCGGAATTGTCGCTTGTCTCGGCAGTGATCGCCTACGTCGCCGGCATCGCCGCCGCTTTCCGGCTCGGAGCCACGCTCGCCTCGTTCACCGGCGGCGCGCTCATGCTCTCTGGCGTCATCCTGGTCCGCATCGATGAGAGCGGCCGATACGCACCGATTTGATAAAAATCAGGACAACGTGCCCGCCCCGTTCCGCGGCGACCCCAGGCGCCGCGACCAGAAGAAGAAGGGGCAAGCCCGGAAACTCTCCGCCGCTGCACCGGAACCCGCCCCTCAGACCTCACCACTCACATTGGCCCCACCGGGTGGCTGGACGCAGTCAATGGAAGTGGCACCGTACCGAGAAGAGACGGTACGTTGCCACAACCATGGGTTCGAAAACGGGCCCTAGGCCACCGGGACCCCCGATCCTCATCCCGCGTCGGCTGGCCGCCGCGCCGCGCGGCATATGGTGAACTCCTGTGAACGACGCTGATCTGCGTATCGACCCGCTGACGGGTGCCCAGGTGGTGGTCACCCCGTGGCGGCAGCGGCGTCCCAACCTCCCCGAGGGGCCGTGCCCGTTCTGCCCGGGCGGGCTCGAGGCGCCTGGCCCTTACGACGTCCTGCACATCAAGAACCGCTGGCCCGCCCTGCCTGACGGGCGTCACGAGGTCATCCTGCACAGCCCCGACCACGACTCTTCTTTCCCGGCGCTGGGCGAAGACAAGTCGGCTCAGGTCGTCGAGCTATGGTCGGCGCGCACGGCGGCGCTCGGGTCACGCGAAGACGTGGCCTACGTGTTCGTCTTCGAGAACCGCGGCCGGATGATCGGGGCCACGATCGACCACCCGCACAGCCAGATCCTGGCCTTCGGCACGATCCCGCCCATCCCGCGAGCCGAGCTCGAAACGGGCGAGTGCCATGTCTGCGAAGACCCCGGCGAAGGCCTCCTGGTCACCAGCCAAGCCGGATGGCAGGCCGCCGTCCCCTGGGCGCCCTCGTGGCCGTACGAGCTGCTCATCTCCCCGCGCACCCACGTGCCCGACCTGCCCGCGGCCGGGCCAGAGCTACGCGCCGGGCTGGCCGTGATCCTCGTCGACGCCCTGACCCGGATGGAACGCCTCCTCGGCCCCGATACCCCCTACATGCTGTGGGCTCACCAGCGCCCGAACGACGGTGCTGACTGGCCCGCCGCCCACCTCCACCTGCACCTGTCGCCCGCGCGGCGGGCTCACGGCGTGGCCAGGCACCTCGCCTCCGCGGAACTCGGGGCCGGCGTCTTCTTCGATCCCGTCGATCCCCACCAGGCCGCGGCCGACTGGCGAGCCGCGGCCCCGTGAACGGGAACGGGAACGTAAACCCGGCCGAGACCACGGGCGCCGCCGCCTGGTTCGCCAGACAGTACGGCCGCGACCCGGAAGGACTCTGGTTCGCGCCCGGCCGGGTCAACCTGATCGGCGGCCCGGACTACACCGAGATGTTCGTGCTGCCCTTCGCCCTCGGCTACGGGGTAGCCGCCGCCGCGGCCCGCAGGCCCGACCGGCGGATCGCGCTGGTGTCCCGGCAAGCCGGCGGAGAGCCGGTCATCCTGGACATCGACGCCCTCGCACCCGGATCGATCAAAGGCTGGGCCGCGTACCCGGCGGGAGTGGCCTGGGCGCTGAACCAGGCGGGCCACCTGGCCGGCGGCGCCGACGTGGCGATCGACGCCGACCTGCCCGCGGGCGCCGGGCTCTCGTCCTCGGCGGCGCTGGAATGCTCGGTCGCCCTCGCGCTGACCGAACTCCACGGGCACTCCGTCCCGAGGCGTGACCTGGCGGCCCTGGCCCGGCGCGCCGAGAACGACTTCGTCGGCGTGCCC
>JBOHCK010000520.1:0-3174 GCA_050698755.1 Streptosporangiaceae bacterium | reverse complement strand
CTCGACGACATCAACGTCGTGACCAAGCCCGGTGCCGGCAACGCGGCCGTCGAGCGAGCCATCGCCCGCATCCTTCCTCCCGGCGTCCAGGTGGTCACCGGCCAGACCGTGGCCAGCGAGAACACAACCGCCATCGACCAGAGTCTCTCGTTCCTCTCGACAGCACTGGTGATCTTCGCGCTCATTGCGCTGTTCGTCGGCGCGTTCACCATCCTCAACACCTTCTCCATCGTCATCGGCCAGCGCACCCGCGAACTCGCGCTCCTGCGTGTCGTCGGCGCCAGCCGCCGCCAGGTGCTCGGATCCGTGCTGGCCGAAGCGGCCATCGTTGGCGCCGCCTCCTCGGTGATCGGCATCGGCCTCGGTGCTGCCGTCGCCGTCGGGCTCCAGGCTCTGCTGCGAGGCTTTGGCGCCGGCCTGCCCGCAGGGCCGCTGATCTTCGAGGCCCGCACGGTCATCGTCTCGCTCATCGTCGGCGTCGGCGTCACGACCATCGCCGCGGCCGGACCGGCGCGCCGCGCGATGCGCGTCCCGCCCGTCGCCGCCATCGCGGCCCGGCCCCCCGAGCGCGGGCCGTCCACCCGGCGCCGTGCAGGCACGGGCGCCGCTCTTGCCGTCGCCGGCGCCGCCCTGCTTGGTACCGGGCTCGCCGCGCCTGACGTCGCGCTCGCCGGATTCGGCGCGGCCGGCATCTTCATCGGGGCAGCCATGCTGGCACCCGTCGTCGCCGGGCCGTTGTCGGCCATCATCGGACGGCCCCTCGTCCTCCTCGCCGGAACGGCCGGCGCGCTGGGCCGACGCAACGCGACGCGCAGCCCGCAGCGGACCGCCCACACCGCGGCGGCCCTCACGATCGGCGTCGCGCTCGTAGCCGCGATGGCAGTATTCGGCGCCTCGGCGTCGCGTTCGGCCACCGCCACCGCCGATCAGGCCATCCGCGCCAACCTGCTCGTCACCGCCAGTTCCGGCCCCCTGCCCCCGTCGGTTCCCGCCGCCGCCGCCGCCGTCCCCGGCGTGACCGCCACGGCCACCGTGTACCGCAGCCAGTTCGAGTTCGAGGGATCTCTGGCGAGCCTGACAGCCGTCCCGGTCTCACGCCTGCCGGTGACCGTCAATCTGCGCATGACCGCCGGCCGCAGCAGTGCCCTCGCTGCGGGGCAGCTGCTCATCGACTCGACCACCGCACGCAACGACCACCTCGCCGTCGGGGACCGTGTACCGGCTGACTTCGCCCAAACCGGCCCGACCCATCTGCGCATCGGCGGCATCTACCAGGCCAACAGCCTCATCGGCAGCTACCTGGTCGACGACCATTACTTCCTCGCCCACTTCCCCGGCACTCAGCCGGGCGGGCTCCTTCTCCGCACGACCGGCAGCAGCGCCAACGAACGGGTACGTCATGCGCTGGCCGGCTACCCCAACCTCACGATCCAGACGCGTGCCCAGTTCGAGAAGACCGAGACGGCCAGCGTCAACAAGCTCCTCGGGCTCGTCTACGCGCTCCTGGCCCTCGCCGGGCTCATCGCCCTCATCGGGATCGTCAACACCCTTCTTCTGTCGGTCTTCGAGCGCACCCGCGAGATCGGCCTCCTCCGAGCCGTCGGGATGCAACGCCGCCAGATCCGCACCATGATCCGATCCGAAGCGGTGATCATCTCCATGTTCGGCGCAGTCACCGGCATCGTCATCGGCACTGGCCTCGGCGTCGCGCTCGTCACCTCCTTGCGGGCCAAAGGGCTCACCGAGACCGTTGTCCCAGGCTCTAGCATCGTGGTCTTCCTCCTCATATCCGCCATCCTCGGGCTGGCCGCCGCCAGCTGGCCGGCCCGCCGAGCCGCAAAGCTCGACATCCTCCAAGCCATCGCAGCGGACCAGTAGAGGCCCGAGCCGCTGAGCCTGGCCGGGCCATCCGCACCTCGGGCAGTGCGAGACCTCTCTAGCTCAGGCGCGTCACGATGGACGTGTTCGGCAATCGGCCACGGAGCATGAGGGTGGCCGGGTGGCCGTTCTCGCGCACACGCGCCGCGAGCTGCGCTTCGCGTCGCGTGGCGCGCATGTGGCGGCGGGGCGGCACCACCCTGGCGTGCTGATCGCGCTTTCACCTTGCCCGTCGGGAGTGCTGCCACCCGACCGCGGTCGTGAACGGCCAGATGGCGGCTACCCCGCGGCTCCCACCGCCGCTGAGCCGGCCTGCTACGGCACGCTACCGGCCCCAGTGGCGGTGGAGGTGCGGGACCAGATCCTCGGGCCGCTCCTCGGGAAAGAAGAGCCGTGCCTGGTCGATCTCGATGACCTCGCGCGCGCCGGGGATCAGGTCCCGCAGGTGGTACGCCCACTTGACGTCGAAATTCGCGTCCCCGGTGCCCCAGACCAGCAGGGTCGGCGCCTGGAGGGTGCGCAGTTGGGGGCCGGCGGCCGCGATGTCGGCGGCGTCGAGCGAGGCGATCAGCCGCTCGAACTCACGGGCGCGCTCGATGGTCCGGGCTACCCCGTTGACATAGTCCAGCCACGCGTCCCTGGGGGCCCGGTCCGGGTACTGGTAGTTCGTGATCAGCGGGGGGTACGTTGACAAGGTCTGCGGGTTCGCGGCGAGCCCGACTATCAGCGGCGCCAGCGCGCCCTGCCGTGCCTGCTCGACGACGGGTGCGAAGTCGGGCGGCGGGAAGTTGCCCTCGCATTCGCAGTTGGTGAGGGTGAGCGTCCGGATCTTGTCGGGGTGGCGGGCGGCGAAAATCTGCGAGATGGCACCGCCGGTGTCGTTGGCGGCCAGGTCAACCTGGCCGAGCCCGAGGCTGCCGCACAGGTCGGCGAGCGCCTCGGCGAGCGCGGCCGGAGACATGTCAGGGCGGGCGGGGCTGGCACCGTGCGCGGGCAGGTCGACCGCGATGCAGCGACTGCTGCCGCTCAGATCCTCGACGACCTGCCGCCACAGTGCGCCGCTGGTGCCGACGCCGTGCACGAACAGCGCGGCCGGACCGGTGCCGAACTCGGTAAAGGCGATCTCGCCGGACGGGGTGGCCAGGCACCGTCGGCGGGCCACGAACGCGTTGACGTCCATCTCGACTTTCCGAGTTTCGAGGCACGGTGACCGCTCTTCGGGGCGGCTGAGGCAGGATACGGCTGACGGGGCCAGAGTGGTCCTGGTGGCCTGATTTGCCTGGTATCACCCGGTAG
>JBOHCK010000519.1:0-3181 GCA_050698755.1 Streptosporangiaceae bacterium | reverse complement strand
GAAGCCGCCCCCACAGCGGCCACCGCCAGCGCCTAGTGACACGCCCCGTCACCACGCCAGCACCCATCCCCGCAGGTCAGACCCCAGATCCACGCACTAGCCCCGGCTCACATCTGCGGAACGCAGGACTAAGCTTGCCGACGCCGACCCGGACCGGCCGTCGCTGACGTGCGGAGCGGTGACGCTGAGCAGGGCCGAGTTCGTTAATCGGGTCAAGGGCCTGGCGGCGCTGTTCGCCGAGCGCGGGGTGGCGCAGGGCTCGACGGTCACGATCGTCTTGCCCAACTCGATTGGCCTCGTGGAGAGCTTGTTCGCGGCGTGGGCGCTGGGCGCGGTACCGCAGCCGATCTCTGACCGGCTCCCGGCCCTGGAGCGCTCCGCCATCGTGGAACTCGCCGATCCGTCGCTGGCGGTGGGGGTGCCGGCGTCGGAGGCGGGCGGGCGCCCGACCCTGGAGTCGATCCCCGAGCAGCTACCCGCGGGCTCGTTCACGCCGGGCGTGTCACCGGAGTGGAAGCTGGTGACCAGCGGCGGGAGCACCGGCCGGCCGAAACTGATCGCGACCACCTCGCCTGCCGTGGTCGAGAACGTGGGCGGGCTCGGCGGCCTGCTCCGCATGCGCCCCGGCGGGTGTGTCCTGGTGACCGGGCCGATCTCCCATAACGCGCCGTTCGTGGCCACCGCGGCCGGGATGCTGCTGGGTAACCACGTCGTGGTCATGCCCAGGTTCGACGCCGAGCAGACGCTGCGCCTCGTCGAGCGGCACCGGGTGAACTGGCTGTACCTGGTGCCGACCATGATGCTCCGCATCTGGCACCTGCCCGGGGCGGCCCGCCTGGGCGCCGACGTTTCCTCTCTTGAGGTGGCCTTCCACATGGCCGCGCCTTGCCCGGCGTGGCTCAAGCAGGAGTGGATCGACTGGCTAGGCCCGGAGAAGATCCTCGAGCTCTACGGGGGCACCGAACTGCAGGCCATGACCGTGATCACCGGGACCGAATGGCTGGATCACCGGGGGTCGGTCGGCCGGGCGGTGATCGGCGAGATCGAGATCCGCGACTTCGAGGGCCGGCCCGTGCCGGCCGGCCAGGAGGGGGAGATCTGGATGCGGCGCGGTCCGGGTGCCCCGTCACCGTACCGGTACGTCGGCGCGACCGCGCGCAGCGCCGCCGATGGGTGGGAGTCGCTGGGCGATATCGGCCACGTCGACGCCGACGGGTACGTCTACATCACCGACCGGTTCGCGGACATGATCCTGGTCGGCGGGTCGAACGTCTACCCGGCCGAGATCGAGGCCGCCCTCGACGAGCACCCCGCCGTGCAGTCAAGCTGCGTGATCGGCTTGCCCGATGAGGACCTGGGCAGCATTCCCTACGCCATCGTCGAGCTGTCCGAGCCGGTCTCCGATGAGGATCTGACGGCTCACCTGCGCCAGCGGCTGGCCCCGAACAAGCTGCCGAGGGTGATCGAGCGCGCCACGACGCCACTGCGCGACGACGCCGGGAAGGTCCGCCGCTCGGCCCTCCGCGCCGAGCGGATCGAGCGGATGAAGAAGGACCGCAGCAGCGCCTAGGGGCGAAGCAGCGTCGCGGCCAGGGCCGCGGTCAGCCACCGCTCGAACTCGGCGGTCGTCCAGCCTCGCTGGCCCACGAGCAGCCGGTACAGGTGCCCGTCCATCAGCGCCCAGCACAGGTCGGCGGCCTGCTGTTCGCTGACCTCGGCGGCCAGGGCATCGAGTGAGGCTAGGTGGGCGACGAACGCCCGGGCGCCGAACATCCGGCCCCGCGCCGCCTCCGCCAGCAGATCCGCGGCGTCGGGATCTCCGTCGGCCGCGGCGTACAGGACCGCGGCGACCGGGGCTATGCGGGCGGCGGCGTCGGTGATCGGTGGATGGCGGCCGGCGCTGAGCCGGTCGAGCTTCAGCTGCCGGGCGGCCACCAGGTCCCCATGGGGGTACGCTCGCGCCGGGTCACGTTCGAGCACGCCCTGCGCGCGGCCGCCCTTGACCAGCCCGGCTTCCAGGTCCGCCGCGGCCACGCGGACGGCATGACGCGCCGGCACGGGCGGGCGGCGGGCGTCCGCGTCGACGGCGCCGAACTGCCCGCTGATCTCGTGATTGACGCCTCAGGCCGGGCCGGACGGGCCACCCGCTCCCTGCGCCCGGCGGTCCTGAGCGGCGGGCCGTGCGGGATCGCCTACGTCGACCGTCAGTACCAGCTGCACCCGGGCGCCGACCCCGGCCCGCTGGTGAACCCGATCGCGTGGCAGGCGGACCTCGACGGCTATCAGGTCATCGTGTTCATCCACGAACACGGCATCTTCTCGGTCGTGCTCGTCCGTCCGGCCGGCGATGCAGACCTGGCTCAGCTCCGTCACGAGGCCGCCTTCACCGCCGCGTGCCTGGCCATTCCCGGCCTGGGCGACTGGGTAGATCCCGGCCGCGCCCGGCCCATCACCCCGGTCCTGGCGGGCGGCCCGCTGGTCAACGCCTACCGGGGGCAGACCGGACCCGACGGGCGGCTCGCGCTGCCTGGACTGGTCTTCGTCGGCGACGCGGTGGCCACCACCACGCCGACCTTCGGGCGCGGCGTGACCACCACCATGCTCCAGGCTCAGCAACTGCTCCGGCTCATCGACGAGCACGGCACCGACGCGGCCGCCATCGGTGAGAGCTTCGACGCCTGGTGTGCCGAGCAGATCAAGCCGTGGGTCGACGACCACGTGCACATGGACGAGGCCACCCGGTGCCGCTGGGCCGGGGAAGACGTGGACCTGCGTCAACCCTTGCCCTCCGACCTCATCCTGGCCGCGGCCGAAGCGGACCGCAGCATCATGGGCGCCGCCTCCGGCTACCTGGGCATGACCGCGCTGCCCGCGTCGCTGCGTGACGCCGAAGCCCGCGCCCGCGCCCTCTACGCCACCGGATGGCGCCGCCCCTTCGCCCCGGGCCCGACCCGCGACGAACTCGCCGGCATCATCAACCGGGCCCTGCACCACGCACCGGAACTCGCCGCCGTCTAACCCAGGCCGAGCGCCATCAGCCCGCCCTGATGTCGCCGCCGGGGCTGACGAGGAACGACAGCTGGCGGCCGCCGATGTCCACGCGCAGCCGGTACCAGCCCCCCGGACCGGGGCCGGCGGCGGCGCTGATCGAAACGCCGGAAGCGGTGGGAGCGATCAGGGT
>JBOHCK010000518.1:0-3195 GCA_050698755.1 Streptosporangiaceae bacterium | reverse complement strand
GGGAGCGGTGAAGTTGGGGACCCGAGTGGCGCCAGATTAGTGCGCACGTCGCTGGCGATGGACACTGGCGCGCTCCGATCCGGATAGCCAGCGACGTATCGGCCAGGGCTTAAGTAGGCACAGCCTGACGTTCGTTACTCCTTGCTCGGCACGACGACGACCGGGCAGTGCGCGTGATGCACCACCACCTGGCTGGCCACGGCCCCCAGGCTGAGCCGGGGGAATCCGCCGCCGCCGCGGTTACCGACCACGACCAGATCGCTGTCCGCTGACGCGTCGATCAGCGCCTGCGCGGGAAAGCCGTTGATTGCGGTCACCGTGACCTGGGGCCGCTCGCCACCGAGCCCCTCGGCGGCCTCCGCGACCGCGTGCTCGGCGGCGGTCCTGGCCTTCTCCAGTTCGGCCGCATCGCCGCGAACGGTGACCGGGTTCCCCGTCCAGTAGCTGGCCATCACCTCGTGGACCGAGAGGACCGTGAGCGGGACCTGGCGCAGCGCAGCCTCGCGCATGGCCCAGTCCAGCGCCCGATGGCCGTTGTGCGAACCGTCAACGCCTACCGTGATTCCTGGCATCGTGCACCATCGCCTCGTCGCCTATCGGCCCGCTATACCGGGCTGTTCAGCTTTATGGTCTCTCGCCGGGCGTTCCCACGGCCAGGGACCTTGGTCACCGCGGGCGGCGCACCTGCGGGGGGAGGCACCACCGCCGTTCGGGATAATGCCCTTGATCTTCTCGGGGTGAGGACGTGTACCGGCTGCTTTTCCGGGTGGTGCTATGGCGGGTGCCTGCTGAGGCGGCGCACCGGGCCGGGTTCTGGCTGATCCGCGTGCTGGGATCGGTGGCAGGAGTGCCGGGGGTGGCGCGAGTGCTGCGCCGGTGGCTCGGGCCGCGCGATCCGGCGCTGCGGGTCCGGGCGCTCGGCTTGGACTTCCCCGGGCCGCTCGGGCTGGCGGCCGGGTTCGACAAGGACGCACGCGGGGTGGCGGGACTGGCCGCGCTCGGGTTCGGGTTCGTGGAGGTCGGAACGGTGACCGCGCAGGCTCAGCCGGGGAACCCGCGGCCGCGGATGTTCCGGCTGCCCGCGGACCGGGCGCTGGTCAACCGGATGGGCTTCAACAACGAGGGGGCCGAGGCGGCGGCGGCGAGGCTGCGGCGGCTCGCGAACGGCGGCCGGGGCGGCCGGAGCCGCCGGAGCGGCCCGGGCGGCCCGGGCGGCCGGGGCAGGGTCATCGTCGGGGTCAACATCGGCAAGACGAAGGCGGTGCCTGACGAGGGGGCGGCGCGGGACTACGCGGCGAGCGCGCGGGCGGTGGCCGGGGTCGCCGACTACGTGGTGGTCAACGTCAGCTCGCCGAACACGCCGGGGCTGCGCGACCTGCAGGCCGCGGACCGGCTCAAGCCGGTGCTGGTGGCCGTGCGCGAGGCGCTCGACGCGGCCGCGGACCACCGCGTGCCGCTGCTGGCGAAGATCGCGCCGGACCTGGCCGACGCCGATGTGGACGCGATCGCGGACCTGGCGCTCGAGCTCGGCCTGGACGGAATCGTGGCGACCAACACCACCGTGTCCAGGGACGGGCTGGCCAGTTCGGCGGCCGAGGTGGCGGCGGCGGGAGCGGGCGGGCTGTCGGGGGCGCCGCTGCGGGGCCGGGCCCTGGCGGTGCTGCGGCGGCTGCGCGCCCGGGCCGGGGACCGGCTGGTGCTGATCGCGGCGGGCGGCATCGAGAGCAGCGACGACGCGTGGGAGCGGCTGGCGGCCGGGGCCACGCTGGTGCAGGCCTACACCGGGTTCATCTACGGGGGGCCGCTGTGGCCGCGGCGGGTTCACGCAGGCCTGGCCCGCCGGGCACGCTCCCAGGCCAGGTGATCTCCAGCAGTTGATGGGTGACCTGGCACGGGTTGCCTGGCGCGAGCCAGACCTGGCCGGCGTTCGGGTCCATGAGGAGCGAGGCGATGGTGGCGCCCTGCTCGAGCGGGTGGTCGGCCGGGTCGGGGTGGGAGCAGATGCTGTGCGGGTAGTCGGCGTGATCGGCGAGGAGCGCGCGGAAGTCGTCCAGCGTCAGGGCGCCGGGCTGCCCGGTGCCGGCGCGGAGCCGCTGCAGGCGGACGGCGCTGCTGGGCATGGCCCACAGGGACACGTCGACCGGGTCCAGGGCCTGCGCCAGGAAGTGGTTCGTGTGCAGCAGAACGCCCTGGTCGGGGTACAGCGGGTACAGCCGGGTGAAGTCGCCTGGCGCGGCCTCGATGTCGAGCGCGGCGCCGCTGGCGTGGGCGATCAGGTAGTTGGCCGACGACGAGCGCGGCCCGGCCTGCAGGACCTCCAGGGCCTGCGTGACCGTCGCGCAGTCGAGGATCGCCCGCAGCAGCACGTGGTACGGCAGCCCGGGGGCGCCGACGTCCGCCTCGGTCACCAGGGCGTTGGTGACCAGGCCGAGGCCGGCGGCGTTCAGGCCGGCCTTGGCCAGCAGGCCCGCCTCCACGACGGTGACGAAGTCCGGGCCGTCTTCTTGCCTGGCCTCCAGCACAACTAGCGTCTCCGTAGCGTGAACCAGCCAGTCCCAGTTCTGGCCGATGAGCGTCGCGCCCGGCTGACCCGGCGCGGGCACGACCGCGAAGGCGCTGCACTCGGCGGGAACGTGCGGGGCCGGGGCCGGGGCCGGAGCCGGGGTTCGCGCGGCCAGGGGCGCCAGGCGGGCCTTGGCGGCGTACATCACCTCGGTTCGCACGTTGATCGCCAGCACGTCGGCCGGGTCCAGCCCCGCCCCGTCGGCGATGCCGCGCATCTCCTCCAGGTAGGCGGGCCGGAACCCGGCGATGGGCGCCTCGAATCGGGCCGCCGCGCGCCGGACCGTGTCCCAGTCCCAGCCCGCGTAGTACGCGAACACGTCGCGGTAGGCCCGCACCGACCGGTGCACGCGGTCCCGTGCCTGCGCGCCGTACTGGCGGCCGCGCTCGTAGGCGGTCCCCGCCACGTGGACACGGGGAATCGCGGTCATCGTCATTGCTCGCCCCCGGGCTTGCTCGCTCCAGGCAGTTCTGTCGCTTCTACGGTACGAGCACGGCGGCTTTACCGGCAGGGGTGGTGCGGGCTTAGGGTAGTGGGGTGAAGCTGAGCCGACGGGGGTTCGACTTGAAGGGCTGGCTCATCCGCCTTTGGGGTCAGCTTCCGTTCGTCCGCCGGCGTGGCGGGTCCGGGCT
>JBOHCK010000517.1:0-3204 GCA_050698755.1 Streptosporangiaceae bacterium | reverse complement strand
CAGCGGCGCGGCCAGGAACGCCACCGCCAGGCAGGTGCCGATGACGCCATAGGGAACGCGCATCAGCGCGCCGCGCAGCGGCCCTGCCGGGCCAGCACCGGGGGGCCGGCCGCCGCGGCGGTTGCGACCCGCCGCCCCGGCGCGGCGGGTTACGGCAACTGTAAGGCGGCCGCCGTAATGGGCGAGGAGAATGACCGCCAGGATGCCGATGATCAGCGCGAACGACAGTGCGGCGCCGAGGGTGTAGTCCCCGCTGTTGGTGAACTGGTCGTCGATGATGTTGCCGAGCATCTCGGCCTGCGTCCCTCCCACCAGGCTCGGCGTGACGTAGTCGCTCGCGGTGAGAATGAAGGCGAAGATCAGTGCGGTGCGGATGCCGGGCCAGCCCAGCGGAAGGATGATCTTGCGGAACGTCGAGAACCCGCTCGCACCCAGGTCGCGTGACGCCTCCAGAAGGTGCCGGTCGATGCCCTGGAATCCGGCGTACATCGGCAGGATGGCGAAAGGGACGTAGACGTAGACGAGGACCAGGATGACCGAGAAATAGTCGTAGAGCAGCCACGACACCGGTGCGTGCACGAGGTGCAGGCCCAGCAGTATGTCGTTGATCAGCCCGTGCGGACCGAGGATCGTGGACCAGGCGAAGACGCGTACCGCGTAGCTGCAGAGCAGGGTCGACATGATGACCGCGAGCAGCAGGGCGCCGCCGCGTCGCATCTTGAAGCTGATCGAGTAGGCGACAACGAAGCCGATCAACGTAATCAGGATCGCGCAGGCCAGCCCGATGGCCAGCGACTTCAGCAGGAGCACCAGGTAAAGGCGCTGGGTGAAGGCAGCCTCGTAGTTCTGGATGGTGAGCGCGTGCGAGATGGCATAGAACTCGGGCGTCCAGAAACTGTACAGCGCGAGCACGATCATCGGGACGAGCAGCGCCAGGGCCAGGTACGCCGTCAGCGGCACGGCGCCCGGGGCGAGCAGGAAACTGTCCCCTGAGGCCGCCCGGCGGCCTCGCGCGGCCCGAAGCCCCGCTATGGAAGGTACGACCCTCACACGCCCGCCTTGTACTGCTCCCAGGCCTGCAGCCAGCCGCTGAACGGGACGTACTGGGTGTTCGTCTTGACCGTGACACCGGGCATGAGCGGTGCCTCCGCGAAGATCTGCTTGACCGACGTGTACTGCAGCTGCTTGGGCAGTGCGCCGATCGCCGCGTTGTTCACCGGAAGTGCCTGGCTGAACTTGGTCGACGCGATCTGCGCCTCCGAGGTGAGCGCATGGTTGATGTAGGCATAAGTGCCGGCCAGATTGTTATCGGGGTTCAGGATCTGGAAGCCATCGACGTACGTGAACGCACCGAGCCTGGTGAAGCTGACGTTGGCGCCCGCCTTGTGGCTCTGCACGATCGAGTTGCTGTACATCGGGAGCGCGACGAGAATGTCCTGGCGGCCGAACAACGGCGGTTCCTGGCCATACTGAATGATCGTGACCACCTGCGGCTTGAGCTTGTTCAGCGCGGCCATGACGGTGTTCAGCTGGCTCTGGGTCAGATTGTTCGTCGCGTACGGCGGCTTCAGCACCCCGAGAATGATCGCGAAGGTCGTTATCACCGCGTAGGGATCATCGGGCAGCGCGATCTTCTTCCTCAGCGCTGGGCTCATCAGGTCGCTGAAGGAGTGCGGCGGGGAAACATGACTCGCGTTGTACTCGCAGTAGCCATATCCCCAGTGGTAGGGAACCTCGTACACGTGCCCGCTGCGGCGGATCAGCTGGTTGTTCTGGAAGTACGAGTCCATCTCCTTCCAGTTCGGGATCAGTGATATGTCGACGGGCTGGATCCTCTTAAGCGCGAGAAGCTGGTCGATCTCGCCCTGGTAGATGATGACGAAGTCAAAGGTGCCCGGGATCTGCGTCTTCGTGATGATCTGCTCGTTAGTGGTGTTGTAGCCCCACTGCGAGGTGAGGCCAGGTGGGTTGTTCGCCGACACCTGGTAGCCCGCCGAGCCGAGAATCTTGACGGTGCCCTTGGCGTGGCGCACGTCGTTCAGGGTCACGCGGGCCGTGGTCGGAGGGGCGCCGCCGGTACTCGTGCTCCCACCACAGGCGGCGGTCAGGACCGGCAGAGCGGCGACCCCCGCGCCGGTGATACCGACGTTCCGCAGGAAGTTCCGCCTGGAGACTGCGCCGGAGCCTGGGAAGTCTCGGAGATTAGTCATATTTATCTCGCCTTGCTGAGTCGCATGCCCGATGTGCGGTGGGTAGATTCAGAGGCCTATCTCGCAGCCCTTTTGCCGTGTGGATGGAAAGTTGCAGCCAGGCTACACGGACCGAAGGTACGGATCAAGACATCACGGAAGATCCGCTGCGGCCGGGCGGTCAGGGCCGCTCGCGGGCACCGCGTTCTCGCGCCGCCCGCGAAGCCGCCGTGCGGGAGCTCCTGGAGCAGCGGGGGATGGCTGTGCCGCGCCAGATGCACTCACCGGCTCTGAGCTGGTATTTCTGCGGTCGCCAGGCTGCCCTCCGGTACTCGCTGACCAGACCGGCGTCCGTGCATGGATATCAGGGGCTTAGAAGAGCGTCAGGTACCGGCTGACCTCCCAGCCGCTCACGGCGGAGTGCCAGGCGCGGAACTCGTCCCGTTTGACCTGTGCGTAGTAGTCGATGTAGTCACCGTCGCGGGTCTTGCCAAGCGCCTCCCGCAGCACATCGTCGGTAACCAATTCGTCCGCGGCGTGCAGCAGGGTCGGGGGGAGGGCCCTGATGCCGCGGGAGGCGACCATCTCCGGCGTCATCGTGTGCAGGTTGTCGCGGTTCGGCTCGCCTGGGTCGAGGCCGCGGTCGATGCCGTCCAGGCCGGCCGCGAGCTGCACGGCCAGAGCCAGGTAGGGATTGGCCGAGCCGTCGCAGCCGCGGTTCTCCACCCGCCCGCTCTCGGGGATGCGCAGCATCTGGGTACGGTTGTTGCCGCCATAGGTGGCATAGGCCGGGGCCCAGGTGGCGCCGGACTGCGGGGTGCCGACGCCGAAGCGCTTGTAGGAGTTGACGGTCGGGCAGGTGACGGCGGCCATGGCCGGGCCGTGGGAGATCAGCCCGCCGATGTAGTGGTAGGCCAGCGGGGACAGGCCGAGCCCGCGCGGGTCGGCTGGGCCGGCGAACAGCTCGGCTCCGGTCTGCGCGTCCCAGAGGCTGGAATGCAGGTGCAGCCCGGAT
>JBOHCK010000516.1:0-3211 GCA_050698755.1 Streptosporangiaceae bacterium | reverse complement strand
GCTACGACACGGTGGTGGTGCTCGACTCGCACTGGCACACCACGGTGGAGTTCGTCGTCGCGTCCCACGACGTGCGGGCCGGGCTGTTCACCTCCGACGAGCTGCCCCGGGGGATGTGCCGGATCCCGTACGACTGGCGCGGCGACCCGGCGCTGGCCCGCGCCATGGCCGCCCACGCGGAGGAGTTCGGGACGTGGATCACCGCCATCGACGACCCGTACCTGCCGGTGCACTACGCGACCGTCAACCTGTGGACCTACCTGGGCCGCGGCCTGGACCGGCGGTGGGTCTCGGTCAGCACCGCGCAGACCGGCGACACCGAGGACTTCCTGCGGGTCGGCCGGGCCCTGCGCGCGGCGATCGCCGATGCGGAGGCGAACGTGCTGCTCATCGCCTCCGGCGCCATGTCGCATACGTTCTGGTCGCTGCGGGAGTTGCGCGCGCACGAGGCCAGCGACCCGGCGCACATCAGGACGGCCGCGGCGCGCGCGGCGGACACCGAACGGATCGGGTGGCTGGAGGCGGGCGAGCACGCCAGGGTGATCGAGACCATGCCGGACTTCCTCAAGTACCGGCCGGAGGCCAGGTTCGGCCCGTACCTGATGATGATCGCGGCGCTGGGCGAGGGCGCGGTAACCGCACCGGGCCGGGCGTACAGCGACTACGAGAACTCGGTCGGCACCGGGCAGGTCCACCTGTGGTTCGACCGGCCCGCCGCCGGCTGGACGGACGGGGCGGGACCGCGATGACCGAGTACCGCCGGATCCTGCTCGACGGCGCCTGCGTCCAGGTCATCCGGGACGGGGACGACCTGGTCGCCCCGGACGGCAGGCGGGTGCCGGCCGCGGACGCGGTGCACCTGCCGCCCGTGGTGCCGACCAAGATCATCGCGGTGCACCTCAACCACAGCAGCCGGGTCACCGAGTTCGGCGCCACGCTGCCCGCCGCGCCGACGTACTTCCACAAGCCGGTCTCCGCCCTGGTCGGCCACGGCGGCGCGGTGGTCAGGCCGCCGAACTGCCGGTACCTGAACTACGAGGGCGAGGTCGCCATCGTGATCGGCCGCGCCTGCCGTAACGTCTCGCCTGAGACGGCGCAGGAGTACATCGCCGGGTACACGATCGCCAATGACTTCGGGCTGCACGACTTCCGCGACACCGACGCCGGGTCGATGCTGCGGGTCAAGGGCTCCGACACGATGGCGCCCCTCGGCCCCGGGCTGGTCACCGGCTGGGACTTCCGCGGCAAGCGGCTGCGCACCTACGTCAACGGCGCCTGCGTCCAGGACGGGTCCACCGACGAGATGCGCTGGGACATGCCCTACCTGGTGGCCGACATCGCCCGCACGATCACGCTGCTGCCCGGTGACGTGCTGCTGTCGGGCACCCCGGCCAACTCCAGGCCCGTCCAGCCCGGCGATGTGGTCGAGGTCGAGGTGGACGGGCTCGGCCGGCTGGCCAATCACGTGGTCGCGGGCCCGGTACCGGTCCCGGCGGACTTCGGGGCTCAGCCGTCCGCCAGCGAGGAGGTCATCTCCACGGCGCTCGGCGGGGACTGGGAGTTCCGCGGCATCCGCCCGCCGGCCAGGGCCTGAGACCGGAACCGGTCGCGGGCTCGTACCATCGTCCCATGCCACGCCGCCTCGCCGTCGGAAGCGCCCAGGACCTGGTCCAGGCCGAGCGCGATATCCGCGACCGGATCGGCGGGCAGCACCTCGACTTCGCCGCGATGGCCGCGGTGTCCAACATCTACCGGGCGGCCAACGCGATCCGCCACCACATGGAGCAGAAGGTGCTCGCGGACGAGGACCTGTCCTGGGCCGCGTTCACCGTGCTGTTCGTGCTGTGGATCTGGGGCGACCAGCAGACCAGGCACCTGGCGGCCGAGGCCGGCGTGACCAAGGGGACGCTGACCGGGGTGCTGAAGACGCTGGAAAAACGCGGCCTGGCCCGGCGGCGCGGGCACGACGCCGACGGCCGGCTGGTGCTCGTCTCCCTGGAAGCCAAGGGGCGCGAGGTCATCGAGCGGCTGTTCCCGGCGTTCAACGAGGGCGAGGCCCTGGTCAGCGCCGGCCTGACCGAGCGGGAGAAGAACCACCTGGCGTCGCTGCTCCGCACGATCATCCGCACCGTCGAGGGCGAAGACTAGTCCCGCCGACGTCAGATGCTCGTGGTCTTCCCTCCGGCCAGGTATCCCGTGCGTCCCGTGCGTACCCGCGTTCCCCCGCGCCCCACGTGCCTGGCTGACATCCCGATCTGACCATCTCGCACGCGGCGAGCGACATCGACGCCGAGCAGATGGAAGAGATGCAGCAGCGGCTGAACGAGCACCTGGCCGAGGGCCACCACGTCGGGCGCCCCCGCGGCGTGGTGGCGCGATTCTTCGACGGCCTCGAGCTGGTGGACCCCGGCGTGGTGAAGGTCACGCAGTGGCGCCCGGCCTCGCGCGTCGAGGCCGAGGGACCGACCTCGCTGTGGGGCGGCGTGGCCCGCAAGCCATGACAACGCCGGAGACACCGGAGACCACCGAGGCGATGGTGGCTCGCGTGCGCGCCAGCCTCGACCGCCAATCCATGATGGCCACGCTCGGCGTGGAGCTGATCGCCGTAGAGCACGGCCGGGTCCAGCTCGCGCTGCGCCAGGCGTTCGCCGACGACGCGGAGCGGCCGTTCGCCGCCATGCAGGCCACGATGACCGCGCTGTACGACCGGCCGGGGATCAGCGGCTGAGTCGCCCGCCCAGGCGCCCGGACAGGCGCACGGCCGCGGCGACCAGGACGTCGGCTCGGTCCCGCGCGGCCGGCTCCTCGCGGATGGTGTCGGCCAGGAACTGATCGGGGTCGATCCCGAGCGTGGCGGCGTCGTTGTCCGTGTGCGCGTCCAGCCAGCGCTTGAGCTGAGGTCCGTCGACCTCGGGGTGGAACTGGACCGCGAGGTGCCGGCCGATCCCGAACGCCTGCACGGCCATGTCGTCGCGGGCCAGTACGGTCGCGGCCGGCGGCGGCAGGCACCGGTCGTTGTGGAACTCCAGCCAGGGGCCGGGCGGGATCACGTCGTGATCGGATGAGTCGACGACGGTCCAGCCGATCTCCCTGCGTTCCATGGCCTCGACCCGGCCGCCGAACGCGGCACACAGCGCCTGGGCGCCGAAGCAGATCCCGAGCACGGGCACGCCCGCCCGGTCGGCCGCGCGCAGCCACGCGAGCTCCTCGG
>JBOHCK010000515.1:0-3227 GCA_050698755.1 Streptosporangiaceae bacterium | reverse complement strand
ACGTCGGCGCCGGTGGTGTGCCAGGAGGCGGCGATCTCGCCGCGGGTGATGCCGTTGCTGGTCATGCCGGCGAAGGTGGCCAGGGACAGGGCCAGGACCAGGGCGAAGGCGGGCAGGACGCCGGTCAGGGAGGACCGGGCGGCGCGGGACATGGCGACGAAGCCGGTGGCGCCGGTGCTGCGGGCGGACAGGCGGAGCAGGCCGCGGACGGCCAGGGGGTACAGGCGGAGCATGATGATGACGACGGGGATGGCGACCAGGACCGGGGTGATGGTCAGGTACAGGTCGATGCCGCCGCCGGCCGGGACGCCCTGGTCGTGCAGGACGGCCAGGCCGGCGGCTGCGGCGGCGCAGCCGGTGAGCTCGGCGACGGGGCGGCGCCAGGCGGTGCGGGGCTGACCAGTGTCGGCGGTGGTGATCTGGGCGGGGTTGGCGGCGGGGGCGGGCCTGCGGTGCTGCCAGGCGGCGATCAGCGGGGGCCCGGCCAGCGCGGCGGCCACCGCGACCCCGGCCAGCCACCACCCCGCCGCCGACAAGACGGCACTGCGGCCGGGGATGAGCAGGATGGCCAGGCCCGCACCGGCCACCGTGGCGGGGACGGCGGCGAGCAGGCCGGTGCGCGCCGTCAGCGCCGCGACTTGCCGCAGCGATCCGCCCCGGGCGCGCAGCATGGCTAGCTCAGCCTCGCGCCGCGCGACGATCATCCGGGCCGCGATCAGGATCACCGTCGCGCCGATCACGATCAGGCTGACGAACAGCAGCAGCAGGACTGTCTCGATGGCCGCCTGGGTGCCCAGGAACAGCGACAGGTTCGACATCAGCGGCGAGGTGACCGTGAGGGTGTCCGCCGTGGGCTCCAGGACCCCGGTCAGCGCGGCGGGCGAGCTGGTGGCGCTGGTCAGGGCGCCCTGCAGGCCCCGCGCGCCGGCCGCGGTCACGCCGCTCACGTCGAGCGGGAAATCCCAGTACATCTCCAGGCCCGGCCCGGTCAGCGCGTTCTGGTACGCGACGAGCTGGTCAGGGTCCGCTATGACCCCGCCCACCCAGTACGGATGCGTCGCGGCCTGCTCGAGCGACGGCGTGGCGATGGTCACGTCCTGCATCCAGAAGGTCGAGGCCGGGGCGCGTTCGGCCACGATCGCGGTGACGTACAGCCGGACCGCGCCGGAGGGCGTCTGCACCGACAGTCGGCTCCCCGGGCGCAGGCCGAACCGGTACGCCATCTGCGTGGTCGCCGCCACCCCCACCGCGCCCGCCGGGACCCTGGAGGTCGCGTAGGAGCCCGCCGTGAGCCTGGCGTTGCTGGTGACCGGGTCGCGGTAGACCACCTCGAGCTGCGGCGGCTCGGCCGCGATCGCCCGCGGCCCCGCCCCCGAGACGGCGTACAGCCTGGTGGACAGGCCTGCCCAGCTCACGTCGCCCGCCGCGAGCGGGAGCCGCAGCGCCGAGAAGCCCTGGCCGATCTCGCGGGTGGCCTGGTCGAGTTCGCTCCGCTTCATGACGGGCAGGCCGCCGCCGCCGAATCCTTCCAGCGAGGCGTCGAAGTCCTGGAACTGCGCGGTGACCTGGACGGCGTCGGTGGTGGAGGCCAGGCCCGCGAGGGTCTGGTGCAGCGCCTGGGACTGCGTGTGCAGGCTGAGCGCGGGTCCGGCCATCGCCGCGAACACGCACCCGCAGACCAGCAGGGCCAGCGCGAGCGTGCTGCCGGCCGCGGTGCCCACCGCCCGGCTCAGGCCCGGTATCCGGCTCATGCCGCCGCCCTTCCGTCTCCTCGTGCCATGTGCCATCAGTGTTCCCTGAGCATCCCGGCGATGCCCCGCCGGCGCAGCGTCCTGGCCTCGGCCGCCAGCGCCGCCAGGGCGAGCAGCACGACGACCGCGGCGGGCAGGCCGAACGCGAGCGCATCCGGCTGGAGCTGGACCGGCGCGTTGGTGCCGGTGAACGCGGACAGGTCGATCGACGAGCCGACCACGTGCGGCAGCGCCAGCGCGCAGGCGGCGCCCGCCACCATCGCGGCGATCACGGTCGGCATGGCCTCGGCCATGACCAGCCCGGTCTCCCGCTCGTGGCCCATGACGGTGAGCCTGGCCAGGGTCAGCTCGCGCTCCGCGGACCCGAGCGCCAGGCCGAGGATCACGATGAACAGGCCGAACGCCGCGGCCGTGGCGATGGTCAGGCCGATGATCAGCACCGCGCCGTGCTGCAGCGGCGAGCTGGCCAGCGAGGCGAGCACCGCGGAGCGGAAGCTGGTGACGGCTTGCGGGATCATCCTGGCGGCCACGGCGGAGAGCTGGGCGTCGTCGATGCCCGACCCGGTGACCAGGACCACGTTGGGCGCGGGCCGGCCGGTCGGCCCGGGCAGCCGCTCCAGCGGCATGATCACGAACGTCCCGCCGCCCGGCTCGGCTGGAGTGTCGTCAAGGGTGCCCGCGACCCGGACCGTGAACGGGCCTTGCGGTGAGCTCGAGCTCAGCTGGGTGGCCCCGGTGCCCAGGAGGGCGGCCGCCGCCGGCGAGGCGAGCACGGGCACCGGCGGGCCGGAGGACCGGACACCGGCGGGCGCCGCACCGATCTGGTTCGCCGGGAACGCCGGGAACGGGGTGCCCGCGACCAGCGCCGCGTAGCCGGCCGGGTCGACCTGGACTACGGTCAGCGGCTGGCCGGCCGGGGCGGTGACCCAGTTCGTGCTCCAGACCGCGGTGGCGTGCCGCACGCCGCGGACCGCGGCGATGGCCTTCAGCGCGGACGGGGTGACCGGGAACGGTCCCGCATCGATGACTGCGTCGGCGCCGGTGGTGTGCCAGGAGGCGGCGATCTCGCCGCGGGTGATGCCGTTGCTGGTCATGCCGGCGAAGGTGGCCAGGGACAGGGCCAGGACCAGGGCGAAGGCGGGCAGGACGCCGGTCAGGGAGGACCGGGCGGCGCGGGACATGGCGACGAAGCCGGTGGCGCCGGTGCTGCGGGCGGACAGGCGGAGCAGGCCGCGGACGGCCAGCGGGTACAGGCGGAGCATGATGACCACGGCCGGGATCGCGACCAGGACCGGGGTGATGGTCAGGTACAGGTCGATGCCGCCGCCTGCGGGGACGCCCTGGTCGTGCAGGACGACGAGGCCGGCGGCGGCGGCGGCGGTGCCGGTGAGCTCGGCGACGGGGCGGCGCCAGGCGGTGCGGGGCCGACCAGTGTCGGCGGTGGTGATCTGGGCGGGGTTGGCGGCGGGGGCGGGC
>JBOHCK010000514.1:0-3241 GCA_050698755.1 Streptosporangiaceae bacterium | reverse complement strand
GGCCAGGACCAGGCGGCTGTCCCGTTCCTGCAGCAGGTCCAGGTAGGCGCGGATCCGCAGCTCGCGCAGCGACCCGGCCATCCCCGCCGCGCGCAGGTCATGCGCTCGCTGGTCGACGTGCTGCCACGACGCCAGGACCTCATCACACGGCAGTTCCCGGGCGATCATCCCGGCGTTCCCGGAGGACTCCCGGAACCGGCGCACTTCTGCCTCGCGCTTGGCGGCGTCCTCCTTGCGCCGGCGGGCGGCGTCCGCGTCGAGCTTGAGGACCAGCCGGTGCGCGGCGTACCGCAGCTCCCCGTACGTCTTGGACTGCGCCGCCTCGGCCAGGATCTCATCGGCCACCGCGGCCAGCTCCGGGGACAGGATCCGCGTCTCGTCGTCGATGATCCGCAGGTGGACCGGGTGGATCTGCCCGGCGGATAGTGCCGCGAAGCTGCATGGCAGCCGGCCCGCGACCGCGACCGCGTACATCATCTGCCCCGCGGCGGACTGGACGCTGAGCCGCAGCTCGGCGGCCACCTCGTCGGGGGCGAAGTCGCTGAATCCGTACTGACCGCTGTCCCCGGGCTTGCTGGCTGGGCGGCGGCGGGCCACCTCGGCCAGGACCGCCAGCTGCCCCCACGCGGCCCGGGCTTCTATCCGCCGGATCCCGGACAGGACTCCCATCAGCTGGTCATCAGACAGGGCGGCCAGCCCCGACCCGTCCTCCCCGGTGATCGCCTCCAGCACCGTAGCCAGCAACGGGCCCGGAGCCATGGTGTCCGACCGGCCATTCTGCGCGAACCCGTCTAGCGTCAGCTCCTCCGCCGGCAGGCACACGAACAGGCCCTGCTCCGAAGCCTGGCTATCGCTTACGGGTTCGCTCTCGTCGACCCGGCGCCATCCGGAGCTATCAGGTTCTGGGTCGTCCGGCATGGGGTCGGGGCACGGTTCCCGGGGCATTCACCACCGCCCGTTCGGGATAGAGGTCTGAAATCTGTTCTACTTAGAGTTTATCATGCCACCGTCAGTGCTACAACAGAAAATCGAACATATTTTCAAGATCTTTTACGCCGCTGGCGTCGGGGCTGGAGTGGGGCTGGTACGCGGCTGGAGTGGGGGCGGAGTCGGGCAGGTAGCCGAGGTCGGGGCCGGGTCGGGCTGGGATGTAAGTGGGGTGGGGCTTGGTGGTGGGCGCGTTAAGGTGCGTGGTCGGTGACGAACTGCTCGCCTGGTTCGGGGAGGGGCTGCTTCGGCGCTGGCCGCCGCAACGACCAGTCGCTCGCGGCCCAGAGGGCTACGGCGAGGCCCACGACGACCATCGCGTACCAGCCCCACGTGTTACGCCAGGAGTCCTGCGTGACGAAGGTCAGGGTCGTCGCCACCGATCCGGCGATGACCAGGCGGACCCAGCTCCTCGACGCGGCGATCAGGGCCAGGGCCAGCGGGGGCCATGGGTAGTAGGCGACCATCACGGACTCGAACACGCAGCGCAGGGCCAGCGCCACGCCGCACCACCACACGATTTCCCTGAGCTCGTCCTGGGTCCATCCGGCCTGCGGCGGCGGGCGGTCTCGCCGTCTGGCCCGCCAGCGCAGGGCGAGCGCGACGGCGCACCCGCAGGCCACCACGATGGCCAGCGTCCGGGCGGGCCCGGCGGCGACCGAATTGCGGGTCAGGTGCGGGGCGAGGAACAGCCACGGCGTCGGGTGGTCGACGGTCGGAAAGTTGGGCTGTTTCGTGACGGCGGTGAAGGTGGCGTGCCAGTTCGCCGCGGCCGCAACGGCCAGCATGACCGCCGCGGGAGCGGCTGACCTGGCCAGGAAGCCCGGCAGGCGGCGCGGCTGGATGACGGCGATCAGGATCGGGAGCGCGAGCAAGACGAGCGGCTGGGTGGCCACCGCGGCCCCGATGAGCCACCCCGCCCGCCCCGTTCTCGACTCGGACAGGGCGAGGATGGCGAGGAGCAGCAGCCAGGTCGCCACGGCGTCTTCCGGGTGGCCCCAGCGGATCGTGACGTTCCACAGCGCGATGGCGCCCGCCGCGGCGAGGAGGGCGCGCTTGGGGCGGGACAGGCCGAGGCGTTCGGCGATCTCGTCGGCGGTGAACAGCACCACGGCGGAGATGACGGTCTGGTAGCACCCGGCCAGCAGCCAAACGCCGTGGTTGGCGCCCAGCGGCGGCCCCGGGATCGTGATCAGCAGGCCCACGGCGTCGATGAGCGCGACGACGGGGACCAGGATGATCGCGGCGCCGGGGAACGAGACCAGGTTGGTGGGCGGGGTGTACAGGCCGCCGAGGTCTCCGTGCCAGAGCCGCTGCGCCGCGGTCAGCGTCGCCCACAGGTCATCGGGAGTCGCCCAGGCCTTGGCCCCGTAGTAGCGCGGCCCCCAGATCGTGCCGGCCATGCCGAGGGCGAGCAGGCCGAGCGTGCCGAGGATCGGGAACAGCCTCCTGTTCAGCCAGGGAACTCCGATCACGCGTCACGCAGCCGGAGCAGGAGGCCGCCGGCCAGCAGGGCACCCGCCGCCCACGCGGCCAGGACGCCAAGGCCTGCCCACGGGCTGATGGGCAGGCTGCGCAGGTCGGTGGTGGCCTGGATGGCGAGGCCGGCGGTCATGGGGCCGATCTGCTCGAGGTGTCGGTGCCACTGTGCATTGCCCACCACGTTAGCGACGATCGGGAAAAGGTAAAGCAGCCCCAGGACGATCCCGACCGCCACCGCGGAATCCCGCACGATGGTCGCGGTCCCGAGGCTGAGGAGCGCGATCAGGGCCAGGTAGAGAACCGACCCCGCGGCGGCGCGGAACACCGACGGGGTACCGGGCGATATCAGCGCGAAGCCGTGGGCGGGAGTGAAGCCGTGGCCGGGCAGGATGAGCCGCCCGGCCAGCAGCGATCCGGCCACGGCGAGGACGCCGGTGGCCAGCACGAGGGAACCGAGGACAGCCGCCTTGGCGGCGAGCACGACGGTGCGGCGCGGCATCGCCGCGAGGGTCACCCGGATCATGCCGGTGCTGTACTCGTTGCTGATGACCAGCACGGCCAGGACGGCGACCACCGCCTGGCCGAGCTGAACGCCGGTCAGGCTGAGCTTGGTGGTGTCGACCGCGCAGACGGCGCCGGCCGGGCAGCTGTTCGCCTGGACCGCTAGGGCGCTAACCGCGGTGGTGAGCGTGACCACCGCGGCCAGCAGCCAGGCCGGCCCGGCGACGGTGCGCAGTTTGGTCCATTCCGCGTGCAGCGCAGCGGACATCCT
>JBOHCK010000513.1:0-3244 GCA_050698755.1 Streptosporangiaceae bacterium | reverse complement strand
AGATCCTCGGCGGCAACGGCTACACGCGGGATTACCCGGTGGAGCGGTGGCACCGGGACGCCAAGATCTTCACCATCTTCGAGGGCACCTCGGAGATCCAGCGCATGATCATCGGCCGGGCCGTCACCGGGCTTGACGTACGGTAATAACCGCAGGTCATGGCGCTGGTGTGGATCTTGAAAGGGCCCGTGAACTCGGGTTTCTAGCGGTCGGCCGTTTGCCCGTTATTCCTGGTTGGTTCCCGTCAGTTCCCGATAGCGTGCTGAGTTGGTGCTGACCCCCTAACCGTTAGGGTGGCGTCTTCGATCGGCCGAGAGGCCTGTAAGGGGCGGGGGATCCACGGCCGGTAGTACTGGCTCCGATGACGGCAACGGCCGCGCTAGGGGCCTTCACGTGATCGCGTGACCTGCGTTCCGCAGGTCCGGACCGGTTTCGTGACACGTTCAGGGGTGAGCCTGCAGGTCGGGGCGGGCGGGACTGGTGACGGGAACCGGATGCCATAGTGACACGATTTGCACGCTGAAGACCTTTCTTGCTGTTACGCTGCGATATATCCTGGTGACATGTTCATGCGTACCGCGACACGGCGGAACAAGGACGGCAGCGCCGTCCGCTACGTGCAGCTGGTCCGTAACGAGTGGGACCCGGTGACGAAGTCCTCGCGGATGCGGGTGGTGCACAGCTTCGGCCGGGAGGACCAGCTGGACAGGGCCGCGGTCGGGCGGCTGGCCGGGTCGCTGGGCCGGCTGCTCGGCCAGGGACAGGAGAGGGCCGGGGCGGCCCCGGAGCTGGCCTACGCCGGGTCGGTCGCCTTCGGCGGGACGTACCTGCTGGACCAGCTGTGGCAGCGGCTGGGGATCGGCCAGGTCATGACCGCGATGCTGGGCCGGACCCGGCGGGACGCGGCGACGGAGCGGGTGCTGTTCGCGCTTGTCGCGAACCGGGCGCTGGATCCCTCCTCCAAGCTCGCCGCCGCGCACTGGGCCGGCCGCAAGGCGCATGTCGACCAGCTGCCGGCGACGACGGACGACGCGTGCTACCGGGCGATGGACTGGCTCCTGGAAGCTAAGGACGCCCTGGAGAGGGAGGTCTTCGACCGGGTCGCGGGCCTGCTGAACCTGGAGGTGGACCTGCTGTTCTTCGACACCACCTCCACCTACTTCGAGGTGGAGGACGAGGACGAGCCAGTCCTGGGGGATAAGCACGGCAGCCCCGTCCCCCGCGATGACCCCGCCGGCAAGGACGGGGCCCGCGGCGAGGGCAGTGACCAGGCCGCGGGAGAAGGCGAGGCCAGCGGGGACAAGGACGGCGGGGACGGCCGGAAGAGGACCGGGTTCCGCGTGCTCGGCAAGTCCAAGGACCACCGCGACGACCTGCCCCAGATCGTGATCGGCATGGCCGTCACCCGCGGCGGGATCCCGGTCCGGGTCTGGTGCTGGCCCGGGAACACGAGCGACTCGGCGCTGATCCGCCAGGTCAAGGACGACATGCGCGAATGGACCCTGACCAGGATCGTGTGGGTCGCGGACCGGGGGTTCACCTCAGCGGAGAACCGCCGCTACCTGCGTCAGGGCGACCACCACTACATCATCGGGGAGAAGCTCCGCTCCGGCTCCGCCGAAGCCGCCGCCGCCCTGTCCCGGCCGGGCCGCTACCAGGAAGTCACCGGGAACCTGCGGGCCAGGGAAGTCCGGATCAGCGACTCAGAGCGGTTCGTGATCTGCCACAACCCCGACGGCGCCGAACGCGACGCCGCGATCCGCGCCCGCCTGCTGACCCGGCTGAAGGAGCTAACCGACGGCGCCGACAAGCTCACCGCCACCAGGCGAGCCGAGCTGCGCGGGGTGATCTCCACCAAGCCGGGCCTGAACCGGTACCTCCGGGTCACGCCCGGCGGGCTGCTGCGGATCGACGCCGCCCGGATCAAGGCCGAGGAGAACCTCGACGGCAAGTACCTGCTCCGCACCTCCGACCCGCGCCTGACCGCGGCCGACATCGCCCTCGGCTACAAGCAGCTCCTCGAAGTCGAGCGCGGCTGGCGCGACATGAAGCAGGTCATCGACCTGAGGCCCATCTACCACCGCAAGGAAGAACGGATCCGCGCCCACGTCATCTTGTGCTGGCTCGCGCTCCTGCTCATCCGGATCGCCGAGACCACCGCCGGCACCACCTGGAACAAGATCACCGACGAGCTCGGCCCGCTCACCCTCGGCACCTTCACCGGCCCCGACGGCACCTTCCGCCAGACCGCCGACCTCACCCCAGCCCAGCGCGACATCCTCGCCCGTCTCAGCATCCCAAGCCCCAGGAAGATCATCCAGGCCGCCCCCGCAGCGGCCACCACCCCCGGCGAGGCCGCCGCTGGCGCCTAGTGACACGCCCCGTCACCATACCAGCACCCATCCCCGCAGGTCAGACCCCGAATCGGCGCACTAGCCCCGGCTCACATCTGCGGAACGCAGGCGTGAGGATGCCAAACCGCTCTCCCGAGAACGGGCCATTACGCCTTGCGCCCGACGACCAAGGCCACGCCCGCCATGGTTCGCGAGCGTCGCAACCTGGCAGGCACAGCAGTGAACGCGCTGGATGAGCCAGCCATTGACCTCGGATGGAACTTTTATGTACCGGTTACAGGCCGGCTGTGGACCTTGACCTGGGTGTCAAAGCTCCAATTGTCAACGGCCAGGTTGAGGTTGAGGTCCCCGCTGGTGGCCACTTAAAAGTCCCCGTTCCTCGGGGGTTTGTTCAGCTGGTCTTCCTTGGGTCCGCCTCCTCTGGCTCGGGCTTGATTTTATGCGGTAGGAGTCGCCGTCGGTGAGTGGTGCAGGAGCCGAGCATGCTGCCTGCGGTGGTGTGCTCGGGCAGGAACCGGCCCCAGGACTCGAACGGCCAGTGTGATCCGATGCCAAGTGAGCGTCGTTCGTAGGCAGCGGCGACGAACCGGAATAGCAGCTGGGCCCCGGTGTCGTCGAGCCGGGCGGAGCCGAGCTCGTCGCAGACGATCAGGTCGTTGCGCAGCAGGTTCTCGATCGTCTTGCCGACGGAGTTGTCGGCCAGGGCCCGGTAGAGGATCTCGACCAGGTCGACAGCCGCTTCGCCGCGGCCTCGAACGAGATCCGCGGCCGAGGGCGGCGGTCAGTGATTCGAGGGTGAACCAGGCGACCCGCATCCCGGTGTCGATGGCCTTGTGCGCGAGTGCTTCGGCGAAGTGCGATTTTCCCGTCCCCGAGGCGCCGGCGATGCA
>JBOHCK010000512.1:0-3249 GCA_050698755.1 Streptosporangiaceae bacterium | reverse complement strand
ATGAGGTCCCTGATCGAGTCCAACGCCTTCTGCCACGGCCCGGACACCCGGCCCGGCCTGATGGTCAACGGGGGTGGCTGCCAGGGCAAGACCGAGACGGTCTGCGAGGCCCTCGCCTGCTTCGAGGGCGAGTGGCTGGCCCTCTACGAGCAGAACCCGTCCACGGTCGCGGGGACGCTGGACCTGCACGCGCCGGCCGCCTACGTCCGCACCCCGGTTAAGGCCACCCCGATCTCCACCTGCCAGCGGATCCTGAACTTCTACGGCGAGCCCTGCAAGGGCATGCGGCAGGAGGACCTCATCCGCACGGTCAAGAACGCGGTCTACGACCACGGCACGAAGGCGCTCGTGATCGACGACGTGACGAGGCTCAAGCTCCACCGGGAGGCCGACCAGGACGTCCTGGACCTTATCCGGGAACTGATGAGCCTGCCCGTGACCCTCATCCTGGTCGGGGTCGGGATCCCCAAGTCCGGGCTGCTGCGCGACGGGCGCAAGGACCCGCGGACCGGTCAGTGGCTGTTCCCGCCGGTCATAGACCGCGGCAAGAGCCGCAACGACGATGCCCCCGGGCAGACCGACTTGCGGTTCGACCTGGTCGACCTCGGCCGGTTCAGCTACGCCACCCCGGCCGGCATCGCCGCCTGGACCGCCCACCTGGTCGGCATCGAGCAGCAGTTGCGGCTGCTGCGCGGCCGCGACGGCATGCTCAGCGGCGGCGACATGCCCGAGTACCTGTTCCGCCGGACCGGCGGCATCGTCGGCCTGGTCAAGAAACTCGTTCAGGAAGGATGCCGGCACGCCATCGAGACCGGCAGCGAGCAGATCACCACCGGGCTCCTCGACACCCTGGCCCTCAGCCCCGCCGACCTGCCCGGTCTCGACCCCGGCGCGGGCGAGGTCCCGGACATCCCGGCGCCGCCCGTCCCGGCTTCCCGGAACCAGCGCAGGCCGCGTAACACGGTCTTCGACGACCGGGGCGTTCCCGCCGCCGGGACTGCGGGCTGACCGGCAATGCCGCCGCCTCAGCCACTCGGCAGGAGCCTGGTCCCGATCCCCGGCGAGTCGCTGCCCGGGTTCCTGCTGCGGCTGTCCTTCCGGCTGAACCTGACCCCCGCGCGGCTCGCCGAGCTGACCGGCCTCGCGCCGGACGGGCGCAGCACGAGCAGCCTGCCCGTTGCCCTGCTGACCAGGATCCCGGACCCTGGCCGGCACCTCTTCGCGCACATGACCCGGCTCACCGGCGGTCAGGTCACCGGGCTCGGCCTGGCCTCCCGGCAGGAGCGCTACCCGCTGCCCGCCTGGATGCCCGGCAAACGCCACAGCCTGCCGGCAGACAGGTGGTCGCTGTTCGCGCCGGCGACACGCTACTGCCCGGAATGCCTCGCCGGGGACGGGTCCGCCATCCAGGAGTCATTCGGCGGCCCCTGGCTCAAGGCCTGGCACCTGCCCGTCGTCTTCGCCTGCCCCGCCCACCAGCGGCTCCTGGAACACCACTGTCCCGGATGTGGCCACGCCGTTCACGTCGGCCCCGGCACCCACGCCTCCTACGCGCTCTTGCCCAAGACGCAGATGGCCGGGCTGCACCCCGCCCAGTGCCGGGCAGACCCCGCCCCGGGAAGGAACGACCGGACCCCCGCCGAATGCTGCGGCGCCAGGCTCGACCAGGCCGGGTCCCGCCGGCAGGCCAGCCCCGGACTGCTCGCGTTCCAGGATAAGATCTTCAGCCTCCTGGACCCGGACGGCCCCGCCAGCACGGCCAGCGCAGGCATGCCGGCATCGCCGGGCAGCTACTTCGCCGACCTGCGGGCACTCGGACTGCTGGCCTACTCGACCTGGCCAGCAGTCCGGCACCTGAGCCCCTCCGGCGAAATCGCCGCAGCCATCGACCAGCACGTCGCCTCGCTCCGGCAGCAGGAAGCCGAACGACAGGCGAGTTCCCCGGCGTCGATCGCCCGCACAGTCCCTCCGCCGCTGGACGCCGCCGTCAGCGCCGGCCTGGCGCACATCGCAGACCGCATCCTCGCCGGCACTCCCGATGAAGTCCGCGGGCAACTGAGGCTCCTCCTCCCGTCAACTACCAGGGAGGCAGGCCGGACCAACTGGGCCCGCTGGGTCACCCTGTCGGCCGTCCCATGTTCCGCGGGCCTGCAAGCCGCCTACGATCCCCTCCTGCGGAGATTCACCACCCCGTTCGGCCAGCCGCGAGGCCGGGCCAGCACCGTTCTTCGCGCTGCCCGGTGGGGGCCGGGGAACGTCCCCGCGCTCATCCCCGAAGACTGGTATGCACGCCACTTCACGCCGATCGCCGGCGTCAGCCCCATACTCGCCCGCCGCACGGCAGCGCTCCGACTGGTCCAGATGGTCGCCGGCGGATCCCTCGCCGAAGCCGCGCGCTTCCTGGGGATCGCATCCGGGGACGGCTCCTGGCCCAGGGAAGGCGGCCGGGTCTACTCATCTGCCGGCATCGTCCACTCCGGGGCCAGGCAGCAGCCTGACCCATTCGGCTTCGAGGCCGGGCTCAGGAGCCTCGCCCGCGAACTCAGCGCCCCCGACACGCCCCTGACCAACTACCAACGGCGCCGCCAGGCACTGGAGACCTGGAGCATCGACGAGCCCACCTGGAACAGCCTGGCTGACAGGCTGCCGTCCATCTCGCGCCCGCAGACGTCAGAACTCGGGGACCGCAAGCGCCAGATCGCGTCCGTCTACATCTGGGTCCGCGTCACCTCCGGCGAGCCCACCTCCGCCCCCCGGCCCATCGAAGCTGCCCAGCCCCCAGATGTCCAGGAAGGCTGGCGACGATCCCGGAACGCCATCTGGTGGAGCCTGCTGACCAGCAACAACATCCGCGCCGCATACACCCACCTCAGGACCGAACTCGACGCTCTCGCGGCCACCCTCGCCACGACCGTCGACCCGTCGCATCGCCATGACAGTCCGCTTGGCACGGTGGCACTCTACGTGTCCCGGCACCCACGCCGCCCACGACGACCGCGCACACCTGACGATTACACCGAATAAGCCGCCAGCAATGGTCCGGGGTCAGCCATCTACAGCTGCGAGTCGCAACCAACGGGGCCAGCTACCGATCACAGGGGCCAACTATCGGTCACAGTCACAAGGGATCAGGTTTTTCTGAACAACTGGCCGCCTACCTGAACACCTATATGAACAATGCGGCTTGCATGTGAACAGGCACTGGGTGTCGCTGACGCTCAGTTACATCCGGCCGGTGCCGGATTCTGG
>JBOHCK010000511.1:0-3277 GCA_050698755.1 Streptosporangiaceae bacterium | reverse complement strand
CGCCCCTACGCCGCCCGGTACCTGGCCGATGAGACCTACCGGCGGCGGATCACCCGGCAGCTGAACAAGGGCGAGAACCTGCACGCGCTGCGCCGCAGCCTGGCTTACGCCGGCGAGGGCGCGCTGCGGCGCCGCCACCACGAGCAGCAGACCGAGCAGATGTGGTGCCTGACCCTGGCCACCAACGCTATCGTCACCTGGACCACCGAATACCATGGCCTGGCCGTCGCGACACTGCGACGGGCGGGCCGCTACATCGACGACGCGGTCCTGGCCCACATCTGGCCGACCCACCACGAAAGCGTCCACTTCTACGGCACCCACTCCGTCGACGTCGACGGCGAGCTGGCCAAGCTCGACGCCGCCGGCTACCGGCCGCTGCGTGCCATCCAGACGCCGGAGCCTTCTCGGACATAGGTTTCTGGATGGTGTCCGCCCTGGTCGCTACAGTGTCCGGGAAGGTAGACGTTCCCGGACGGACGGAGACCGCCGATGGGCGCCACCATCGCCTACTGCCGGGTGTCATCCCGCGACCAGAACCCCGGGCTCCAGCTCGACGCCCTGGATGCCCACGGGTATGACCGGCTGTTCGCCGAGACCGAATCCGGCAAGCGCGGCGTGCAGCGGCCCGGGTTCACCGCTGCCCTGTCGGCCCTGCAGCCCGGCGACACGCTGGTGTTCTGGAAGTCCGACCGGTGGGGCCGCTCGGCCGCGCACGTCCTGACCACCGTCGGCGAGCTGCGCGACCGCGGCGTGAAGGTGAAGTCGCTGACCGAGAACTTCGACCTGGACACCAAGGAAGGCCGGTTCATGTTCGCGGTCCTGGCCGCCGCCGCCGAATACAAACTCGAGCTGCGCGCCGAACGCCAGGCCGAAGGCATCGCCGCCGCCCGGCGCCGCCAGGCCAACGGCCGGATGCTGCCCGGCAAGCGGCACATCGGCCGCCCGAAAGTGACCGGCCCGGCGGAGGCCGCCGCGCTCCGCCGCCTCCTCGCCGACGGCGCCTCCGTCACCCAGGCCGCCCGCACCCTGAAAATCTCCCGCTCCACCGCGTACGCCGCGCTCGCCGGCACACGCTGACCCCGGACGAGCCCTGCGGGAACAGTCGCGCTTGGGGCTGGAGAGGCGGGCACGTACACTGAGCGGGCCATCCCCGGATCTGAGCCCAGCTAGGGCCGTTGGCGGAGATCTAGATGATCGGGATGCCGACTATCTGGATCCGCTCCGGGCAGGTTTGCCCTGGTCCGTCTGGCTGGATCTGTGCGCAGCTCCCCGCTACTGTGGTTGGGGCTTCGCCGACCGCGCCTGGACGGAGTTGACCGTGCCCAGTCTTCGCCTGAAATCAGACCGCTACCTAGCGGATCCGGGAATGGACCAGCTGCGGGCACGAGCGCAGGATCTCGGCCGTGCCCAGGACTGGGCCGGTCTGTATGAGCTTCGCGGCGACCTGGAGCGTGATGGTGAGTTCTGGCCTGATTTGTGGGGGCCGCTGTGTGCCCTGGCAGCCCGGCAGCTGGGCAAGCCAGGCGCGGTTGACCTGCTGGCTGAGGTTGTCGAAGCGGGGTTTAGCCAGCCGCAGTTGTTCGACGGGAAGCTTGAGGACTCATTTGGCAGCGACCCGCAGTGGCCGACGCTGGCTGATCGCATGGCACACAACATCTCGGCTGCCCCGCTGGTTTTGACTGACTGGCCGGTGCTCACTCCGGCCGCCCCGCTTGGCCTGCTCGCTCTCCCTGAGCAGGCCCGGGAACTTCGCGGGCTGGCACCGCCGCCCGTCAGCAGCGCATGGCGGACAGCTCAGGCGACCCTGAAGTGGGTCACCTACCGGTGGCAGCACGCGAACGCTCATATGGAGACGGACGACGCGGTGGAATGCCTGCGGCGGGTAGACGCCGGGCAGCGGTTCGCGTGCGTGGAATATTCGCTCGTGCTCGCTCAGGTGCTCAACGCTCTGGCCATTCCTGCCCGGCGGCTATCGCTACGGCAGGAGAACTACCACGCCGGGCTTGGCCGCTCGCATGCGGTTTCCGAGGCCTGGATAGACGACTTCTGCCGCTGGGTGGTCCTGGACGGCCAGAACGGGTTGTACTGGACAGGCGATGGCGGCGAGCCTGTCGGTGCCGTCGAGCTGCAGCAGGCTCTGCGATCCGGGACAGCACGTCCTACGTTCGTGACCTTCCGCGACGACATCAGCGAGAGCGACGCCGACACTTGGTTCTCCTACTTTTTCCACGTGACATCATCCGCGGGGACATGGGAACCTGGCCCATTCGGCGTCGTATTCCAGCGCGATAGGCTCGCCACATCCAACCGCCTTGACCGCCAGCCAGCCACGTTCTATCCAGATCTATCCGAGCTGGGCGTGCAGACGATCCTCGACGGTGATCGGCCAGCCTTGCGGCTCACGGCGGCACACCCCTACGCGCGAGGATTCGCCGTCGACGGCCAGCCGCTCCTGGCCGACATTCTGGCATTGGACCTGCCACCTGGCGACCATGACCTCACGCTAGCGGTGCGCACCGACTACGGCACGCTCCCGGGCAGGCATCTCCGGTATCGCTTTGCGCTCTGATGGCACATGGGCGGGCCGGTGATATGTTCTCCGTCCGTCCCGGCCAGCTCCGTCCGGTGAAAGCTGAGGACGGGCCCGGCAGGGAGGCGTCCACCGCCAATCGCATCCTGGACAGCGTCCACATGTTCTATGAGTTCCATGCCCGCCGCGGTGTGGGCATGGGAGCCCAGCTGGAACGTAATCGTCCGGCCCGGCCCGGCGATTACGCCGGCTTCCTGGCCGGTATCGCTGAGCGATCGGTGAAGGAACGGCCGGCACGGCTGAAGGAGAAGAAGCACCGGCCGGTGACCCTGTCCGACGTCGAGGTCCAGCAGATCCTGGATGCCTGCGACCGGCTTCGGGACCGCTTCCTGATGGCCTTGATGTTCGAGACCGGCTGCCGGATCGGCCAGGCCCTTGGCCTGCGCCACGAGGACATCGGCCCCGGGCGGCGGACGATCACGCTGTGGCCTCGGGACAACAACGTCAACCGGGCACATGGCAAGAGCCGGGACCCCAGGCAGATCCCGGTCCGGCAGACCTTGCTTGACCTCTACGCCGACTATTTGTTCGGCGAATACGGTGAGCTGGATTGTGACTACGTGTTCGTGAATCTCTGGAACGGCCCGGTCGGCGCCCCGATGGGCTACTGGGCGGTGATGAGCAGCCTTGCGCTCGCCGCCAGGCATTCCTCACGCGTTCCGATCGGGTGACTGGTCATGGTGC
>JBOHCK010000510.1:0-3287 GCA_050698755.1 Streptosporangiaceae bacterium | reverse complement strand
TGGCCAAGCCGCAGCGGGAGTGCTTCGCCGCGGCCCTGACGTTCGCCAGGAGCGAGGGCATCATCCCGGCACCCGAACCGGCGCACGCGCTTGCGGCGGCCATCGAGGAAGCCAAGAGGTGCGCGGAAACCGGCGAGCCGAAGGTGATCCTGACCGCGCTGTGCGGACACGGGCACTTCGACATGGTGGCCTACGAGAAGTACATGTCCGGCGAGATGGTCGACTTCGACCTGCCGCAGGAGCGCATCGACGAGGCGATCGCCAAGCTGCCGACTGTTCCGTCGTAAACCGGACGCTCAGGCGGTCTCCGGGAGGGGAACCACCGCTCGTTCGGGAAATAAGGACTTGCGGCGGGAACGGACGGCGGCGGCCAGGCCGTGCAGTACGGCGGCGGTGGTGTCGAGGTCCATGCAGGCGTCGGTCACGCTCTGGCCGTAGGTGAGCGTGGCCGGGGGGCCCGGCTCCTGCTTGCCCTCGCGCAGGAAGCTCTCCAGCATGACGCCGGTCAGGCCGCGCTCCCCCACCGCCACCTGCTCGGCGATGGCCGCCGCGACCAGCGGCTGGCGGCGGTGGTCCTTGCCGCTGTTGCCGTGGCTAGCGTCCACCATGAGCCGGCGCGGCAGGCCGGCGTCCGCGATCAGGTCCAGCGCCTTGGCCGTGTGGCTGGCCTCGTAGTTCGGCCCGGCCCGGCCGCCGCGCAGGATAACGTGCGTGTCCGGGTTCCCGGTCGTGGTCACCACGGCGGCGGCGCCGTTGTGGGTGACACCGAAGAACGTGTGCACGGTGGCCGAGGCGCGGCACGCGTCCACCGCGACCTGGACGTCCCCGTCGGTGCCGTTCTTGAAGCCGACCGGCATCGACAGGCCCGAGGCGAGCTGGCGGTGGACCTGGCTTTCCGTGGTCCGGGCACCGATCGCCCCCCAGGTCACCGCATCCGCGATGTACTGCGGGGTAATCGGGTCCAGCCACTCGCAGCCCACCGGCAGGCCGAGGGCGACGGTGTCGAGCAGGAGCCGGCGCGCGGTGCGCAGGCCGCGGTGGACGTCGTGGCGGCCGTCCATGCCTGGGTCGTTGATCAGCCCCTTCCAGCCGGTGACCGTGCGCGGCTTCTCGAAGTACACCCGCATCACGATCAGCAGGTCCTCGTCGTGCCGGTCGCGTACCGCGGTCAGGCGACGCGCGTAGTCCAGGGCCGCCGCCGGGTCGTGGACCGAGCAGGGGCCGACGATCACGAGCAGGCGGTCATCGGAGGAGTCGAGCACGGCGCGGACTTCGGTGCGGGTGCGCTCCACCGTGGCGGCCGCCTCGTCGGTGAGCGGCATTTCGTCGAGCAGAGCCGCCGGGGACAGCAGCGGCTCGTAGCCTGCGATCCGGGTATCCCTGGTGCTCGGCATCAGGCGCGTCTCCTCCCGGGCGGGCCGCTGCCCGGACGCCGGGAGCCAGCACGCCCATTACCGGCAGGGACAGCCCTGCCGTGGTTTCTGGCTCCAGGCGGTGGGTAAGCGCACGCGAGTACGCCTGGCTCCGCCGGGAGCCAGGGTAAAGCGCGCATACCACCGCGACGACACGCGACCGATGCTACACCTGGATTCGCACGGGCCGACGGCCGCCCCGTGCGGGCCCCGCGCCAGGGAGTTCTTGGCGCGGGCACACGATCCACCTAACGGATTCTCAGGAACTTTGGCCAGGCTATATGCACCCGCAACGACCGCGCGCGGCCCGGGGCCAAGGCCGGGGCCAGTCCTGACCCGAAGAGGAGGTAACCTGCCTTGGCACGTCTGCTGATCACGGCGCAAGCCGGTGGGTCGGCGCACGCCCGTGTCCTGGCGGGCGTCGGTGAGGCGCGGGCTGGCACGGACGGGGGCGGTGCCGGCCGGCGTTTGGCGCGACGGTGGGGCCTGCTGCTCGTGGCGGGGTGGCTCGTCCAGGCCGGGTTGCGGGCATGGTTGAGCCGGGCGCAGGTGGTGCCGCTGGCCAACCCAGACGAGACCGCTTACCTGATCACGGCGCGGCTCCTCGCGGGCGGACCCGGGACCGACCTCTCCGGCTCGACGCTCTACCAGGTCGGGTACCCGCTGCTGATCACCCCGGTGTACTGGTTCACCCACAACCCGGTCACCGTGTACCGCGCGGTGCTGATGATCAACGCGGCGATCGGCGCCTTGCTCATGCCTTTGGCTTACGTGGCCGGCCGGCGCCTCGGGCTGGGGCGCCCGGCCGCGTACGGCGCCGCCGCGCTAACCGGCACCGTGCCCGCGGGGTTTTTCTACAGCGAGTACGCGATGACCGACGCGATCTTCCCGGTGGTCGTGGTCGGGTGGCTGCTTTGCGTGCATAGCTGGCTGACCGCCTCGTCTTTGCGGGGTCGGTATCTGGCGGCCGTGGGCTCCGCGCTGCTCGCCGGGTACGCATACGCGGTCCACCTGCGGGGCCTGGTGATCGTGATCGCGTACGTGGCCTGCGGCGTCTTCATCGCCTGGCGCCGCCTGGCGCCGCGCTTGACCGCCGTCGCGGCGGGGGCGACCCTGCTGGCCCTCGTCGGCACCGGGTGGGCGCTGGACCGATACCTGGTCGGCGCGCTTTACCCCGAAGGGGCACGGAGCCTGACCGCCCAGATGGCGGCCAAGATGGCCACCGTGAACGGCGCGGTCGACGTGTTCGAGATGGCGGCGGGCCAGATGTGGCGGCTGGTGCTCGACAGCTGGGGGATCGCGGGGATCGGGCTGGTCGCCGCCGTCGCGGTGGTCGTGCGGCGCGGAGTCCGGACCGACCTGCGGATCATGGCCGCCCTGGCCGTGGCGGTCACCGTGGTGACCGCCTGCACCGCGCCCGCCGCGCTTCCCCCCGACCAGTCGCAGACCTGGGCCTCCGGGCGCTACCTGGACGGCATGATCGTCACGTTCTTCCTGGTCGGCGTGGTAGTGCTGCTGCGCGCGCCTCGTCGCGACATCCTCCGGGCGTTCGTGGGGGTGGCGGTGTCGACCGCGGTGGCCGCGGTGGTCGTAGCCGTCTACGCAGGGACGTCCCTGCCGACGAGCGGGTTCGGGTACGGGTTCAACTTCGCCGAGCCTGCCGTGCTGACCCAGAACTGGAACCAGGCTAACGTGGCGCTGGCGACCGGGGTCGCCCTCGGACTGCTGGGAGTCGTGATACTGGGCGTGCTCGCCGCTCGCCACTGGGGCGCGGTGTGGCGCCAGGGTGCAGAGCGCCAGGGTGCAGAGCGCCAGGGTGCAGAGCGCCAGGGTGCAGAGCGCCAGGGTGCAGAGCGCCAGGGTGCAGAGCGCCAG
>JBOHCK010000509.1:0-3324 GCA_050698755.1 Streptosporangiaceae bacterium | reverse complement strand
CTCGCCGTCTGCCGCCGGGCGGGCCAGGCATGGCATGAACTCCAATGGGTGGTTTCCCTTCCAGCCGGTGACAGACCGCGCCACGCGATCATGTCAGTGCCTCTGGATCACCCGCATATAAAACACGCCAGCCCGCACATGACGGCGCACTACGCCCGCATCCACGACGCCACCATCCGCGAGGCGTTCGACCGCTACCAGCGCCAGCGGGTCAACATCGCCGGGCAGGCCCTCAGTTACGACCCCGACGCGCCCACCGCGAGCGCCGAATGGGTCAAGCACAACCTGTCCAGGGTCAGGGACAGCCTGCCCAACGGCTACTGCGGCCGGCCACCCCAGCAAGACTGCCCGCACCCCAACGCCTGCCTGACCTGCCCGGACTTCCAGACCACACCCGAGTTCCTCGGTATCCACCGCCGGCAGGCCACCACCAACCTGCAGCTGATCACCCGCGCCGAGGCGAACGGCCAGACCCGTCTCGCCACCAGCCTCCGCCAGGTCCAGGCGAACCTGGAGAAGATCATCCCCGCCCTCGAAGCCCTTCCCGCCGACCCTCAGGAAGCCGATCATGACGCGAGCTGACAACACCCGCCACCTCGCCCAGGCCGCCGCCAGCCGCCACCAGGCCACGCTCACCAAAGCCAGCAATGCCATCGAGCGCCTCGACCGCTCCAGCCAGCCCGTCACCTTCAGCGCCGTCGCAGCCGCAGCCGGCGTGTCCCGAACCTGGCTCTACCGCAACCCCGCCATCCGCGACCTGATCACCCGCCTGCGCACCGAACCATCCCAGCCAGCCAGCACACCAGCCGCCCAGCGCGCCACCACCGGATCCCTCCGCGCCCGCCTGGACGCCGCACGCCAGGAAATCACCCGCCTTCGAGCCGAGAACACCACCCTCCGCGACCAAGCAGCCCGCCACCTCGGCCAGCAGCGCGCCCACGAACACAACACCAGCCCGCGACGCTGACCCAGCCATCCGCACAGAACCTCACGTCAGCGACATGTCAACGACGCAGAAACCCTTTCCCGCAAGGGCCTTTCGCGGACCGGCTTGAGATAACCGCCGTTAGGGGCGGCCAGTGGATCATTGGCAGTCCTCGGCAGGGCTGCGCAGATCTGGCCGATCTGGGCGCAACGATCGCGCAGGACACATCGATGTCGACCTGATCTGCCGAAAATAGTGCGTCTTATCGGTGCGCATAAGAATGCCGATGAGTGCATGGATTTGCATGGCTGCCTTGATCGTCTACCTGATCCGCGCCACGAAACTTCGCTTGTTGCTCAGCCCGGGAAGGTATCGGCCCGGCCAGATCGCCGAATACGCACGACCTGGAGGCTGCGCAAATCACGGGCGCAAGAGGGCGCAGATTAACCAGTTCTGCTCGCGGCGTGACTCCGGCCGTCACGAGGGCGGAGCGGGTGGGGTAGAAAGGCCGTCATGAATACGGCGCTGCTGTTGGTCGACGTTCAACGCAACATGCTGGAGGGGGACGGGGCGATTCCGGCAGCCCCGTTGGTCCGCCCGGCGCTGACGGCGCTGCTCGAGCGGGCCCGTGCAGCCGATGCGGTGATCGTGCACGTGCAGAACGACGGTTCCGAGGGTGACCCCGACCTGCCGTTTACGCCAGGCTGGGAGCTTGTGTTCCCGCCCGCAGGCGGGGAGCTGGTCGTCCGCAAGGACCAGCCCGACACGTTCGCCTCCAATCCCGGCCTCGCCGGCGCGCTGCGCCAGCACGGCGTCAATCAGGTGGTGGTGGCTGGCATGCAAAGCGAGTACTGCATCCGGGCCACGGCCCGGGCCGCCCGCGCTGCGGGCTTTGACGTAGTCGTGGCCGCCGGGGCGCACGCCACCTACGACAACACGGTCCCGGCCCCGGAGATCTCCGCTCAGATCGAGCAGAGCCTGGTCTCCGACGGAGTCGAGGTCCGCGACGCGGCGCAGGTCACGTTCCGGTAGCTGCCCAGGGCCCGGGACCGGCCTGCCTCTGGCCCGGCACCATACGCCACCCAGAACGTCTCGATCTGGATTGTCGCCACAATCGGGCCAACGTCCGCCGACGGCGTACCGATCGGCGGATATCGTGTGCAGCCGACTCGCCAGGCTGTCACGGTCGGTAACGAAGGGTCATCGCCCGGTCATGCAAGCAAGGTGCCCGAGGGTCAGTCCCGGCCACTCTCGCTTTGGGCCCTCGCGACGCCAGCAGCGCTACGACGGCGTCATCGGCGACTTGCCGGCCGACGCTCCTGCTCGCGCTCGTTTGTGGCCGGTGACACACGTTCGTTAACGGTCCGTCGCCGAAGCGCCGCCGTCATCGGGCGAGTCTTCGATCACTGACTCTCACGCTCACCAGCCCGTTGCCCCTTCCGGGCTTACTTGGTCTGACCCCCCTTGGCCCGGGGCCATCCGGACGCTGGTTGGCGTTATCTCCACGTCCGGCGGCTCGCTATCGCCAATGAGCGCACGGATGTTCCTCACACCCCATCTCCGGCCGGTCCGCCTGACATCGCGGCAGTCAGCGCCTTGCTGATTGAGGCCGGGACCGTCTCTTTCGCCGGGGTGGTTGCCGCCCAACGGCTCTGCTGGCCATGGCTCAGGATGGCTGGGCGTGGTCACTATGGGGGTGGTCGCGGATGACGGCCACTGCCTCTTGCTGGCTGAGCCGGGACCCGGCCGCGAACTCCTGACCGAACCGGTCGTCCCCCAGCGCCTGGTGGATCTGGGCTGCGAGCTCGGCCTCCACCTTCCGCAGATGCGGCCAGGCCGATAGGCCGACCCGCCGGCGCAGGCCCTCAGCCGCGCCTTCCAGCAGCGCCGCCCGGCCCGGGTCGCCGTCGGCGAACGCCAGCCAGGCGTACCCGGCCAGGCACAGGGTCAAGAACGAGGTGCTGCGGGCCGCCAGGCTCAGGTCCAGCGCCTCCTCCAGCAGCGGCCGGGCCTCATCGAGGCTGCCGCGCACGACAGCTAGGATGCCCAGCTGTACCCGGGGGCCCGCGGCGAGCCAGTCACCGCCGACTCGCTCCGCCAGGTCACGCGTCTCACGCAGGTGTCGCAGCGCGTCATCGTAGCGGCCCAGCGCCGTGTCCACCGCGCCGACGGTGAACGCGGCCATCGCCGTGAAGACAGGCTCGTCCTGGCCGCGGAGCTCCTCCAGCGAGGCCGCCGCCTCCCGCAGAGCCCCGCCGTAGTCGCCGGTGATCGGCGAGGTCCACGCCATCGCCAGCCGGGCCACCGCGTGCAGGAAGGGATCCTGGATCCCGGGCAGCAGCGGCGCCAGGCGCTGGCGGGCCGCCAGCGCCGCCGCGTCGTCCCCGATGTCGCCGGCG
>JBOHCK010000508.1:0-3332 GCA_050698755.1 Streptosporangiaceae bacterium | reverse complement strand
CCTGCGTCCTGGCCGCCGCCGCCCCCGCCGTGCTCATGCAGCGCCGCACGCGAGGCCGGCCGCCGCTGGAGCTGGCCGCGGCCGCGCTCGCGACCTGGGCGGTCACCGGTGCCCGTTCACTCCATCATGAAGCCGAACGAGCGTTGGTAGCCGTGTCCGAGAACGACCTCGAGTCAGCGCGGAAGGTACTGCCGAACCTGTGCGGCCGCGACCCGGCCGGGCTGGACGGCGGCGAGATCGTCCGGGCGGTGATCGAGTCGGTGGCCGAGAACACGTCAGACGCGATCGTGGCGCCGCTGCTGTGGGGGGCGATCGCCGGGCTGCCCGGGCTGGCCGCGTACCGGGCGGTCAACACGCTGGATGCGATGGTGGGCTACCGGTCAGCGCATTACCTGCGCTTCGGCTGGGCGTCGGCGCGCCTGGACGACGCCGCCAACTGGATCCCCGCCCGGGTCACTGCCGCGCTCACCATCGCCATGGCCCCGCTGGCCACCGCCGGAGGCTTCCGGTCGGCCACGTCCGCGCTGGGCACCGTGCTCCACGACGGCGGGCGTCACCCCAGCCCGAACGCCGGCCGCTGCGAGGCCGCCTTCGCCGGCGCGCTCGGCGTCCGCCTGGGCGGGACCAACGTCTACGAGGGCGTCACCGAGGCCCGGCCGGGACTGGGAGTGGGGGAGGGCCGGGCCCCGGAGCTTGACGACGCCCGCCGCGCGATCCGCCTGTCCAGGGTCGTGACCGTGGCGGCGACGGGCCTGGCCGTGCTCATCGCGCTGGCGCGCCCGCGGAGGTTAGAACCGCCGGGTGAAGGCGGCGAGCAGCCACACGACCAGCGCCGCGATGGCGACCCACCAGAGCACGTGGAGCGCGAATCCCGCCCCGGCGACGATCAGGATGACCAGCAGGGCAAGTAGCAGTATCAGCATGTCGGACCTCCTCGTTCTCGGGGCTGACGGGAGGTAGAACTACCCCCATGGGAACTGTCAAACCCCGGGGAGCGCTCCTCGTGGCGGGAACCGGGTCCGACGCGGGCAAGAGCGTGCTGGTGGCGGGGCTGTGCCGGTGGCTGGCCCGGCAGGGAATCTCGGTGGCCCCGTTCAAGGCGCAGAACATGTCACTGAACTCCTTCGTGACCGCCGAAGGCGCGGAGATCGGGCGCGCCCAGGCGATGCAGGCGGCCGCGGCCGGGATCGAGCCGACGGCGGACATGAACCCGGTCCTGCTCAAGCCGGGCAGCGAACGGCGCAGCCAGGTGGTGGTCCTCGGGCACGCCGAGGCGGAGGCCGACGCGGTGGGCTACCGGGCGCACGCGCCGCGCCTGAAGCAGGTCGCGCTGGAGAGCCTGGCCCGGCTGCGCGCCCGCTACGACGTGGTGATCTGCGAGGGCGCGGGCAGCCCCGCGGAGATCAACCTCAGGGACACGGATGTGGCCAACATGGGCCTGGCCCGGGCGGCCGGCCTGCCGGTCATCGTCGTCGGGGATATCGACAGGGGCGGTGTGTTCGCCGCCATGTACGGGACGCTCGCGCTGCTGGCGCCGGAGGACCAGGCCCTCATCTCGGGCTTCGTGATCAACAAGTTCCGCGGTGCCCCCGAACTGCTTGACAGCGGGCTGACCATGCTCCGGCGGCTCACCGGAAGGCCGGTGTACGGCGTCCTGCCCTGGCGGGAGGGCCTGTGGGTGGACGCCGAGGACTCCCTGGCCCTGAGCCAGGGGGGAGTGGGGCCGGCGCGGGAGGGGAACCAAAGCTCGTTCGGGGAAAAGGATGTTCTCCGCGTCGCGGTGGTCCGGCTGCCGCGGATCAGCAACTTTACCGACGTTGACGCGCTGGCCGCCGAGCCCGGCGTGCTGGTCAGGTTCGCGGACGGCCCGGCCGGGCTGGCCGACGCGGACCTGGTCGTCCTGCCCGGATCCCGGGCCACGGTGGCCGATCTGGCCTGGCTGCGCGAGCGCGGGCTGGCCGAGGCGATCATCGAGCGGGCCCGGCGCGGCGGGCCGGTGCTCGGCATCTGCGGCGGATACCAGATGCTCTCCGGCGAGATCGATGACCAGGTGGAATCGCGCCAGGGCCGCGTCGGCGGGCTCGGGGTGCTGCCGGTCCGGGTCAGGTTCGGGGCGGACAAGCGCCTCGCTCGCCCGGTCGGCGAGGCGCTCGGCGCGCGGGTGGCCGGGTACGAGATCCACCACGGCATCGCCGAGGTCACCGACCCGGCCGCCGCGCCGTTCCTCGACGGCTGCAGGCTCGGCGCCGTGTGGGGGACCAGCTGGCACGGCGTGCTGGAGAACGACGAGTTCAGGCGCGCGTTCCTGGCCGAGGTTTCTGCGCAGGCCGGGCGGGACTTCAGGCCCGCGCCCGACACCGATTTCGCCGCGGTCCGGCAGGCCCGCCTGGACGTGCTCGGCGACCTGGTGGCCGGCCACCTGGACACCGCCGCGCTGGGCCGGCTGATCGAGGAAGGACCCCCGCCGGGGCTGCCGGCGCTCGTCACCTCATTCCGTTGACCCGGGTGCCGCCACGCTCTAGGGTGCGCCTTAAGAACGTTCGTTCGGAATGCGAACCCACGACCGGAGGTCGTCATGAGCGAATGGGACGTGACCAATTACGCCGCCAAGGACAACCTGCTGAGGGTCCTGCGGCGCGAAGCCGATGCGCTGTTCGAGATGGCAGAGTACGGCCCCTGGACCGCTACCACCGCCTGCCCGCACTGGGAGGCCAGGGACATCGTTGGCCACCTGATCGACGTGACCGAGAGCTACTTCGTCGGGTTCGACGCGGCCCGTTCCGGGACCGCGGTCGCCGACGCGCTGGGCCTGAAGGTCATGCAGGAGCGCCTCGACGAGGGCGCCAAGGAGCACCGCGGCCTGGACCAGGCCGAGGCGGTCGCCAGGCTCCGCTCCGACTTCGCGAAGATGATGGAGATCTGCGAGGCGCTGACCGCCGATGAGTGGGGCGGGCTGATGGTCGGGCACAAGTACATGGGGCCGCTGCCTACCTTCATCTACCCGGCGTTCCAGCTCATGGACTACGGCGTGCACGGCTGGGACATCCGCCAGGGCACCGGCCGGGCGCACGCGCTGAGCGGCGATACCGCGGACCTGCTCGCGCCGCTGATGTTCATCCTGTGGCAGGTCACCACGGAGGTCCCGCCGGACATGGAGCCGTTCTCGGTCGGGATCCGCGTGGCGGGCCGCAACGCCGGAGACTATCTGGTCAGCGTCAGCGGGGAGGGCCTGAGCTACGCTCTTCAGGACATCTCGGCCCTCCCGGCCGTGCTCGAGTTCGACGCGGGGAGCCTGGTGCTGACCGCGTTTGGGCGGGTCAACGCGGGAACAA
>JBOHCK010000507.1:0-3333 GCA_050698755.1 Streptosporangiaceae bacterium | reverse complement strand
GCCGGAGGTCCGGCGCCGACTGGATGCGGCCACGCGCGGCCACAGTCAAACTGCGTAGGTGGCCTCGATTACGAGACGGCACGCTGAACTGGCCTGACGGTTGTGGGATTTATCAAAGACCACTCTTCTGATTACGGTGCCACACCCATCGGGTGCGGGCAGGTACCGGTGGGGCCAATGAAGGTAATGAGGCCGGAGGGGAATGGAAGCGGAGCGCGGCGGGGCGACAGGAGGGCGGGAGCAGGCCCTTACGCCAGGGGCTCGCCGCTGATCGCGGCTTGGTGGCGGTCGCGTGAGTCGATGATCCGGCGTCGGCGGGCGGAGACCAGCAGGTCAGGCGAGCCCAGGCGCACCGCCGGGTAGGTGCTGGCGGGCTGGATCCCGGCGGCGATCATGACCTGGAGGCCGCGGTCGGAGACGCTGGTCTGGCCGAGGCCGAAGTGCCTCATCAGGTCCTTGACCCTCAGCTCGCCGGTTCCCTGGCCGATGCGCTGGTTACCTTTGCCGATCACCCAGCAGACCGCGGCCGCGATCGTCTCGGGCTTTCCTGTCCCCTGCAGCATGCCGGACAAGCCAGGGACGGCGCGGGCCAGCAGCCGTCGCCCTGCCGTCCGGTACTCGGCGCCGAGAAGGTCATCGCAGCAGCGGTCGCAGGCCGCCAGCACCTGACCGACCCGGTCGCGGACCTCGGCGGGAACCTGGTCCCAGCCGAACGGCTCGTCCGGCAGCGGGGTATCGTCCAGCGAATCCAGTGCGTCCGGCCCGCCGACGTCCTCGGCTAGCGCGTCCAGGACGTACTGATCGACCTGGAGCGGGTCTTCCTCCCCCGGTTCTTCCCGCCATTCCTCGTCGCCGAGCACGCCCATGGCGGCGAGCAGCGCCATCGGCCCCTGCGGGCGGGGCGAGCGGATGACCCGCTGGTACTCCGGCTCGTACTCGTCGACCGCGGCGAGCGTCTCTTCCGTCAGCACCGGCCGGATCTTCTTCTCGGCATGGCAGAACCGGATGAACGCGCGGAGCAGGGCCGGTGCCTTGCTCAGGTACTCGGGGCTGGCCACGATCTTGCGCGGTATCCAGTCGGCCAGCAGGATCTCCACCGCGACCGGGCTCCATCGCATCGGGTCGCCCGGCCCGTAGTCCGTGCCGAACCACAAGAACTCGTTCAGCAGGTCCCGGCGGTCGGCGTCGTCGAGCCGCCTGCCGAACTCCGACCCGAAGAACCGGTTCGTGAGCTTCTTCTTCGCCGCCTTGGTCCAGTTCGGCCTGATGTACCCGGTCCCGCCCTCGGGCAGCAGCCGCAGCAGCCACTCGGTCAGCGGACGCGACGCCGGCCAGGTGTCCGTCTCGAACGGCGGGAACGTGATCGCGCCCTTCTCCACCGCCTCGGCCACGCGGGCTCGCGCGTCGGCCAGGGTGATGTCGCGGAGCTTGACATCGGGATCGTCGGTCACCTCCCGCATGCGCTCGACGACCTCATCGATCGGGTTCGGCACCGGGAAGCCGTCCTTGACCAAGGTGCCGAGGTTGTGGTCGATGTAGATGACCGCGGTCAGCTCGTGACCAGGCAGCCGCACGCCGAGCAGCACGTTGTCTCCGTCGCCGAGGACGTGCGTGCTCTCCACCGCGCGGTAGACCGACACCTCGCGGAGCCGGGCCAGCCAGTCAGGCAGCGGATGAGGCCGCGTCGCCAGGGCACGCCGGGCCCGGGCGCGGATCAGCTCATCGGGGCCGAGTTCGGCCAGCGCGGCGAGCAGCGCCGTGGTCTCGGGAAGCACGACCCCGGCGAAGGAATCGAGCACCTCCGACAGCGTGGCGTGCTCAGATCGGCCGGCGTGCTCGCGTTCGAACGGGTTCCGCGCGCGCGGGTCCAGCGCAGCGAGCAGGGTGCTCACGTAGGTGAGGAAGTTCAGCGGCTCACCGCTGGCGAGCCGCTGGCGGGCGTCAGTCAGCAGGTCGGCCGGGCGGGGGCCGCGCGTGCGCGCGGGGTGTCCCTGCCTCTTGCGCTGTCCGGCCTTTCGCCGGTTGGAGCCTCGTCCACGCTTGGCCATGGAAGGCAACCTATCGGAGCTCTGACGCGGTAGGGGCCTGCTTCCCCGCGGCCGCCCAGCAGCGTTCGACCCGTCCCGGAAAGACCGAGTAGTGCACAGCGGCCCCGAGGTCACCAGGGGAAGCGCCACCGCTCGCTCGGCAAACCCGTCACAGGCCCGCGAATAAGACACAGGTACTGAAAACTGGTTATTCAGGAAGTCTTGCTAATTATTGCAGCGAAGCTCCAGGTACGGGAGCAATTGTGCTATGGAGCGCGCTCAGGCAGGACGGGGGACATATATCCCCATACCACGCGAGCCTAGCAAGGGACTTGCGTGCCGCAACAAGGCAGGGTCAGCGGCCAAAAGGGGGAGTTCAAACAAAATCTTTAACGGTCTTTCAGGTAATGTCCAGCATTCTTACGGGAGGAAACGATGCGCATCAGGCGCCCCGTGATTTACACAGCCGTCTCAGCGGCTGCGATCGCCACCGCCGGCCTGCTCGCCTCGCCGGCGATGGCCTCGACCACCTTCCCCTTCCAGGGGCAGGGCTTCAACCTGTACAACAGCTACGGAAACGCGCACGGCACGGTCACCGGCAGCCAGTTCGGCCAGTGGGGCCAGTGGGGCCAGCAAGGCCGTGGCTCGGTCACCGTTTCCGGGACGGTATCGGACCACCGGTTCGGCTTCTACGGCAACCACCGTGGGGTCACCGAGGAGGTGTTCCTGTCCTCTAACTCCTGGCAGCGGGGCAAGCTGATCGGCTCGGCCGGTCCCGGCCGGAGCGACCAGTTCAGCGGCACCGTGTACAACACCGACAGCGCCACGATTACGCTGTGCGCCGCCAACCAGTGGGGCGGCAACGTCCGGGACTGCACGAGTCAGACCGTCACGGTCCACAACCAGCAGCACAACCCGCATAACCACTAGGGAGAAGGCCCCGGTCGCGGTCATGGCCGCGACCGGGGCTTAAGCCCGTGCGGGGGCCTCGCTCCGCCCCCGCCGATAAACCGATGAGTTTGGCGTGGTCGGGTCGTTAGACCTGTTGATGACGGACAGGTACGGCTAGCCGAGGAGAAGCGATGACCACGAACCCGGCACTTGATGAGTTGCGGTTCCTTGCGGGCGACTGGGACATGGAGGTGTCGGAGGCCTCGTTCCTGCCGGACCCGGACGCGAAGCTGCGCGGGCCGGTCACCTTCGAGTGGACCGAGCAAGGCGCGGCGCTGGTGATGCGCATGGGGGGCGCGGGGACTCCCACCGCGACGTGGATCATCGGCCGGGATGACGCCGAACCGGGCTACCA
>JBOHCK010000506.1:0-3349 GCA_050698755.1 Streptosporangiaceae bacterium | reverse complement strand
CCAGCGGGAAGGCGATACGGGCGCCGCGGTTCGGCGATAATCGCCGGGAGGAACAGGAGACGCGGATGGCGGACGGCACTGGTCTTGACGCGCCGATCACGGGCGTGACGGTCTTCAGGGACGGCGCCCGCGTGCAGCGCACCGGCACGGTGAGCCTGCCGCCCGGGTCCCAGACGGTGGTGATCAGCGACCTGCCGGTCGGCGTGGACCCGGCCTCGGTCCGCGTCGCGGCTCGCGGCCAGGACCTGGCCCTGCTCGACGTCGAGGTCCACCGCCACTACCGCACCGATCCGCTGCGCGAGGAGACCGCGCGGCTGCGCTCGGAGGTGGACCGGTGCCGCGATGAGGTGCAGGCGCTCGACGACGAGGAAACCTCGGAGCAGGCGCGCCTGGACTTCGTCGGCCACCTGTCCGAGGCGGCTGCCACGGCGCTGGCGCGGGCGGTGAGCTTCGGCCGCGCCGGCCACGATGACCTGGCCCAGATGGCCGGGCACCTGTCCGCCGATACCGCGCAGACGCTCGGCAGGCGCCGCGAGATCAGCGCGCGCAGGCGCGTTGCCCGCCGGGAACTCGAAGCCGCCGAGGCGCGCCTGGTGACCGCCGAGAAGGGGGCCGGGCACGGTGTTGCCTTCACCGAGGTATCCGCCACCCTGGAGGCCGGCGCCGCGACCCGCGCCGAGGTGGAGTTCTCCTATCACGTGCCCGGCGCGTCCTGGCGGCCGCTGTACGACCTAGCGCTCGAGGGGGGCACGCTGGCCGTCAGCTACCTGGCCGAGGTCACCCAGCAGACCGGCGAGGACTGGCCCGCCGTCGAGCTGGTCTTGTCCACCACGCGGCGCGGGCGGCACCAGAGGTTGCCCGAGCTTGATCCGTGGTACATCGGGCGCGCCCAGCCGGTTCCGCCGTTGCCACCAGTCAGGATGACGGCCAGGTCGGCGGCTCTTCCGCCCGGCGCGGCCGTCGCCATGGCCGCCTCGGCACCGTCGGCCCTCCCTCCGGCCCAGGTCCCCGAGGCCGTGCCGGTGGCCGCCGAGCCCGGCGAGTCAGGCGCCGGCGTGGCGTACCGGGTCCAGCGTCCGCTCGCCGTGCCCGCCGACGGCGGACCGCACAAGACCGTGGTCGCCAGGTTCGCGCTCGACGCCGCCCTGGACCACCTGGCGGTCCCGGCCATGGCCCCCGAGGCGTACCTGAGGGCGTCGGTGACCAACACCTCGCCGCTGTTGCTGCTGCCCGGCCCAGCGCGGGTCTTCCACGGCACCCGGTTCGTCGGGGAGACCGCCCTGGAGACCGTCGCCGCGGGCGAGGAATTCGAGCTGCAGCTCGGGGTGGACGACCAGATCAGAGTCGAACGCCAGCTGCGCAGGCGGAGCACGAGCAAGGCCGTGATCGGCGGGGCGCGCACGATCGACCTGGTCTACGAGATCACGCTGGAGAATCACCGCGCGGGCCAGACCAGGGTCAGCGTGCACGATCACGTGCCCGTATCCACCGACGGCGATATCAAGGTGCGCCTGCGCGAGACGAGCCCAGACCCGGCCGAGCAGAGCGATCTCGGCGAACTCACCTGGGAACTGCCGCTCGACGGCGGGCAGGCGGCCACGATCCGCTACCGGTTCACCGTCGAGCATCCCGCACCCGTAGCCGTGACCGGGCTCTGACCCCTGGCCACTTGGGCGCAGTGGGATAGTCGCCTCATGACCGAGGAGCAGCCCGGCCAGGAGGCGCGGTTCGACACCAGCGTGGCGTCCATCGCGCGGATCTACGACTACACGACGTGCTGACCAACGTGCCCGGCATCCGCGTGCACACCGACATCGAATCCATGATGTGGGCGCTGGAAGAATTCTTCCTGTCGATGCTCGGGGTCAACATGGCAGTTGGCGGCAAGACCGCCCAGCCGTGGGCGTTCCCGGCCCGGCTGCTGGTCATTGATGAGTTCGGCACGTTCGCCTCAATGGCCGCGCGGATGCACCAGCGCTCCCACGTGCAGGGCCAGCCCCCGGCGCTGGATCAGCGGCGGCAAATCGAATGGCAGGGCCGGCAGGCCGGGCACCGGCTGGTGGTGGCGGTGCACCAGCCGAACCTGCGCTTGTTCGGGGACAGCGATAGCCGGGGTCAGTACGGGTACCGGCTGATCACCGGGGCGTTCACTACGTCGTTGTGGCGAATGACGTTCGGGTACACCGCACCGATCCAGTGGGATACCCGGATCAAAGGCCGGGGCGTGGTCGGCATCGGCGAGGCCGAAGAACTGATCCACCACGCCCAGATCGCTTGGATGCCTGCCGAGGAACGACGCCGCTACGCGCTGACCGGCCCGCCCCCGCCCGACTGGTTCGCCGATATGCGGCCCGCCCCGTGGATCACCGCGCACGTACTCAGTGAAGGCCGCAAGCTCGCCGGCGCATCCCTGGTTCGCCTCGATGAGGATGTCCCGGCCGATGTCCCGCCTGCGACACGACCGCTGGTACCAGCGCAAAGGCCGTCCGATGTCCCGCCCCCGGACAACCCCGCCCGGCCCCTGGTGGCTCTAGAGCCGGCTCGCCCAGCCGGCCGGCACCGCGCCCCTATCGCCCGTGACGGTCAGCCTGTCACCAGCACCGGGCGGCACCGCGCCGACGACGGCCCTGTGGCGACGCGAGGCGACCAGTTGATCATCGGCATCGCGGACGCTGCGTCCTATCTCGGTTACGACAAGCCGGAGAGCTTCCGCCGTGCCCGCACTCGTAACCCCGTCCCTGGCGAGGGCAAGATCGACGACGGCCGACCCTGCTGGACTCCCGCCGCACTGCGCAGCTGGCAGAGTAAGCGCAAGATAGCGGGCAATCGTATGGTCAGCGACGAGCCCGACTAGCTGTCTGCGGTGATTACAAGCCCTGGTGAGGTGGTGTCTCGTGCGCCGTCCAGGCGTTCAAGCACACCTTCAGCGGCGCTCGCCAGAGCGCGAGCGAGCAACGGTGGTACCGCATTGCCGATCTGTTTGAGCATCTGCCATTCGCTGCTCTTGAAGATGAAGCCGTCATGGAATGATTGAAGCCGGGCGGCCTCACGGACCGTGATCCAGCGCTCGTGATCCGGGTGTACCCATTCTGACAGATCGCGGTGCATCTGGGCCAGGATGGTGTATGCCGGCTTGTCGGGATGAAGGCGGCGCCATTTCTCCGGCCGTGCACCGTTCCAGACGTTTACGGGTAGCGAATCCGCCTTTTTGCCTTGCTTAAGGGTAAGTAATCGGTGAACCCGTGGGATCGGGGTTCCGGGAGCTGGCTGCGGCCTGGCGCAGGCGGGTGGTCTGCGCGCGGTGGTTCTGCGGAGATGTAGTGACACGCCGGGTTTGTTACGTGACATG
>JBOHCK010000505.1:0-3367 GCA_050698755.1 Streptosporangiaceae bacterium | reverse complement strand
CACAAGCGCGCCATCCAGGCCGCGCTGCCGGCCTGACATGCCCGACAATGGCCTGATGACTGCAGGGGGTTCGGCCCCGCGACTGCCCGCCAGGGCCAGGCGCGCGGCACGGCGCTTCGCGGAGATCGTCTGCCCGCCGGAAATGACGGCCCACCACCGGACGGACCGGGTGCTCGGCGAGCTCGAGCTGATGCTGGCCGCCCTGGCGCCCGAGGCGCGGAAGGCCCTGACCATCACGCTGGTCGTCCTCGACCAGGCCGCACGCCTGTCCCGGCGGTCGCGGGGGCGGCGTTTCTCCCAGCTCGGTGACCAGGCCGGCGAGGCGTACATCAGGGGGATCCTCGCTAGCCGCAGCGTCCCCGCCGAGTTCGTCCGGCGGCTCAAGAGCCTGGTCGTGATGTGTTACTACGAACTCCCCCCGGTCCAGCGGGAGATCGGATACCACCCCGCCCCCTACATCGCGGCCGTGGCCAGGCGCCGCCTGGAGTCCTACGGGCCCGAAATCCGGGCGGGCGAGGCTGCTGTCACCGTCCGGGAGAAGATTCCCCCAGGGGAAGAGGGCGGGAGCACGGGACGGTGAGCATTCCTGCGGGACTTTCCACCCAGGCCGACGTCACCGGGGACCTGAACCTGGAGTGCGGGGTGGTGATCGTCGGGTCGGGGGCGGGCGGGGCGACCGTGGCCGCCGAACTGGCCGAGGCGGGGGTCGACGTGGTGGTCCTCGAGGAGGGCGGCTACCACACGACCGAATCCTTCCGGCCGGAAACCGGGCGGGCCCTGCGGACCCTGTACCGCGACGGCGGCGGCGGGGCGACGATCGGACGGCCGTCGGTGCTGTTCGCGGAGGGCCGCTGCGTCGGCGGCTCGACGGTGGTCAACGGGGGGATGTCGTGGCGGACCCCGGCCGAGGTGCTGGAGCGCTGGGCGAAACAGGACGGCGTGCTGGAGATCAGCGAAGCCGAGATGGAGCCGTACTTCGCCCGGTTCGAGGCCAGGAACTCGGTCGGGACGCAGGACCCGGAGACGATCGGGCAGAACTCGCTGCTGCTGAAGGCCGGTGCCGACGCCAAGGGCTGGGCCATCGCCGCGAACCGCCGCAACCAGTTGCACTGCGCGGGCACGAGCAACTGCGGTAACGGCTGCCCGACCGGCGCGAAGCGCTCGATGGTGCTGACCAGCGTGCCGCGGGCGCTGGCGTTCGGCGCCCGGGTCATCGCCGACTGCCGGGTGGACAGGATCACCGTCTCGGGGCGCACCGCGGCCGGCGTCACCGGTCACGTGGTCAGGCCCGGCGGGGCCCAGGGCCCGCGGGTGGTCGTCCGGGCCCGGGCCGTGATCGTCGCCGGGGGCGCGCTCCAGACGCCCGCGCTGCTGGTGCGGTCGGGCCTGCGGTCGCAGTCCTCCAAGCTCGGGCGCAACCTGTCGATGCACCCCAACGCCAACGTGGTCGCGCTCTTCGACTTCGACGTCACCGGCTGGCAGGGCGTCCACCAGGCCTTCCAGATCCGGGAGTTCCTGGCCGACGGGATCATGATGAGCGCGCAGAACCTGACGCCTTCGATGCTGGCCGGGGTCATGCCCGGGTACGGCCGCGGGCTCGGTGAGCTGATGGCGGACTACAACCGGGTCGTGACCGCGGGCCCGCTGATCGAGGACACCGGGACCGGGCGGATCCGCAACCTCCCCGGCCTCGGGACGCAGGTCTTCTACCGGGTCACCGAACGGGACGCGGACCGCGTGGTCCGCGGCGTGGAACTGACCGCCGAGGCGCTGTTCGCGGCCGGCGCGCGCCGGATCGTGCTCCCCTTCAACGACGCGCCCGAGATCCGTGACCCCAGCGACCTGCGCCGGCTGCTGGCCCGCCCGGTGCCCCGGCGGTCGATCGAGCTCTACTCGATCCACCTGATGGGCACCGCGCGGATGAGCGAGGACCCGCGGCGCGGCGTGGTCGACAGCTTCGGGGCCTTCCACGGCGTGCGCGGTCTTTTCGTCTGCGACGCCAGCGTGTTCCCGGGGCCGATCGGGATCAACCCGATGGAGACGGTGATCGCGCTGGCCATGCGGAACGCGCGGCGGCTGATCGAGCAGCGGGGCCGCTACGCGCTCTGACGAGAGTTAGTGCCAGATGGCGACCGGGGTGCCAGGGACGTACTCGAACCCCGCGCTCGCATTGCCCTTGGGCGCCTGGTTCAGGTGCGAGTAGTCGATGTCGAACACGTACTCCACGCCGGTCGCGACCTTGTGGAAGGCGGGGTTGGGGCCCACGATCGTGCCGTAGTCGGTGAACGACCCGTCGGCGTAGTAGAACTGCTTGGGGTTGATGATGAACCCGTCGGCGCCGCCGATGACGGTCCAGGCGATGATCGAGCCGGTGCCGGACTGGTCGCCCTGGGTGGAGAGTTCGGCGATGCGCGAGCCCTCCGGGGTGGTGTACCAGGAGAAGAAGTCCGGGTCGGAGTTGTCGGTGCCCTTGAGCATGTCCACCGGCTGGGTGATTCCCTTCACGGCCCACAGGCGGGAGGTGCTCTCGTCCAGCAGGCAGGACGCGACCTCGATCCCGTCGATGGTCCCTCCGGTGTCGAAGGCCACCGTGCACACTGGCGCGCGCGCGTTCAGCCAGGCCTGGTCCTGGGTCAGGATCGTGGCCTTCCCGGCCGCGGACGCGGCGGCGTACTTGGCCTGCTGCACGGCGTCGATCTGGGCGTCGGTGTTCTCGGTCTTGGCCTGGAAGCACTGCTCGATCGTCAGCGTCGACGACTGGCTGCCGCAGCTAGCCGGGGCGGCCGCGGTCCGGGCCGGGTGGCCGGGGTCGAACGGCTCGACGATGCTGATGAACCCCGCCGCGCTGGCCGGGCTGGTAGCAGAAGCCGAGAAGGTCGCAGTGGTGGCCGGGGCACTCGTACTGCTGCCCGGCGACGACGAACTACCGCACCCGGCCGCCAGGCTGATGACGGCAGCGAACAAGGCTGCCCGTGCTATATACCGCTCTCGTCCGTGACCCATGGCGAAGATCGTAGCGGTGCCGCGGGCCTAACCGGGGGATGGCGAGGACGTCGGCGGCCATGGCTCCGTTCGGGCCGCAGATCAGCGGGTTGATGTCGAGCGCGTCCAGGACGTCGCCCAGGTCGCAGGCCAGGGCCGACAGGCCCGTGATGGCGTGGGCGATCGCGCCGAGGTCGGCGGCGGGCTGACCGCGGGCGCCCGCCAGGATCCGGGCGAGGCGGAGGCGGGAGATCACCGCGCGGGCCCCCGAGGGGGTAACCGGGGGAAGCACCACCGCTCGTTCGGCCAAAATTTCTATGAGCACACCACCGGCCCCGATGACCAGGAGCGGGCCGAGGGCGGGGTCGCGCGTCAGGCCCAGCGC
>JBOHCK010000504.1:0-3374 GCA_050698755.1 Streptosporangiaceae bacterium | reverse complement strand
GCCCGCGGACAGCAGCGCCCGCGTCACGATGCCAACCGGATTGGTGAAGTCGATCAAGAAGGCAGAGGGCGAAGCCCGGCGCATCGCTCGTTCGGCTACATCCAAGACAATGGGTACGGTGCGCAGCGCTTTTGCAAAGCCGCCCGCGCCCGTCGTCTCCTGCCCGACGCACCCGCAATCAAGCGGCCAGGTCTCGTCGCGGTGGCGGGCAGCCTGCCCGCCGACCCGCAGCTGGATCAAGATGGCGTCCGCGCCTTCGGCGCCCTCGTCCAGGCGGCCGGTCCAGGTGACCCGCCCGGGATGACCGTGCGCGGCCATGATCCGCGCCGAGACGGGGCCCACCACGGCCAAACGGGCGGGATCAGGGTCGACGAGGGCGAGCTCCGCGACGTCGGGCAGCAGTCGTCCGATGCCGTCGGCGAGCTCGGGCGTGTAGGTGGACCCGCCGCCGATCACCGCCAGCTTCACGACGTCTCCTTAATCAGGGGCTCGTTCGCTTCCGCCGCGCTGGCCTGCGCTTGGGCCACGTGGCACGCCACGTCATGCCCGGGGAGGAGCTCGGCGAGCACCGGGGTGACCTGAGAGCACGTGTCGATGGCCAGCGGGCACCGCCAGCGGAACCGGCAGCCGGGCGTCGGGTCGATGACCTTGGGCGGCTCGCCCCGGTCGGTCTCGGCCGCCACCGCCAGCGGCGCCCGGGGATCGGGCACCGCGGAGAGGAGCAGCTGGGTGTACGGGTGCCTGGGGCTGGTCAGCACGTCCTCGATCGGCCCGGCCTCGGCGATCTGGCCGGCGTACATCACGATCAGCCGGTCCGCCACGTACCGCGCGCTGGCGATGTCGTGGGTGATGTAGAGGATCGACACGCCCATCGTGTCCCGCAGCTCGGCCATCAGGTTGAGCAGGCCGATCCTGATCGACACGTCGAGCATCGAGACCGGCTCGTCGGCCAGGATCAGCTTCGGGCGCATCGCGAGGGCCTGGGCGAACCCGACCCGCTGGCGCTGCCCGCCGGACAGCTCGTGGGGGAACCGCTCCAGCATGTCCGAGCCCAGCCCGACCACGTCGAACACCCGGGCCGCCTCGTCGCGCCGCTGGGCGCCGGACAGCTCGCGGCGGTGCAGCTTGAGGCTGCGCATGACGCCGTGCTGGACCCGGAACACCGGGTTGATCGACGCGAACGGGTCCTGGAACACCATCGGGACCAGGCCGCTGTACCGCAGCCGGTCCCGGCGCGTGCGGATCCGGGAGACCGGCCTGCCCTCGAAGTAGATCTCCCCGCTGGTGGGGGAGTAGATCCTGGCCAACAGGCGGGCGATGGTGGATTTGCCGCTGCCGCTCTCGCCGGCCAGCGCGACGATCTCCCGCTCGCCGATGGCGAAGCTCACGTCGTCCACGGCGTGCAGCGTCCGGCGGGACAAGGCGCCGCCGATCTTGAAGTGCCTGGTCAGGTGCTCGGCGCGGAGCAGTTCGGCGGAGGTCATCAGACGAGGCTCCCGTCCTGGCGCCGCAGGCAGCGCACCAGCGCCCGGTCCAGGTCGAACAGGTCGGGCGCGACCTGCGCGCAGCGCTCCACGGCGTACGGGCAGCGCGGGTGGAACCGGCAGCCGGCCGGGAGGCGGGCCAGGTCGGGCGGATTGCCTGGGATCCCCTTGAGCGGGACCCGCGGACCGCGGATGGACGGGAAGGCCTCGAGCAGGCCCTGGGTGTACGGGTGTAGCGGCCGGTCGAAGACCGTCCTGGTCGCGCCCAGCTCATCCACCTGGCCGGCGTACATGACCATCAGCCGGTCGGAGAAGTGGCTGATCAGGGACATGTCGTGGGTGACGAAGATGACGGCGAAGCCGAGTTGGAGCTGGAGTTCCCTGATCTGCACCATCAGCGAGCGCTGCGCCACCACGTCCAGCGCGGAGGTGGGCTCGTCCATGATCACCAGGTCGGGGGTGAACAGCATCGCCATCGCGATCATCGACCGCTGCCGCATCCCGCCGGACAGCTGGTGCGGGTAGCTGCCCAGGTGCACCGGGTCGATGCCGACCATCTTCAGGACCTCGGCGGACCTGGCCGCGACCTGCTCGGCGGTCGGCTTGCCGTGCGCCCGCAGCGCGTCCTTGAACTGCGCGCCGATCGACTTGACCGGGTTGAGCGCGTTCATCGCGCTCTGCATGACGACCGACATGTCCCGCCAGCGGATCGCGGACAGCTGCCCGTCGGTCAGGCCCACCAGGTTGGTGCCCTGGAACCGGACGCTGCCCGCGGCGATCCTGGCCGGCGGGGCGAGCAGCTGGGCGACGGCGAACAGCAGCGTCGACTTCCCGCACCCCGATTCGCCGACGATGCCGAGGAACTCGCCCCGGTCGAGGGTGAAGGACACGTCGTCCACCGCCCGGACGTCGCCGCGGTCCAGGGGGTAGTCCACGGACAGGCCGCTGACCTCAAGCACTTCGGACACGCTTGCTCCTTCGCACGGGCCGAAGCGCCGGGTTGCCGATCTCGTCGAAGGCGTAGTTGAGCAGGGCGAACGCCGCGCCGAGCGCGGCGATGCAGGCCCCGGGCGCGATCACCCACAGGGGCTGGCCCGTCTGCAGGGCCGCGTTGTTCTCCGCCCAGTAGAGCATCGTGCCCCAGCTGACGGTGTTCGGGTCGCCCAGGCCGATGAACTGCAGGCTGGACGCGAACAGGATGGCGTACAGGGCGTTGGTCAGGAAGGCCGCCACGATGAGCGAGGTCATGGTGGGGATGACTTCCATGACGATGACGTAGAGCTTGCGCTCGCCGCGTACCCGCGCCGCCTCGAGGAAGTCCCTGCTGCGCAGCGTGAGCGCCTGCGACCTGAGCTGGCGCGCCGTGTACGACCAGCTGGTGGCGGTGATGACGAGGATGAGGACCAGCGTGCCGCCGTTGCGCGCGTAGGCGGCGATCACGATCAGCAGCGGGAACAGCGGGATGACCAGCAGCACGTCGGTGAGGACGTTGAGCGAGCTATCCCACAGCCCGCCCAGGTAGGCGGCGGCCACGCCGATCAGCACCGCGATCGCGGTCGCGGCCAGGCCCACGGTGAACGCGATGATCATCACGTTCCTGGTGCCCCACACCAGCTGCGCGAACATGTCCTGCCCGTACGCGGTGGTGCCGAGCAGGTGCGCAGTGGACAGGCCCAGTTTCGGCCGGTAGGCGTCCGCGCTCGGGTTGTCGTGGGCGATCACGCCGGGGAACAGCGCGACCAGGATGAAGAACACGATCAGGGCGGTGCCCACGGTCGCCTTGCGGTTCGACCGGATCGCGCGCGCCATCCGGGCCAGCGCGTGGCTGGCCGGCATCCGCCCGGTGTCGAGCGGGGCCACGGACAGGGGAACGGACATGGCTACCTCGCC
>JBOHCK010000503.1:0-3383 GCA_050698755.1 Streptosporangiaceae bacterium | reverse complement strand
ACGTCGCGGTGAACCGGGTCCTGTCCGAGCGCCTCGGTCACCGCGGCGAACCGGAATGCGAGGACCCGTTCCTGCCCGCGCAGGCGATCACCGTCCAGGCCGCGATCGACGCGTTCACCCGGGGCGTGGCCTGGGTGAACCACTCCGAAGACGTGGCGGGCACCCTCCTGCCCGGCATGCACGCCGACCTGGCCGTCCTCGACCAGGACCTGTTCGCCATCCCGCCCGCTTACATCGGGAGTACCTCGGTCGTCATGACGGCGGCCAACGGAAAGGTGGTATTCGGCGATGAGTGACACCACACAGGCCGTGAGCCCTAGCGGGGCCACGGAGCTTCCCGCGAACTCCATCGGGCTGTTCAGCACGACCTCGAGCAGCCTGGCCAACATCGCGCCCGCGCTCAGTGTGTACCTGACCATCCCCGCGATCGTGATCGCGATGGGCGCGATGGCGCCGTGGGCGTTCGTCTTCGCCGCCGTCGCCATCCTCGCGACCGGCAACAGCCTGATCGAGTTCGCCCGCCGGATGCCGAGCGCGGGCGGCTTCATCAGCTACATCACCCGCGCCGCCACGGGCGACGTGGACGTCGGCGGCCGCACGGGCAAGTTCCTCGGCGCCATGACGTTCTACCTGATCCTGTTCATCTACCCGATCTCGGTCGGCAGCGTGGTCGTGTTCATCGGCTCGTGGAGCGCCGGGTACGCGGGCTGGTCGACGGGCACCTGGATCTGGATCACGCTGGGCGCCATGGCGATCGGGATCCCGGTCCTGCTGCGCGGTACGGGCATCTCGATCAAGACCGCCTTCGCCCTCTTCCTGACCGAGGCGGTCGCGCTGCTCCTGCTGTCGGTCATCGTCCTGGTCAGGGCGCACGCCGCGATCGGCGCCCCGTTGCACGCCGTCGGCGGCTCCCCGGGCGGGTTCGCCGGGATCGGGGGCCTGACCTTCGGCCTCGCCGTGTTCAGCTACGTGGGCTGGGAGAACTCCGCCCCGCTCGCCGAGGAGTCAAGAAACCCGCGCCGGATCGTCCCGCAGACGGTCGTGCTCGGCATCCTCATCACGATGGTCGTGTTCTTTATCTCCTGCTACGCGCTGGTCGTCGGGTTCGCCGGCTGGCAGGGCAGCGCGACCGGGATGAAGACCATCGGCGGGCTGGCCGCCCCCTACCTGACCCTGGCCAGCCATTACGCGCCGTGGCTGCACTTCATCATGTTCCTGATCGGGGTGACGAGCTCGCTGAGCTGCTTCCTGGCCGCGGGCCTGCCCGGATCCCGGTACATCTTCCACGGCGCCCGCGCGGGCCTGCTGCCGCCCCAGCTGTCGAGGGTGTCGGCGCGGACTGGCGTGCCGGTCCCGTCCATCGTCATGTACGTGGGGCTGATGGCGGTGGCCACCGTGATCCTCGACCTCATCATGCGCAACCCCATCACGATCGCGACCGACGAGGCGGGCATCTCGACGGTGCCGCTGCTCGTCATCTACGGCGCGACCTGCGTGCTGATGCCCGTGTTCGTGTGGCGGGTGGACCGGGCGCACTTCTCGCCGCTGCGGCACATCCTGCTCCCGCTGATCGGCGTCGCAGTGGTGGGCTACGGCATCTGGGAGTCCATCAAGCCGGGCCAGGCGCCGCCCGCCAACCACTACTGGATCTGGGTCCTGACCTACCTGGTGGTCGGCGCCGCGGGCGGGTTCTTCGCGCTGCGCCGGGGCGGGCCGACCACCGCGGTGCTCACCCGTGGCCTATCAGAGGACAGCGCCACGGGTAAATAGCGGACTGTGTTCCTCTCTCCGTCCGAGCGGGACCGGCTCCTGCTCTTCACCGCCGCGGAACTGGCCCGGGCCAGGCACCGGCGCGGGCTGCGCCTGAACGTCGTGGAGGCGACGGCGCTGGTCGCCGACGCCGTCTGCGAGGCCGCCCGCGACGGTAAGCGGCTGGCCGAGGCGATCGAGGCGGGTCGCGGTGTGTTGACCCCAGACGAGCTGCTGCCCGGCGTGGTCCGGGCCGTCCCCGAGGTCAGGGTGGAGGCGGTCTTCGACGACGGCACCCGCCTGGCCGTGGTCCGCGACCCGTTCCGGGTCGGCTCGCCGCCCGCGCCGTCCGCTCCCGCGGTTGCGGGCGAGGAGGATCCAGCGCGCGTCACGATCGAGGTAACCAATACCGCGGCGGTGCCCATCGGCGTGACCAGCCACTTCCACTTCTTCGAGGCCAACCCGCGGTTGCGGTTCGCCCGGGCCGCGGCGTACGGGATGCATCTGGCCATCCCGGCGGGCTCGGCGGTGCGTTTCGAGCCCGGCGCCACGCGGCGGGTCGCGCTCGTGCCGATCGGCGGACGGCGCGTGGTGATCGGCTTCGCCGGGTTGGTGGACGGGCCCCTGGACGCGCCCGGCGCGAGGGAGCGGGCCCTCGAGCGCGCCCGGGCCTGCGGGTACGCCGATTCCGGGCCGGACCAGCCATGACCGACAGCGGGCCGACCACGGGAAGCCTGATCGAGCTGGCCGATACCGGGCTGGTGATCCGGGTGGAGGGGGACGCCCAGCGGCCAGGGGATGAGTTCCGCACCGGTTTCGGCCGCACGGCGCGCGACGGGATCCACCTGCGGGCGGCGACGGCCGCGCAGACCTGCGACATCGTGGTGTCCAACGTGACGCTGCTCGACCCGGTGCTCGGCATCAGGACCGTCTCGATCGGGGTGCGGGCCGGACGGGTCAGCGCGATCGGGCGGGCGGGCAACCCCGACACCCTGGACGGGGTCGACGTGGTGGTCGGGACGGGCACCACGATCATCCCCGGCGACGGGCTGATCGCGACGCCGGGCGCGGTCGACACCCACGTCCACCTGCTGTCCCCGCGCGTGCTCGAGGCCGCGCTGGCCTCGGGCGTGACGACCGTGATCGGCCAGGAGATCGGCCCGGTCTGGGGGGTCGGGCTGAACTCGCCGTGGCTGCTGCGCCGCGCGTTCGCCGCGTTCGACGCGTGGCCGGTGAACATCGGCTTCCTCGCTCGCGGCTCCTCGTCGGACGCCGGGCCGTTGGTCGAAGGTCTGGCCGAGGGCGGGGCGTGCGGCTTCAAGGTGCACGAGGACCTCGGTGCCCACCCCCGCTGCCTCGACACCGCGCTGAGCGTCGCCGAGGAGCACGACGTTCAGGTCGCGCTGCACACCGACGGGCTGAACGAGGCCGGCGGCGTGGCCGAGACGCTCGCGGTGGCGGGCGGGCGCGTGTTCCACGCCTTCCACGTGGAGGGCTGCGGCGGGGGCCACGCGCCGAACGTCCTGGAACTGGCCGGCCGCGCCGACGTGATCACGTCCTCGACCAACCCCACCCTGCCGTTCGGCCGGGATGCCCTCGCCGAGCACTTCGACATGATCGCGCTCGTGCACGGC
>JBOHCK010000502.1:0-3402 GCA_050698755.1 Streptosporangiaceae bacterium | reverse complement strand
AAGGCTTCACCGGGGTCGCGATCGGGGCCGCGATGATGGGGCTGCGGCCGGTGGTGGAGATCATGACGATCAATTTCAGCCTGCTGGCCATCGACCAGATCGTCAACGACGCGGCCAAGCTGCGGTCGCTGTCCGGCGGCCAGGTCAGCGTGCCCCTGGTGATCCGCACCCCGGGCGGCGGCGGCCAGCAGCTGTCGGCCACCCACTCGCAGAACCTGGAGGTCTGGTACGCGCACGTGCCCGGCCTGAAGGTCGTCGCTCCGGCCACCCCCGCCGACGCCAAGGGCCTGCTGGCCGCGGCCATCCGCGACGACGACCCCGTCCTCGTGCTGGAGAACCTGGCCCTGTACAACACCAAGGGCGAGGTGCCCGACGGCGAGTACCTGGCGGAGATCGGCCGCGCCGCCGTGGTCAAGCCGGGCCGGGACGTGACGGTCGTCGGCTACTCGCGGGCCGCGGTGATCGCGCTGGACGTCGCCCGCAGGCTGGACGGCGACGGGATCTCCGCCGAGGTCGTCGACCTGCGCAGCCTCCGACCCCTGGACCGGGACACCGTCTGCGCCTCGGTCCGCAAGACCAGCCGCGCGGTGATCGTGGAGGATGACTGGCTCAGTTACGGGACAGGAGCGGAGCTCGCTGCCACGATCGCCGAGGGCGCGTTCGACTACCTCGATGCCCCGGTCCGGCGGGTCGCCGCCGCCGAGGTGCCGCTCCCGTACGCCAAGCCGCTCGAGCTCGCCGCCCTGCCGGACGCCGCGGCGATCACCCGGGTCATCCGCCAGACCGTCGGGGGGAACTGATGCCCGACGTGCTCATGCCCCGGCTGTCGGACACCATGGAGCAAGGTGTCCTGAGCCAGTGGGTCAAGCACGAGGGGGACCAGGTCCGCCAGGGCGACGTGCTGGCGGTGATCGAGACCGACAAGGCCGCCATGGACATGGAGGCCTACGACGAGGGCGTGCTCACCCGCATCCTGGTCCAGGAGGGGGCATCGGTCCCGATCGGCACCCCCATCGCCGTCATCGGCCAGGCCGAGGACGTTCCCGCCGCTGCCGCGCCGCCGCCGGTACCCGCCCCCGATCAGGCCGAACGAGCGGTGGTTTCTCCCCCGGCACCCGCACCAGCCGCCGGGCCGCCGCCCGCGGGGCCGGTGCCGGCGTCCCCGCTGGCCCGCAAGCTCGCCCGCGAGCGCGGGATTGACCTGAGCACAGTCAGCGGCAGCGGCCCCGGCGGGCGGATCATCCGCGCCGACATCGAGAAAGCCGCCCGCACGCGCGACGGGGCCCAGCCGGCGCCGGCACCCACCAGGTCGGCGCGGCTCGCGCCCGGTAGCCCTCCGGCCGTGCCTCTCGCGGCCGTGCTCCCATCACCTGTCCCCTCTGCCGCGGCGCCGCTAGCCCCGGCCGTGGACGCCGAGGAGATTCCGCTGACCACGGTGCGCCGCCTCACCGCCGAGCGGCTCGCCGCCAGCGCCCGCGAGGTCCCGCATTTCTACCTGACCGTCGTGGCCGCCGCCGACAAGCTGCTCGCGTTCCGCGCCCAGGCCAACGAGCGCCGCGGCGCGGACGTCAAGATCACCGTCACCGACCTGCTCATCCGGGCCTGCGCGACGGCACTGGCCGCCCACCCCGAGGTCAACGCCTCCTGGGACGAGACCCGCATCCTGCGGCACCGCCACGTCAGCGTCGGCGTCGCGGTCGCCATCGACGACGGGCTCATCGTCCCGGTCATCCGCGACGCCGACCGCAAGACCCTCACCGAGATCGCCCGCGAGGCCCGCGACCTCACCGCCCGGGCACGGGCCCGCAAGCTCATCCCGGACGAGCTGGCGGGCGGTACCTTCACCATCAGCAACCTCGGCATGTACGGCATCCGGCAGTTCACCGCCGTCATCAACCCGCCGCAGGCCGCCATCCTCGCCGTCGGCGAAGCCGTCCGCCAGCCCGTCGTGCGCGACGACCAGGTCACCATCGCCACCACCATGACGCTGACCCTGTCCATCGACCACCGGGCCGTCGACGGCGCCACCGCCGCCGGCTTCCTCACCCGCCTCAGGGACCTGATCGAGGAACCGCTGGACATCGTGATCTGAGACCTGCCAGGAATATTTACATAAAGAGCTTGTTAAAACTAATAGCTCTTGGAAGGAGGTGCCTGATGAGCGTCACCTACGAAGGCGCCACCGAGCAGATCAGGCAGATCGTCCACCAGCACGCGGTGCTACGGCGCGGCCTGGAACGGCGCGCCGGCACGGTCTGCGACGCGGCGGCCAGCGGCGTCCCGTTCCAGCGGCAGCTGGCAACGCTGCGCGGCTACCTGGAAGAAGAGATCCTGCCTCATGCCGAGGCGAAGGAGCGGACCCTCTACCAGGCGGCAGCCACCCAGGCTCGGGGCAGCGAGCTGGTCCGCGCCCTGACCGCCGAGCACCGTGAACTCGCCTACCTCGCCGGACGGCTCCAGCCCGGCGTGGACGGCGGCGAGGCCGCCTCAGTCTCGGAATGGATCGCGACGCTATTCGCCGGGCACGTGGCCAAGGAGAACGACCTGCTGCTCCCCGCGCTCACCGGCTCCGGTGCGGACCTGGCAGCCCTGCTCGCGGACATGCACCAGCCGCAGGCCGCCGCGCAAGCGTGACCGGAGGAGATCCTCATGTATTCGAACTCAGAGCTTTCAGCCGTGCAGCTCACCATCATGGCGGTGGTCGTCGTCGCCGTGCTGGCGGCATGGCTAATCGCGGTGTTCCTCGCGGCCCGGCAACCACGCGATAAGTCCGCGGCCGTGAGCGCCGGGAGCGTTGACGAGGAAACGTGCGCCACCGTCACACAGCTTCCTTCTGATGACAGGCCGTCAGGGAAGGCGGCGGCCTTATCCGGTATCACGCCGCGTGGGGGCGCGCCCGCACCCGGCATCACGGCCTGGGACGCGGGTACGCGAATAGCGCAGGTCACGGACGGAAACGCTGGTAAATGCCAGCTGCACGATCACCTGGAGGTGTGATGAAAGACCCGATTGCCAGGCTGCGGACAGCAGGAGTGTCGGTCTGGCTGGATGACCTGAGCCGGGAACGGCTGACCACCGGCAGCCTTGCCGCGCTTCGCGGCCGGGGGGTATCGGGGGTGACCACTAATCCGGCGATCTTCGCGAAGGCCATCAGCGGCAGTGACGCCTACGCCGGGCAGATCCGGGACCTGCGGCTGCGCCGGGTGCCGGCGGATCAGGCGCTGCGGGAGCTGACGACGTCCGACGTGCGTCAGGCGTGCGACGTGCTGCGCCCGGTGTATGACGCCACCGATGGAGTGGACGGCCGGGTGTCGATCGAGGTCGACCCGCGGATCGCCCACGACACCGGCCGGACGGTCGCCGAGGCCCGCGCGCTGTGGTGGCTGGTGGACCGGCCCAACC
>JBOHCK010000501.1:0-3407 GCA_050698755.1 Streptosporangiaceae bacterium | reverse complement strand
GGGTCACCAGCGTCACGCGGGGGACCGTGGCCTCGGCGAAGGCGTGCAGGAGCTTGGCGCCACGGCGGACCACGCCGTCCCATTCCTGCCCGACCCCCGGCAGGTAGCCCGGGACGTCCACGAGCACCACGAGCGGCACCCCGAACGCGTCGCACATCCGGACGAAGCGAGCGCCCTTCTCGGCCGACGCGGCGTCCAGGCAGCCGCCGAGGCGCATCGGGTTGCTGGCGACCACGCCGACGGTGCGCCCGGCCAGGCGGCCGAGGATCGTCACGATGTTCGGCGCCCACCGGGGGTGCAGCTCGACGCCAGGGGTGTCCAGCAGCTTGCTGGTCAGCCCGTGCACATCGTAAGCACGCCGGGCGGACTCGGGCAGCACGCCGGACAGGTCGCGGTACTCGGCGTCCTCGGCGACCTTGCCCTGGTCGCTGAGCATGGCCGCCAGCTGGCGGGCCGCACCGAGCGCTTCCGCGTCGGTCTGCGTCACCACGTGCACCACGCCGGAGCGCCGGCTGTGCGGCTCGGGACCGCCGAGCCGCTCCATGTCCACGTCCTCACCGGTCACCGAGCGCACCACGTCGGGGCCGGTCACGAAGATGCGCCCCTGGCCGGACAGGATGACGATGTCGGTCAGGGCGGGGCCGTAGGCGGCGCCGCCCGCGGCCGGGCCGAGCACCACGGAGATCTGCGGGATCCGCCCGGAGGCCGCGGTCATCGCCGCGAAGACCGTGCCCACCGCATGCAGGCTGGCGACCCCCTCGGCTAGCCGGGCCCCGCCCGAGTGCCACAGCCCCACGATCGGAACGCCGAGCGTGACCGCCTCCGCGTAGGCCGACACGATCGCCGCGCACCCCCCGCTGCCCATCGCGCCGCCCTGTACCCGCGGGTCGGACGCGAACGCTACCGCGCCCGAGCCGTGCACCAGCCCGACGCCGGCGACCACCCCGCTCCGCTCGTCCCCCTCGGCGGGGAGCAACTCAAGCGTCCCGGGGTCGAACAGCGCGGCCAGCCGCTCCCGCGGATCACGCGGCAGCGGCGGCGTCACCGGACTGGAATCCGGAGCGGTCATCGTGGGCCTCCTCTACCGGTCAGCCGAAGCCGGCCAAGCACAACAAGCGCGACAAAGCATGAGAAGCACGATCAAGTGGCGACGAATACTAGCGACACGTTGTGGCCGCCAAACCCGAACGCGTTGTTCAGCACCGCCATCGGCTCGGAGCCGCGCTTGCTCAGCGGCCTCGGCTCGGTCGCCACCTCGATGGGCACGTCGTCGTCCAGGTCCTCGAGGTTGATCGTCGGCGGGGCTACCTGGTTGCGCAGCGACAGGATGGCGGCCACCGACTCGATGGCGCCCGCGCCGCCGAGCAGGTGCCCGGTCATCGACTTGGTGGACGTGACGATCACGCCGTCCGCGGCCGGGCTGAGGGCCCTGGCCAGGGCCTGCGCCTCGAGCGGGTCCCCTTCCGGGGTCGACGTCGCGTGCGCGTTGACGTGCACTACCTGCGCCGGGTCGACCTTCGCGTCGGCCAGCGCGCGGCTGATGGCCGACGCCACCCCGGCCCCGTCGGGCGCCGGGTGCGCGATGTGATAAGCGTCCGAGGAGTAACCGGCCCCGGCCGCGATGGCGTACACCGTCGCGCCGCGCTCTCGCGCGTGCGACAGCGACTCCAGCACCAGCATCCCGGCCCCCTCGCCGAGCACGAACCCGTCCCGGCCCTTGTCGAACGGGCGTGAGGCCCGCTCCGGGTCGTCGTTGCGGGTCGACATCGCGCGCATGACCGCGAAAGCGCCGATGTTCAGCGGCATGATGGCCGCCTCCGTGCCGCCCGTCAGGACCACGTCGGCCCGGCCCGAGCGGATCATGTCGATGGCGTAGCCGATCGCCTCCGCCCCGGAGGCGCAGGCGCTCACCAGGGAGTGCGCACCCGCGTGGGCGCCGAACTCCATGCTGATCCAGCCGGCCGCCCCGTTGGGCATCAGCATCGGCACCGTATAGGGCGAGATGCGCTGCCAGCCCTTCTCGTTGAGCGTGTCGTACGCGGCCAGCGTCGAACCGATGCCGCCGATCCCGGTGGTGACCGACACCCCCAGCCGTTCGGGATCCACCTCGGGCGCTCCTGCGTCGGCCCACGCCTCGCGGGCGGCGACCAGCGCGAACTGCTCGCAGCGGTCCATCCGGCGGGCCTGCACGCGCCCGACGACCTCCACCGGGTCGACGGCCGCGGGCGCAGCGATGCGGACCGGCAGCTGCTCCGCCCACGGCTCGGTGATCCGCCGCACGCCGCTCTGCCCGGCCAGCATCGCCGCCCAGGTCGACGCGACGTCCCCGCCGAGCGGGGTAGTCGCGCCGAGCCCGGTAACGACGACCGTCTCGCGGTCCAAGCTCACGCCGAACTCCCGGCGTTCTTGCCCACGAAGTTGATCACGTCCTGCACGGTGACCAGGTCCTTCAGCTGGTCGTCTGGAATCTCCACGCCGAATTTGTCCTGGGCGGCGACGGCGATCTCCACCATGGACAGCGAATCGATGTCGAGATCGTCGGCGAAGCTCTTGCTCGGGGTTACCTCGTCGGCGGGTACGCCGGCGATCTCCTCGATGATCTCGCCAAGCCCGGCGAGGATCTCCTGGTCTGTCATGTTCCTTACTCCTTGTCGTGAGATTGTCTGGCGGCCCCGGGCGGGGCTGCGACCCCTCCATCCTGCCTCGCCGACCCACTGCCTGCTCGCGGCAGGGCGCGGCTGCAGGGCGCGGCTGCAGGGCGCGGCTAGGGCACCGTGATCACCTGCGCCGCGTAACACAGCCCCGCGCCGAATCCGAGCAGAAGCGCGTGGGAGCCCGGCTTGAGATCACCGCGCTCGGCCATCCGAGCCAGCGCCAGCGGGACCGAGGCCGAGGACGTGTTGCCCGCGTGCACGATGTCGTCGGCCATCATCTCTCGCGGTATGCCGAGCCTGCGCGCTATGACCTCGATGATCCGCAGGTTGGCCTGGTGCGGGACGAACGCCGACAGGTCGCCGACCGTGATACCCGCCCGCTCGCATGCCTGCGCGGCGATCGGGTGCAGGGCCGTGGTGGCCCAGCGGAACACCGCCTGGCCCTCCTGGTAGATGAAGGAGTCACGGTCGGCGATCGTGATCTTGGACGCCATGTCTCCCGCACTGCCCCACGCGACCGGGCCGATGCCAGGGGGCTCACCGTCCGCGACCGGCCCGACCACCACCGCGCCGGCCCCGTCGGCGAAGATGATGCAGGTGGAGCGGTCGTCAGGGTCTATCCAGGCCGTCATCTTCTCCGACCCGATGACCAGCACGTGCCGCGCCGTGCCCGCCCGGACCGCGTCCGAGGCGTTCGAAAGCGCGTAGCAGAACCCGGCGCACGCCGCGTTGAGGTCGTAGGCGCCGGGGGCG
>JBOHCK010000500.1:0-3419 GCA_050698755.1 Streptosporangiaceae bacterium | reverse complement strand
CAGCATGGGCGCGGGACGGCTGGGCAGATTGGTCACCGCGACCGCGCCCGTGATCCGCTCGGTCCGGCCCAGGAGGAATGACACCAGCGCGTACGCGTCCAGCTTCTCGCCGAAATACGGGTGATCGCCGACCGTGAACAGGTCGAGCCCCTCCCGGTCCGCGTAAGTGACCAGATGGGCGGACTCAGCCGCGCTGGTCACATCCACGCCGTTCCAGGCGCCCAGGCCGGTACCGAACCACACCTTGCGCTCAGTCATGAGCGGTCCTCCCTGCTACAACGATCGCCTCAACAGTGAATCCAGGTTCTTGAACGAGCTCTCCCAGCGCGCCCTGGCCGCCTCGCCTGTCTCCTTGGTGAACGGACCTTGCCGCAGCTCAAGCCGGGTCTGGCCGGCCCCTTCCTCGAGAAACTCCAGCCGTAGCCTGGACCGGTCGGCCGCCCTCGCGCTGCCGATCCGCTCCACCTCCTGGTGACCGTCGAGCAGTTCGTTCTCGACGACCTCGCTGAGCGTCACCTCGACCTGGTAGCGGCCATCCGGGTCTTCGACGTTCTCCATCACGAAACGCTGGAAACCGCCGGGCCGGGCGTCGATCTGCACCGTCTCGCAGGGCACGTAGAACCCGTCGGGTCCGTACCATTCGCAGAGCTGGTCCGGGTCGACGAAGGCCCGGTAGACCAGTTCGCGCGGCGCCTCGAACCCGCGCGAGATGGTGATTTCGTGCTTGCTCTCGTCGTTCACCGATCTTCCCCTTACCGTCTAGAGCCGGACCGTCTAACGCCGGCGCGTCACCTGACCGGCGGCGGGGTGCCCTCGGCGCTGGCGGCCAGGGTCATATCCCAGCCGCAGGACACGCACGCGTGCTGGAAGGCGGACCGGGCAAACTGCAGCGCGGCCGCGTGCGGATCTGGCGCCGACCGGACATCGTCCCAGTCCAGGATGTACTCCCCCAGCGCCTGATCCCACCGCGCGGCGTCCAGGGACAAGGCCGCGCCGCCGAACTCCGGCGTGGCCGGGTGGGCGTAAGCGTAGAACGCGGCCCGGCCGTACCGGCCGTCACCGGGCCACCAGCCGACGGCGACCTCCTGGGAGTCCATCGCGTTGCGCATGATGAAGTCATGTGACGGCGGCTCGGCGGGCAGTCCGGAGAACAGGCTCACGGCCAGGTCGAACGAGCCCCACCAGGCGTTGACCGGAGTCGAGCGGCCGCGGAAGGGCGCGCGGTACGCGGCCAGGACCAGCGCCGCCTGGGTCGCCGCCGCGAAGTAGCTGGCCACCTCGTCCGGGTCGTAGTGGGCGTGCTCGGTGTCCTCGTCCAGCGGCTCGCTCCAGGGCACCTCCTGCGGCCTCGGGTCGATCTCCACCGGCCCGCCCAGGCCGCGCACCGCCGCGAGCAGCTCACGCGTCACCTCGCCGACCGCCCGGTGCGGGGTCAGCGCGACGGCGACGGCCCGGCCGTCGCTATGCTCGGCGACCGCCTCGTGCCGGCGCAGGTCGAGCGCTACGACGAGCGCGCCGGAACCATCGGGCGCAGGCAGCGGCGCCGTCTCCCAGCCGCGCACGGTCAGGCGCAGCGCCGCGTGCTGCAACTCCGGCTCGGGCGGCGCCAGCTTGACCGCCAGCTTGCCGAGCACCTGGGTGTGCGCGTGCAAGGTGTCGCACGTCGCGCGCCACTGTTCGTACGAGACCGCGGGCCAAGCTGAGACCATGGCTGGCAGGTTATCGAGGCGATGAGCGCGTGCTCAACCCGGTCCCCGATAGGTTCGGTGACGTGGAAGAGAACCCATGGTGATGCCGCTGGCGGGGCGCGTGGTGGCGGCGGTGATCGGCGGCCTGCTGGTGCTCTCGTCGATGTCCAGCGTCATCGGGACGCTGGTCGTGTCCCGTCAGGTCAGCAGCCGGCTGACGCGCTGGGTGGACACCGGGGTCGACCGGGTCTACCAGCTGGTGGGCAAGCACGTCGCGGGGTACCGGCGGCGCGACCGGCTGCTCGCCACTCAGGCGGCGGCGGTCTTGCTGGCGCAGCTGGCGGCCTGGCTCATCGTCGCGTACGTCGGGTTCGCCCTGCTGCTGTGGCCCTTCGCCGCCCGCGGCGCGGTGTCGGCCTTCGTTGACGCCGGGTCCTCCATCTTCACCCTGGGCTTCGCCGTACCCAACGGAGCGGTGCCCGCGGTGATCGTGTTCCTGGCCGCGGCGGTGGGCCTGGTGATCATCACGCTGCAGATCGCCTACCTGCCGACGCTGTACGCTTCGTTCAACCGCCGGGAGACCGAGGTGGCGCTGCTGAACGCGCGGGGCGGCTTCCCGTCCTGGGGTCCCGAGCTGCTGGCCCGCACCCACTACGCGCTGGGCACCGACATGTCGAGCCTGGACACGATGGGCGACCTGTACACCCAGTGGGAACGCTGGGCCGCCGACGTGGCCGAGAGCCACACCACTTACCTGCAGCTGGTCCGGTTCCGCTCCCCGCAGCCGCTGTCGTCCTGGGTGACCTCGCTGCTGGCCGTGCTGGACTCCGCCGCGATGTTCCTGGCGCTGTCCCCGAAGGCCGCCCCGGAGATACCGGCCCGGCTGTGCCTTCGGGCCGGGTTCTCGTGCTTCAGCCGGATCGCCCGGGCGATGGGCTTCGACATCCCCATAGAAGCCGACCCGGAGGCCGGCATCAGCCTGACCTACGCCGAATTCCTCGAGGCGGTGGCCCGGATGCTCGAGGTCAACTTCCCGATCGAGCGCAGCCCCGAGGAAGCCTGGCCGGATTTTGTCGGCTGGCGGGTCAACTACGAGCGGGCCGCCTACGCGGTGGCCTCCGCGGTCTACGCGGTGCCGGCCATGTGGTCAGGCCCGCGCCGCCCCCCGGAGCCGCCCATCCCGCCCATCCGCCCGCCGGGCGGCCGGGCGTCCAAGGACAAGCCCAAGTAAGCCCAGCTTGATCGCTACGCTTCAGGGTGTGCCGACCACGAGGAGAAACATGACCGACCGGATCGGGGTGGCCGTCATCGGCGCCGGGATGGCGGGGCGCGCCCACGCGCACGGCTACCGCTCCGCCGGCACCGTGTTCGGGCTGGGGCTGCCCGAGGTCCGGCTGGTCTCGGTCGCCGACGTCGACGAGGACCTGGCCCGTGACGCCGCGTCGCGCTACGGCTTCGAGCGCGCGGACACCAACTGGCAGGCGGTCGCCGGGAACGCCGACGTCGACGTGGTCAGCGTCGCCGTGGCCAACGTCCTGCACCGGGACATCGTGACCGCGCTGGCGGCGGCGGGCAAACACGTGCTGTGCGAGAAGCCGCTCGCCGCGACCACCGCCGACGCCCGGGCCATGATCGACGCCGTCGAGCGCGCCGGCATCATCGCCCGGGTCGGGCTTACCTTCCGCCGGTCCCCGGCGATCAGCGCGCTCCGCGACCAGATCGCCGCGGGGC
>JBOHCK010000499.1:0-3454 GCA_050698755.1 Streptosporangiaceae bacterium | reverse complement strand
TCGGTGCCGAGGCACGTGTCGGGGTAAGCGACCCCGTCCCGGGTCATCACGACCCTGGACAGGTACTCGATGTTCACCTGGTGCACGATCCCGGTGCCAGGCGGGACCACCTTGAACTGGCCGAACGCCTGCTGGCCCCAGCGCAGGAAGCCGAACCGCTCCCGGTTCCTTTCGAACTCGATCTCCACGTTCCTGGTGAAAGCGTCGGGGCGGCCGAACACGTCCGCCACTACCGAGTGGTCGATGACCAGCTCGGCCGGGATGAGCGGGTTGATCTTTCCTGCGTCACCGCCCAGGGCCTGCATGGCCTCGCGCATCGCGGCCAGGTCCACGACGGCCGGCACGCCGGTGAGATCCTGCAGGATGACCCGGGCCGGGGTGAACTGGATCTCGGTATCGGGCTCGGCGGCGGGGTCCCACTCGGCGACGGCGCGGGCCTGGGCGGCGGTGATGTTGACGCCGTCTTCGTGCCGGAGCAGGTTCTCCAGCAGGATCTTCAGGCTGAACGGGAGGGTGTCCGATCCGCTCACCGTGTCCAGCCGGTGGATCTCAAACTCATCGCCGGCCACCTGGAGCGTCGCCCGGCTGCCGAAGCTGTTCGCGGTCATCGTTGCTGCCTCCCGGTTCCCATGGTGCTGAACCTACAGTATCTCGATATCAAGGTACTTGGGGAGGGTGGGTCGGAATCCGGCCCGGTCGTTAGGATGGCGCCGTAACCGCCGGTATCCGGCCAGGAGAGGACGTCACGGGATGCGCTTCGCGATCAAGACAAGGCCCGAGCATCAGACCTGGGAGGAGATCCATGACGCGTGGATCGCGGCGGACGAGATCCCGCTGTTCGAATCGGCGTGGAACTGGGATCACTTCTACCCGCTCACCGGCGACCTGACCGGGCCGAACTTCGAGGCCTGGACGATGCTGGGCGCGATGGCCCAGGCGACCAGGCGGATCCGGATCGGCTGCCAGGTCACGGGGATGATCTACCGGCATCCCGCCGTACTGGCCAACATGGCGGCGACCGTGGACATCATCTCGGGTGGACGGCTGGAATTGGGCGTCGGCGCCGGGTGGAACCAGATGGAGTGCGACGCCTACGGCATCCCGCTCCCTCCACTGCGGGAGCGTTTCGACAGGTTCGACGAAGGGGTCGAGGCCATCGTCGGCCTGCTGAGCCAGACCACCACCACGTTCGCGGGCCGCTACGTCCAGCTCACCGAGGCCAGGTGCGAGCCGAAGCCGGTGCAGCAGCCGCATCCGCCGATCACCATCGGCGGTCGCGGCCGGACGCGGACCCTGCGGACCGTGGCGCGCTGGGCCCAGCAGTGGAACGCGATCTCCAGCAGCCCGCAGGAGTGGGCCGAGCTGAAGGAGGTGCTCGCCGGGCACTGCGCCAGCATCGGGCGCGACCTGGACGAGATCACCTGCTCGGTCAACGTGCGCATCGACCCCGATAAAGGCCTGGGGCCCGTCGTGGAAGAGGCCGCCGTCTACCGGGACGCGGGGGCCGATCTGGTCATCTTGAACCTCCCGCTTCACGCCAAGCCCGACTCCCTCAAGCCCCTGGCCGAAGCGGTAGGCCCGCTGGCCTAAGTTCCCTTGGGCTAAGGGGCCGCCGGCTGCGGGGTCGTCGGCTGCGGGGTTGGCCGCTGCTGGGTTAGCCGCTGCTTGGTTGGCCGCAGCTTGGTTGGGCGTTGCCGCCAGGCGCTCATGCAGCGCCGCGCTTGCGCTGGCCATCAGCGGGCTCACGCCCAGCTCGGTGAGCATGGCCGCGGCCGCTTCCATCTCCGCGGCCCGGCGCCGCGCGTGCTTGACGGTGCCGCTGACGATCCGTTCCACGGTGGCCGGGTCGGCCGAGGTCAGCTCGGCGGCGATGTGCTCCTGCATCCACGCTTCCACCCCGGCTGCCCTGGCGGCCTCAAGCGCCTCGACCACGGCCGCCGCCATGCCCTTGTAGAAGACACTGCGCAGGAGCTTCTGGCGGGCGGCGAGCCCGGCCGGGCCGTCGAGGACCTCGATCTCCGCACCCAGGGGCCGCAGCGCGCCCGCGAACCGCGCGGCCCCGTCCCCGCTAGCGAGCATGGGGACGCGCAGGCCGCGTCCGGGCACGGGCGCCATCATGGCGACGTCGGCGAACGATACGCCGCGGGCCTCGGCGATCTCCGCTAGCTGCCGTTTGGTGCCCGGTGAGGCGGTGTTCAGGTCGGCCCACAGCGCGTCTTCGCGCAAGCCCGCCAGCCCGGCCCGGAAGGCGTCCACGGCGGCCTGCGCGCTGTTCACGCTCAGGACCAGATCTGCTCCCCGCGCCGCCTCGGCTTCGCTGCCGGTGTCGGTGATCCCCTCCGCAGCGGCCACCGCCGGGTCATACCCGCGGACGTCCACATCGGCGGCCACCAGGTCGGCGGCGATGACCGAGCCCGCCTCCCCCAGGCCAAGCACGGCGATGACCAGCGTGCGCGCGGGCTGGCTCACCAGGAACGGGGTGGTTCGGCAGCGACGCCCGCGCTTTCCGGGGTGCCGATCTGGCCGGGCTGCCGTGGCTCGATCGGATTCGCAGCGGCCTGGGTCGGCAGGCCATCCCCATGCCTGGCCGCAGCGGACTGCCTGAAGAACTCGCCGATCAGCTCGCGCTGCTGGGCTAGGAGCTGGTCGAAGTGCTTGTCGACGTTCTCCTCGCCGATAGCTTCAGCGGTCAGGTAGAGGTCCTTGATCTGCTCGAGCTTGCGCGCCTGGGCGTACGCAGGCTCCTCCGTACCTTCATCCCCGACCGCGTCAGGCTCCAGCTGCTGGACGCGGTCAGCTAGGCCCGCCGGGGTCGCCATCATCGCGTCAGGCGCGGATGGCTGATGGCGCGGGGCGTCGCCGGAGGGCAGCAGGGGCTCGAAGGGACCGCGGGTCTCTTCCTGCTCGGTGGCACCAGGCCCGGCCGACAGGTCGTCGTACCAGTAGGCCGCCTCGCGTTCCTGCGCCCTCTGGTCAGCCAGGTAGCCCGCCCGCGCGCTGGGGTCCCGGTATACGAACATGTCGTCGTCCGGTGGCCCGTCGGAGCCTCCCGGCGATGCCGTCCGGCCGGTCCGGCCCGCGCCCGCCGACGGGGCCGGATGGTCCGCGCGGATGACGGGTGCGTAGCCGCCCATGAAGGTTTCGGAGTACCCCTGCGCTCCTGGGGGACTCGGGGGCCCAGGCCGACGCCCGCCCGGCGGGGCATAACCGGGGTCGCCCGGCGGGACGTGACCGAAGCCGCGGGGCGGAGCGTAGCTCGGACCATCAGGCCGGTAGCCGGAACCACCCGGCGGAATGGGACCCGGACCGCCTGGCCCGTAAGCGGGACCGCCCGGCGGGATGGGACCCGGGCCGTAGCCAGGACCGCCCGCCGGGATCGGACCCGGGCCGCCCGGCCCGTAAGCAGGACCGCCCGCCGGGATCGGACCCGGACCGCCCGGCCCGTAAGCAGGAC
>JBOHCK010000498.1:0-3475 GCA_050698755.1 Streptosporangiaceae bacterium | reverse complement strand
TAGAGCAGTTCCTGGGAGGCACGGGCTTCAACCTAGCCGTCGCGCTCGCTCAGGAGAACGTTTCAGCAGCGCTGGCCGCGAGCATCGGCCGTGACGACGAGGGCCAGGCGCTCAGGTCAGCGCTGGAGAGCTTCGGCGTCACAATGCTTGCCCAGCCCGGTCTCCCGGCGACACGCCACGCCGCGACGCACGTCAGCGACGGGGAGCCCCGGTACCGTTTCGCGGAGGGCACGCGCCGGCAGGTAAGCCTGACTCCCGAGCTCGTCGGCGCTATCCGCCGGGCATCCGTGGTCGTGGTGAACTCGTTTCCCTTCGATTCCACCGAGGACGTCCGCCAGCTTGCCGCCGTTTTCGACAGCACCGCGGCGCTGCGCATCATCGATCCCAACCCCCGCCCCAACCTCATGGGTAACCCGCAGCTCTTCGCCCAGAACCTGCGGTTGCTGCTAGCCAGCAGCGACATCGTGAAGATCAGCCAGGCGGATCTGACCATGCTCCGGCAGGACCTCGACCAGATCGTCGTCGGCGCAGTGCAAGTGGCGTTCCTGACCAAGGGCGCCGACGGAGCCGACATCGTGAGCGCCGGCCGGAACGTCTACTCCGCGGCAGCGACGTCCGTTAGTCCGCTGGCCGACACCATCGGCGCCGGAGACGCAGCCCTCGCCGGCCTGATCGCGGCGATCCTGCGCGCTGAAGACGAGTCAGCGGGCTCGGCCGGTGGCGCGCCGGTCAGGCAGCGGCACGCTCTGCCTTCACTCGACTGGCGAGCTCATCTGGCCGGCGCCATGAAGGCAGCCGCAGCGTGTTGCCGCGAGGCCGGAGGACCGGCCCATACTCCGTTCGGGCGAGCAAGACGCCAGGTCCCCGCGCCCCGTCATACTCCGGCGACGCCCGAGGCGCTACCCGCAGACAACGGCTAGGTGACTGGCGATCCATCTCACAAATTGGTGTGTCCGGCAGTTGAGTCAGCAGGGCTCGGCGACCGCGATCCAGTCCCCTGAACGAAGCCCCGGCGGGTGCTGTGCCGCCCGGATACTCGATTGTGTGGCCCGGCCTGCTGCTATGGCTGCGGGGTTGCCTGAGGGGTGGCTGGCTGGCCGGGTGCTGCTCAAGATCGCCTGCCTGCTGATGCGCTGGTCCCTTTGGCCTGATCGCCCTGATGTTCCGCCGGGACCATGGCAGGGATGCTGAGCTGCTGGTGGTCCGGCACGAGAACGCGGTGCTGCGCAGGGGACGCTGGCCGGGTGCGGTACGGGCCAGGTGACCGGGCCTGGTCCGCCGCGCTCATCAGGTCCGTCCCGCGGCGCCAGCAGGCCGGGGTGTTCCCGGTGACGCCCGCGGCGCTGCTGGCCTGGCACCGCAGGCCTGCCGCCAGGACGTACGGCACGAGCAGGCGGCGCCAGCCCGCCCGGCCGCCGGCGGCCCGCAGCATCACCCGGCCCGCCGTCCGCCTGGCAAAGGGGAACCCCGCCCGGGGATACCGGCGCATTCATGGCGGGCTGGCCAGGCTGGGCGTGAGGGTCGCGGCGTCCACCGTCTATGAGATCCCGCGCGGCGCGGGCACCGATCCGGCACCGCCTGGACGGCCCGGCCTGGCGGCAGTTTCCCCGCGCGCACGCCGCCGCGATCCTCGCCGCGGGCTTCCTTCACGCCGGCACTGTGCTGCTGAGCAGGCTGCATGTCCTGGCGTTCACCGGGCACGGCACCCGCCGGATGCACCCCGCCGGTGTCACCGCCACCCGGCCGGTGAGCAGACCGTCCAGCAGGCCCGCAACCTGGCCCCGATCCCGGCGGGCGGCCCGGGGACTTGCCAACCAGTTCTTGATCCGCGGCCGCGGACCGGACTTCACCGCCTCGTTCGATGCCGTCTTCCGGGCAGCTGGCACCACAATCCTGGACAGCGCTGCCCAGGCACCCCCGATGAACGCGACCTGCGAGCGCCTGGCCGGCACCCTGCGCCGCGAGCTCCCCGGCCGCAGCCTGATTCCCGGCGAGAGGCACCTGCGCGCCGTCCTTACCGAACATCAGGAGCATTACAACACTGCCCGTCCGCACCAGGGAACCGGCCAGCGTGTCCCAGACACTGCACACCACGTTCCCTGCGTGATCACGGCGGGCTCCGGCAGTCACCAGACCCGCGGGAAACCCGTCCTGACCGGCCTGATCAACGAGTACGTGCGAGCCGCCTGAGACGCCAGGAGGCACAGGCCAAAGCCGAACCCCATTTTCGAGCGGCACAGGGTGAAGTTCGTGCTGCATGACCGGGACGCCAGCTTCACCGCCGCGTTCGACGCCGTGTTCCAGGCCGCTGGCGTCAGGATTGTCCGCTCCGCCGCTCAGGCACCGCGGATGAATTCGGTCATGGAACGGTGAATCGGCAGCTGCCGCCGTGAGCTGCTGGACCGGACCTTGATCTGGAATAAACGGCACCTGATCATCGTCCTGCACGAGTACGAGGACTTCTACAACACCCACCGGCCGCATCGAACCCTCAAACAAGCCGCGCCACTGCGCCCGCTGCCCGACGGCATCACCGACCTGGACCATTTCCGGGTTCAGCGGCGCAACCGCGCCGGGGACGTGATTCATGAATATCGTCTGGTGGCATAGGTTTTCGGCATACACAGGTCTGCCAGACCGCTCCCGGACACACTGCAGCGCGGCCGCCGAAGCTATGATCATCTCATCCCATCCCCGAAGCCCTCGCGCACGGCTCCCCGGAGAAGCTCGGCGCCCTGGCGCTGGTCCTGCTGCCGGTGGCCTTCCTCGCGGTACGCTCACCGGTCCTGCTGGCGGCGGTGCCCAGCCTGCCGCTGCGGTCTCAATACCGACAGCAGCTACAGTGGCACGCACTACCACTACAACGCGCCGCTGGTGCCTGTTGTCTTCCTCGCCGCCATCGACGCCCTGGCCCGGATCCCGGCGCGAAACCGGGCTCCGGACACCGGCGCGGTACCGTCGGCGCGCTGTTTCGCCGCGGTGGCCGTGCGGTATACCCGGCCATGCTGGTCATCGCGGCCGGGCTGGCGTTCCGGGCTCCGCTGCGGTCCCAGTGACAGCCCGGGACGTACGAGGCCGGCCGGCACGTTCGCGCGAAGCAGGCGGCATGGCCCGGGTCCCCAGCGGGTCACCATCGAGGCGACCGTGACCATGCTGGCTACCCTGGCGGCAGGACCGACGCGTTATACGCCGGGGATCCGGGCAACCCCGCCGTGCAGTACATCGTGGTGGACAACTTCCCGAGCATCTACAACCCGGACCCGGGAGTGTGGGCCGGTGGGTCCGCCCGCACCGGGGCACCCTGTACGCGGGGATCTTCCAGCACGACCAGATGTGCGTGTTCGCCGCGAGTAAGGCAGCGCCCGGGGCCGGCGGCGGAGCCGCCATCCCCCTGGGGATGGCCGGCCCAGCGCTACGCCGGTGGGCTGTAGGCGGCGGGCACGTCACGCCACGGCGGCTCGGTGCCCTCATCCAG
>JBOHCK010000497.1:0-3477 GCA_050698755.1 Streptosporangiaceae bacterium | reverse complement strand
GCTCGGACCGGCGGGCCGAGCGGCGGCGCCGGGTAGCCGAGCCGGACCTGGACTTCCGGGAATTCTGCCGCCGCAGCAAGCTGCCTCAGTCCGAGCGCTCCTGGGACCTGTTCGCCGGTGAACGCTACCGGCGCGGCGAGACCGACATCCCGTCCTATCAGGCGTACAACCCGTTCCGGCACCGCCAGCAGGGGCCGTATGCATGATCCCTGCCCTTGCCGCGGTGTTCAGCAAACTGAACGGCCTAACGTGCTTCCTGGCGCCGTTGTTACCGACACCCCTTGGCGCGGGCGTTAGGGCCTCAGCGCGGGGAGGACCTCGGCCGCCAGCCGGTCTACCTGGCCCGCCGGGTCCTGGCCGACCGGGATGAAGTTGAACGCGGTGAAGCCGAGCTCGGCGTAACGCCGCACGCTGTCGACGATCTTGGCGGGCGGCCCAGTGAACTGGTCGCGGTTGCGGCCATCGCGGTCATCGACGGTGACCTGGGTGTTCAGCGCGCAGGTGATCGAGTCCGGGTCGCGCCCTGCTCGCTGCGCCGCGGCGACGACCCGGGCGCGCATGGCCGGAAGCGCCTCGTCGGGGACATAGCCGCGGGAGGGGATCCAGCCGTCGCCTACCCGCCCGGTCACCTCGAGCGCGCGCTCGCCGAAGGTGCCGAGCCAGATCGGGATCCGATGGGCTGGCTTGGGCTCGAGCCGCGCTTCCTCGGTGCGGTAGATCGTCCCGTGGTGCGTGAAGCTCGGCTCGGACCACACGCCCTTGACGATACGCACCGCCTCCTCCAGGCCGCGGACCTTCTCGGCTGGCGGGCGGACCGGCAGCCCGAGCGCGCGGAACTCGGAGTCGTCGCCGCCGGCGCCGAGGCCGAGCAGGAGCCGGCCGCCGGACAGCCGGTCCAGCGACTCGGCGGCCTTGGCGACCAGCGCCGGAGCGCGGAACGGGACGCCAAGCACGCGGGGCAGCACGATGACCTGGCTGGTAGCGGCGGCGATCCAGGCCAGCAGCGTCCAGGTCTCGTACGACGGGCCGGCGCTGCCCGGATGATCCGACGCGGAGATGAAGTCGAAGCCCAGGTCCTCCGCGATCCGCGCGTCGGCGACCGGGTCCGCGCCGGGCGCGGCCGAGGTCGAGACGTTGACGCCGAGCAGCAGGTCAGTCATGAGGGTCGGTCCTCCTGTGGGTCCTGGCGGATGGCCAGGCGAGGGAGCAGCAGGTGCACGAGCGGCCCGATGAGCAGCGCGTAGGCCAGCGTGCCCGGTCCGACCGTGCCGCCCAGCGGGTAGCCGACGACCACCACGCTGACCTCGATGCAGGTCCGGACGACGCGGATGGAGTGACCGCGGGCGGCCAGGCCGGTCATGATCCCGTCCCGCGGCCCCGGGCCGAGACCGGCGCCGATGTAAAGGGCGGTCGCCACCGCGTTCAGCCCGATGCCGGACGCCAGGAGCAGGATCCTGACCCAGAGGCTCGCGGGTGCGGGCAGCACGTCGAGCATCCCGTTGGTGACCAGCCCGACCAGCACCAGGTTGCTGATCGTCCCGAGCCCCGGGCGCTGCCGCAACGGGATCCAGACCAGCAGGACCACCGCGCTCATCCCGATCACGACCCAGCCGATCTGGATGCCGAGTTGCCGGGCGATGCCCTGGTGCAGCACGTCCCACGGGCCGACGCCGAGCCGGGCGCGGACCATCAGGGCCAGGCTGATCCCGAACCCGGAGAGCCCGGCGTACAGCCGGACCAGCCGCTCCACCCGGTGGTCGGCCGGGAGTAGCGCGGGGCGCCGGCGACGGCTGGCGGGCGGGGTCGCATCTGGCGGGGCGGCGGTCGGCGGGTTACCTGACACGTCAGTAATGGTACCTGCTAAACTCCCTGACATGTCAACAAGTGAGGCCCGCTCGGTTCTGGCGAGCGAGGATGCGCCGCGCTGGCTCACCGAGCGGGAACAGCGGGCCTGGATGGGCTACCGGCGGATGCGGACGCTGCTGGACCTGCAGCTGGCCCGCGACCTGAACCGGGACTCGGGATTGTCCGAGCCTGACTACGACGTCCTGTCCACGCTGAGCGAGGTAGCCGATTCGCGCTGGCGGGCCAGGGATCTGGCTCAGCGGCTGTCCTGGTCGACCAGCCGGCTGACGCATCACGTGAACCGGATGCAGGCGCGCGGCCTAGTCGCCCGCGAAGCCTGCCCGGACGACGGGCGGGGCGCGGTCATCTTCCTGACGGCAACCGGCTGGGCCACCCTGCGCGAGGCGGCGCCGCGGCACGTGCGTTCGGTCCGCGAACACTTCATCGACCTGCTGACCGAGGATCAGCTCGATGCGCTGGCCGCCATCGGCGAGACCGTGATCGCTCACCTGGCCGAGGTGACCTTGGATTCCTGACCTAGGCCTGCTGCGGCTGCCGCGGCCTGAGCCGCGCCCTGGAGGCCGGCTGACTACCGGGGCCGGGTCGGGCGGCGTTTGGGTGGGCTGGCCTCGGGCGGCGGGTAGTCGAAGAGGGAGCACTCGTCGAGGTTGGGGCATTCGCAGCGGGAGGCGCATTCCAGCCAGGTCCGGACGAGCTCGGTGCGCTCGATCAGGGCGGTGATCTCCGGTAGCTTCCGTTCGGCGACCTCGCGGAGCCTGTCGATCGCCGATTCGTCGCCTGGCGAAGCGGACAGGAGCGTCTTGATCTCGGCCAAGGTCAGGCTCGCCCGCTGCGCGGTATCGATCACGGCCAGGGTGCGGACGGCGCCCGGGTCATACCTCCGCTGCCCGCTGACCCGCGCCGGCTCGGGCAGCAGGCCGAGCTGCTCGTAGTAGCGGATCAGGGACGGGCGCTTGCCCGCCAGCCTGGCCAGCTCGCCGATGGTCAGCTGCGGCACGCCGGGATTTGACATCAAGTCGACTTTAACATCGACGATGGCCGGGAGGGGGTGGCCGAGTACTCATGAGGAGGACGCTGAGATGAACAACACCCCGCCCTTGGCCTGCACGCTGACGTCAGCCGACCTGGCGGCGCAGAGCCAGCGCTGGGAGCGGCTCGCCGCCCGGGCGATGACCGAGCGCACCGAGACCGCAGACGGCCTGCGCGTGTTCTTCCGGCCCGAGCCAGGAGCCGAGGAGGAGCTACGCGCGCTCGTGGCGGTGGAGAACGAATGCTGCCGCTGGGCCGACTGGACGGTGGAAGCGGGCGCCGGGCAGATCGTGCTGGCCGTCCGCGCGGCCGGGGACGGCGTCACCGCCCTGCACGGCATGTTCGCCGGAATCAGCGGGTAACGGCGCCGGCCAGGAGGCGGTCCACCGCTTCGGTGACCGCCTGCGCCAGCGGCGGCCAGGGGAACCTCGGCCGCGAGATGCGCAGGCTGACGAGGCCGTGCAACTGCTGCCAGAGGAGCTGGGCGGTGAAGAACGCTTCCGGGTCTTCCTGATCACTCCCGATGCACTTCGCCACCGCGTCGGTTAGCCGCTGGAATGCCTTCCGGCCGGGGAATTCCTC
>JBOHCK010000496.1:0-3515 GCA_050698755.1 Streptosporangiaceae bacterium | reverse complement strand
CTGGCACGTCGTTCGAAAGCCAGACCAGCACGCTTGGCCGGCAGCGGATATGAGAGCCAGCCCACCGGACCTCTCAACGCTACGACCCCAAGCCGCAACGCCTAAATCAGTCTGCAATAAGGCGGATATTTCGTTTAGGCGGGATGGCTGGATCGACGTTCCTCGACAGGCCCAATTCACGGCGGTGTCGTTCGTGATGCGGTCGTAGCTGCGGCGCGTCCTGTCGCTGCAGGCGCTGGCGTGCCGGCGGAGCATCTGCGGGGAGGCCCAGCCGTTCAGCTCCATCAGATCGCCCTCGCCGCCGCAGTGATCGAGCCAGGTTTTCTGTGGAGAACCGGCGCGGCGCTCCTGAAGATGCGGGGATTTCGGCACAGCGGATCGCCGCTTCTCTCCGGCCGCGGCCCGCTGTCAGTCGCCGCCGCTACGGTGATGGAGTGTCCAATGGAACCAGGCAGGTGAAGCGCCGGTATCACACCGTCAACGGTTCCTACCTGACGCGCTTCGCTGACGATCGCGGGCTCCTTGCCGGAATCGAGCTGCCCGGCCGCCGCTTTCGCGTGCCAGTCGATCGGGCCACCGTGATCAGGAACTTCTACGTGACCCGCCTGCCTGACGGCTCTGAGTCCGATCAGGCCGAGGACGACTTCTGTGACATCGAGGCACGGGCCAGCGCCAGCATGAAGATCCTTATCGACCAGCGTAGGTGGCCGATACCGGACACCGTGCGCGCAGACATCGCCACGTGGGCTGCCCTGCAGTACCTCCGCGTTCCGGCCGTGCGCCAGCTCGCCAGCGAGATCGCCGATGCCTACATCAAAGTCGGCGTCCCTTTCACAACCGACATGGGCGAGCAGACCAGGCTGCGGATGCCGGACGACGAGGCCGCCCCGGAGAACTCAAGCGCCTCCACCTGGAATTCATCAGGAAGAACACCCCCGTGGTCGCCCGGATGCTCTACGCCCGCGACAGGCACCCGACGTTCTTCACCCGCAAGAGCCTCGTCACCTCCGATTCCCCCGTCGTCTTGCGCCCGATGCTGAGGTACCCGGCCGGGACATCAGTGGCGGTCGGCGACGCTGCGGAAGTCCAGGTTCCCCTAGACCGCCGCGCGGCCCTCTCCATGACAGCAGCAAGGAGAGGGGACCAGCTAGTGCCCGGCTCGGCCAAGATCGCCGCAGACCTGAACCAGGCTGTCGCGAACACCGCCCGCCGGTTCCTCTTCCACCACCCCTCCGACAACCCGCTGGCCAGGAACTTGAAGTCGTCGAACCGCTCATCGAGCGTGAGGGCCAGGTTGCGGGCCTGCTGCACGGTCCACTCCCCGGTGGGACGTGCGGTGACGCCACCCAGGTACATCCGGCGGGCGCCATGTTCGATGAACACCAGGACGTGCGGGCGCTTCAGCAGCACGGTATCGACGTGCAAGAAATCGACGGCGAGGATGCCGGCGGCCTGGGCAGGCAGGAACTGCCGCCAGGTCGGGCCCGCTCGGCGCGGCGCCGCATCGATCCCAGCGGCGTGCAAGATCTCCCAGACAGTAGACGGCGCCACGGCGATGCCGAGCTTCACCATCTCGCCCTGGATCCGGCGATGGCCCCACAGCGGATTCTCCCGCGCCAGGCGCAGGATAAGCCGCCTGATGCCGGGTCGTCGGAGGACGGCCCGGCCTGCGCCGCCCGGTGGTGTCGTATTTCCCCGCCGTCAGCCTGCGGTGCCAGGCCAGAAGCGTCGCAGGCGTGACGGGGAAGATCCCGGCCCACCGTCGGCGTGACACAAGCCGGGCCAGTGCAGCGAACCAGGCCTGGTCCGCCGGCTCATATCGCACCCGGACGGCCTGACGGTGCAGCACCGCGTTCTCAGCATCAGCACCAGCACCAGCACCTCGGCCGCTGCCCCTTGGTCTCCGCGACACAGCACGGTGACCAGGCTGAGAATCCGGCACCTCAGCATGTATACGATCTTGAGCAGCACCTACCCAGCCAACCAGCACCGGGCTCAGCCTGCCGACGACCGTGCAGGTCAACCAGCAAATCGAGTATTCGAGCGGCACAGCCGCGGCGGACCGGGTGCTATACACCCCCATATCGCAGGGGTGGCCTACGAGGCGGCCCGCCGCCTCTACACCAAGGCGTCGGCGAATGTCCGCCGGGTGCTAGTCGACGGCCTCCTGCCGGAGAACAGCGCCAGGTGAGCCGGACGGCGGGAACAGCCGGGCACGGGGCCAGTGTTACTAAGGAGTTCAGAAGTAGCCTGACTTTGATCTTGTGATCTGGCAGGATTGCAGTGTGCGGGATAACGACGGCCGGAAGCTTGATCACAAGACCCTTGAGGCGCTGCGGATCCGGGCGGTGGATCAGGTCGGGGAAGGCGCTCATCCAGAGGATGTGGCCGCCGCGCTGGGGCTGCACCGCAAGACGGTCTATGCCTGGCTGGCGAAATACCGTGAGGGCGGCAAGGGTGCGCTGAAAGCGCAGCCGGTGCCCGGGCGGCCGCCGAAGCTGGGCGGCCTGCAGCTGGCGCGGCTGTATGCGCTGATCGCCGGGCAGGATCCGCGGCAGATGCAGTTCGGGTTCGCGTTGTGGACCCGGGAGATGGTCCGCGAAGTCATACGCCGTGAATTCAGCGTGGCCTTGAGCGTGGTGAGCGTCGGCCGGCTTTTGCGCAAGCTGGGCATGTCGCCGCAGCGGCCGCTGCACCGCGCCTATCAGCAGGATCCTGCAGCGGTCGACCGGTGGAAGCGCGAGGAGTATCCCGCCATCCAGGCGCAGGCTGAAGCCGCGGGCGCGGTCATCTACTTCGCTGATGAGGCCGGGATCCGCTCGGACTACCATGCGGGCACCACCTGGTCTCCCGTGGGCCAGACCCCGGAGGTGAAAAACACCGGCGCCCGGTACCCGGTGAACATGATCTCCGCGGTGTCCGCCAAAGGGGCGCTGCGGTTCGCCATCTACGAGGGAAACACCACCGCCGCCACCTTCATCGACTTCTGCAAGCGACTGCTGCACGACGCCCGCGGCCCGGTCTATCTCATCGTCGACGGGCACCCCGCCCACCGCGCCACCGCCACGAAAGAATTCGCCGCCTCCACGGACGGCCAGCTGATGCTGTTCCGCCTGCCCGGGTACTCACCCGAACTCAACCCTGATGAATGGGTCTGGAAGAACGTCAAGCATGACCGCATCGGCAAGACCGGGGTCACCAGCAAGCAAGACCTCAAATCCAAGGCGGTCGGCGCTCTGCGGCGGCTCCAGAAACGCCCGGGACTGGTCCGGGCATTCTTCGCCGACCCGCACCTGCGCTACATCGTCGCATAACCGGCAAACGGTCGGCCTACTTACGCACTCCTTAGTAATACATTGCTTCTAGACGTTAGTGCGCCGGATAGTGCTACTAGTGTCTTATAATTGAATGTTCTTTACTTAGGGCCGCAGATTGTGACATAATGTCGGCATGAACATGAGCATCGAGGAACGCGGCGAGCTTGAGGCCGTTATCTCCGTTGGCTATGACAGGTC
>JBOHCK010000495.1:0-3523 GCA_050698755.1 Streptosporangiaceae bacterium | reverse complement strand
TCGAGCCCATCGACCCCGCCACCGGAGAACTCGAAGCAGCCGGCAGCTAACCCCGCCCACCCCGAGCCGACGGCTCCGCCGCCGGCCGCTGCCGCGCGCCCAGCCGAGGTTCTACTTTCGGACCAGTTCGCTCGCGGGCTCCGGGGCGGGATCTTCACCACTTCGATCCCGGCACCGGCCAGGACCGTGTCAAACGTCTCGGTGAACTGCGCGGCCCGGTCCCGGACCAGGAACTGGAAACCGGCGGCGCGATCCCCCAGATCCATCAGCAGGTTGCGGATCTGCTGGGTGGTCCACGGCCCGTCCGGGTTCGCGGTGACCCCGAGGATGTGCACGTAACGGGAGCTCACCTCCATGACGAACAGGCAGTACAGCCGTTGCAGTGTCAGTGCGCAGTCCACGTGGAAGAAATCGGTGGCGAGCATCGTGGCTGCCTGGGTATGCAGGAACTGCCGCCACGTCGTGTCGGTGCGCCGCTGCGGCGCCGGGGGAATCTTCAGGGCTTTGAGGACCCTGCGGATCGTGGACGCGCCGGCGCGGTGGCCGAGCTTGAGCAGTTCGCCCTGGATCCTCTTGTACCCCCAGTCGCTGTTCTCGATGGCGAGCCGCTCAATCAGCGCGGCCAGCTCGGCGCTGACCGGCGATCGTCCGGTCCGGTGCGGGTAAGTCCACTTCCGGGCAACCAGGCGGCGGTGCCAGCGCAGGACGGTACCGGGAGTCACCAGCCGGTGCATCCGCAGCCTGGCCGGCAGGAGCCGGATCAGCGCGGCGAGGACCGCCCGGTCAGCCCAGTCGAGCCGGGCCGCGGATGGGTACGGCGCAGCACGGCGACCTCATGCCGCAGCACCAGCAACTCGGCGTCCTTCGACGCAGACGATCGGGCCAGCAACGCTATCCAGCCGGCCAGGCGGATAAACATCAGGTAGAGCATCCGTAGGGTCACAAGCCCGCGATGCTGTCAGCCGCACAACCGTCACCGCAGGCGAACCCGCAGGTCAGCTACTATGCCCCGTTATGGAACCCCACAGGCGTTCAACATCGTCAGCAGCCTTGTGCCGCTGGTGTTCGCGTCGGTGGTGCTGTGGCGTTTCGATCCGTTGCTGGTCGCCGGGCTCATCGGCCTGATCGTGATCACCGGCGCCGGCGTCGCCCCGCTGATCCGCCGTCGCCAGAAGCTGGTCGACCAGCGCGAGGAGGCAATCGCGCGGGTTTCCGGGCACGTCGCCGACAGCCTGGCGAACATCGACACGATCCGCGCGTTCGGGGCGGAGGACCGGGAAGCCGCCGAGCACCGGTCGCGGGTCGCCGAGCAGCGGCGGAAATCGCTTCTTTCCTGGGATTACGGGAACCTGCGCATCGACACGCTGGTCGCACCGATGTCCGTGCTGACCAATGTGTTCGGTCTGCTGCTGGCGGTCGCGCTCGGCGCGGGCGGTCACGGGATCGAGGCGATCATCGTGACGTTCACGTACTACTCCAACGCGACACAGATCATGTTCGAGTTCAACCAGATCTACCGCCAGATGGAGAGCTCGCTGACCGAGGCCGCGCAGTTCACCGAGTTGCTGCTGACGCCGCCGACCGTGCTCGACCCGGTCACGCCCCAGCCGCTGCGGCCGGCCGGGAGCGACGTCCGATTCGAGAACGTGAGCTTCGCGCACGCCGGCGGACAGCCGCTGTTCAGCGGCCTCGACCTCGTCGTGCCGAACGGGACCAGGCTCGGACTGGTCGGCCGGTCAGGCGGCGGCAAGACCACACTGACCCGGCTGCTACTCCGGATGACGGACATCGACGAGGGCCGGATCATGATCGGCGGACAGGACATCAGCAAGCTGCGCCAGGCGGACCTGCGCAGCCTGATCGCCTACGTGCCGCAAGAACCCGCGATGTTCCATCGGATCCTCCGCGAGAACATCGCGTTCGCGCGACCGGACGCGACCGACGAGCAGATCCGCCGGGCTGCGCAGGCCGCGCACGTAATGGAGTTCGCGGACGCCCTGCCGGACGGATTCGACACGATGGTCGGAGAGCGTGGCGTGAAGCTGTCCGGCGGGCAGCGGCAGCGCGTCGCGCTGGCCCGGGCGATCCTGCGCGACGCGCCGGTCCTCCTGCTCGACGAGGCGACAAGCGCGCTGGACTCAGAGAGCGAACTCCTCGTCCAGCAGGCGTTGTGGGACCTCATGGATGGCCGGACCGCGCTCGTGGTCGCGCACCGGCTGAGCACAGTCGCGAGCATGGACCGGCTCGTCGTGCTCCACCACGGCCAGATCATCGAGAAGGGCACGCACGAGGAACTGCTCCATCTCGGCGGAACCTATGCCAGGCTGTGGCAACACCAGTCCGGTGGCTTCCTGGACGACAGCGCAACGGCACCAGCGCTCGCCGAGGCGCCGAAGCTGAGCGCGTGAGCCGCTGCAGGTGTTCATCGTGAGCGAGATCTGACGGGATAAGCGCGGGCTAGCGGATAAGCCCAGGCGACAGACCGAAGGGCCACGCGAATCGAGGCGCGGCTCTTCGGGCAGCTGATCTGGCTCAAGCTATCAGGCGGGCGGCTCAGCTTCCGGTGCACTGCTGGCTGGCGTACACCAGGCCGACGCGAAGGGCAACGTTGTTCGCTTGCGCCGCTACCTGATGGACGGGCTGATGGACGGTCTGATTGCCGTCCGCCTGCTGGAGACCGCCGTCTCCTACCTGCTGGCCTGTGGCAGCCCCGATCTGCACGCCTGCGCCGCTGGGGAGGGTGGTGGGGTGAATAACCAGTATGGGATTTTGGAGCCCGCAGCATTCTGAGCTTGGCCGCCGCCGGCTTTACCGTGGCCTGCCTGGTGACCGGGTTCCTCGGCAACCCGGAGCCGGCCGGCGCCGTCCTGGTGTCGCCGGGCGACATGATCCGGTCCGGGCTGTGGCTCAAGCTCGACCTGGTCATCGGGTTCACGGTCGGGCTTGGCCTCGGCTCGCTCATGGGCCAGCGGACCATCCCGGTCATCATGCTCATCGTGCTTGAGATCATCATCACCCCGCCGCTGGCCGACCACGCGCTGCCCCACTTCGTGGCCGGTGAGCGCCTCGTCGTCGGGGTCGCCATGGACCAGCTCAAGCCGGCCGCGCTGGCCGGAGGCACGACGATCGGGCCCGGCGGCGGCCCGCGCGAGCTGCACATACCGCCCATGCCCACCTGGGCCCTGGTGGCCGTCATCGCCGGCTGGGTCACCGTCTGGTCCGCCATCGGCGCCTGGAAGATGACCACCCGCGACGCCTGACCGGCACCCGCTCTCGCGCGACCGAGTAAAGGAGAACGCCAGCCATGACTACTGCCATGTCGATCGGCACGCATAACCTGAGTGTCGTGCCCTTTATCATTCTCGCCCTGATCATCATCGGCGTCGCCATCTACTTGATCAGGAAGCGCAGGAGCAACCCGCCGAACGGGTCATGACACGTGACGCGGGCATCCTGGCAGCGCGGACTGCGCCGAGCCGCCGCGGTGGCCCTGGCCGCCGCGGCGGGGGGGGGGGGGGGGGGG
>JBOHCK010000494.1:0-3530 GCA_050698755.1 Streptosporangiaceae bacterium | reverse complement strand
GCCGGAAGCAGTACGGTAGGGCAATGTCGTTGCGCGCGATCGACTTCCACGTGCACCTGCCGACCCCGGACTGGCTGGACGGCAGCATGGCCGGTTACGTCGAGGCGGCCGAGGCCTACTTCCGCTCCCCGGCCAGGCGCGGAACGCTGGACGAACTGGCGGCGCTGTACCGCGGGCTGCAGGTGCAGGCGGTCCTGCTGGCCTGGGACGCAGAGACCGCGACAGGCCGGCCGCGGGTCCCGAACGAAACGATAGCCGCGGCCTGCCGTGACTACCCCGACGTGTTCACCGGGCTGGGGTCCGTGGACCCCCACAAGGGCGAGGCCGCCGTGGCGGAGGTGGCGAACATCGCCTCCCTCGGGCTGCGCGGGGTGAAGTTCCACCCGTCGCTGCAGGCGTTCTCGCCCGACGACCCGCGGTACTGGCCGATCTTCGCGGCCTGCGAGCGGCACGGCCTGGTCGCCTTGTTCCACACCGGGACGAGCGGGATCGGCGCCCGCCAGCCGGGCGGCCAGGGCGTCAGGATCGACTACGCGCACCCGCTCAAGCTCGACCCGGTGGCCGCGGCGCACCCGGACCTCACCGTGGTCGCGGCGCACTTCGGCTGGCCCTGGCACATGGACCTGATCGCGATCGCGCTGCACAAGACCAACGTGTACATCGACATCTCCGGCTGGTCGCCCCGCCGGATCCCGGCCGAGGTCATCCGCGAGCTGCGCGGCCGGCTGTCCGGGCAGTTCCTGTGGGGCAGCGACTTCCCGTTCTTCACCCCCGAGCGCTGCTTGTCCGAGCTCGCGGACCTCGACCTGCCGGCCGAGGTCGCGCAGGGGCTGCTGCACGACAACGCCGCGCGGATCCTCAGCTGAGGTCGACCACGACCGGGGCGTGGTCGGAGGGCGCATGACCCTTGCGGGCCTCGCGGTCCACGTACGCCCCGCGCACCCGGGCCGCTACGGGCGGGCTGGCGTACACCAGGTCGATGCGCATCCCCAAGTCCTTTCCGAACGCGCCGGCCCGGTAGTCCCAGTACGTGAACGGGTGCGGTCCCTTCATCGGAGCCGGCACCACGTCGGCTAGGCCGAGGGCCCGCAGGTCCGCCAGCGCCTGTCGTTCGGGCGGGGTGACGTGCGTGGACCCGACGAACACCGCGGGGTCCCAGACGTCGGCGTCGGTCGGCGCCACGTTGAAGTCGCCGCAGGCCACCAGATCGGGCGAGGCGGTGAGCTCGGCCGCCAGCGCGGCGCGCAGCGCCGCGTACCACTCGAGCTTGTAGGCGTAGTGGGCCGAGTCCGGCGTGCGCCCGTTCGGCGCGTACAGCGACCAGACCCGCAGGCCGCCGCAGTCGGCACCGACCGCCCTGGCCTCCGGCTGGCGGAGGCCAGGCTCGTCAAGCAAGAGTGACTCACCGGGCTCGCCTTCGTACCCGGGCTGGCCGTCAAACCCGAGGCTGACCCGCTCGAGGCCGACCCTGGACAGCAGGGCGACCCCGTTCCACCGGCCCTCGCCGTGCGCGGCCACCTCGTAGCCGAGCCCAAGTTCCTCGATCTCGGCCGCGGGAAAGGCTGCAGGGGCGACCTTGGTCTCCTGCAGGCCGACGATGTCGGGCTCGGTCTCGGCCAGCCACTCGAGCAACCGCGGCAGGCGGGCCCTGACCGAGTTCACGTTCCACGTAGCCAGGCGCACGCCGCTAGCCTCCCAGCTATTGCGCGCCCTCGCGGAAGCCTTCGAGGAACCGGCGGAAGACTCCGCCCTCCCTCGGCAGCGAGGGCCCGGGCGGCGGCGCTGCGGCGCGCTCGTGCCCCTCCGGCTCGTCGTAATCGGCCCGGGCGATGGCGTCCACGATCTGGGCCTCGTCGAACGACTCCGAGCCAGGGATCTCCGGGACGAAACCGACCAGGTCCCCGTCCAGCAGGACCTCGGCCTCCAGGCCCGCCGTACCCTCGGCCCCCCAGACGGCCTCGCGCCCGCCGCCCGCGCGGACCTGCACCGCGTACGCGTCGACCCCCGACTTCCTCAGGTGAGCGTCGATGCCCCGATCCCTCAGCGCGTCGACCACCCGCTGCGCACGGTTCTCATCCATCTGCACAGGCTACCCAGCCTTTACCCGCGGTTAGCCGGGCGGCGTCGTGACCCACGCCCCCGCGGGGGGCTAAATTCTTCGCATAGAGGAACTTTTGCGCCGGACGAGCGGGGCGTGGGCATGACCGTGCTGACCAGGGAGCAGCTGCCGATACGGCTCACTCCCCTGGTGGGCCGCGAGAGCGAACTCAACGAGATCGTCGCCGCCCTGGCCCGCAGCCGGCTGCTCACCCTCACCGGGCCCGGCGGTACCGGGAAGACCCGCCTGGCGCTGGCCACCGCCCGCGCCGCCAGCGCCTCGTTCGCGTCGGGCACCTGCTGGGTGGAGCTAGCCCCGGTCGAGGACGCCGGCATCGTCGCGCAGACGGTCGCCTCCCGGCTCGGCGTGCCCGACACCCCCGGGCAGGAGGCCATCGAGGCGGTGGCCGAGCACGTGGCCGACCATCCGGTGCTCGTCGTGCTCGACAACTGCGAGCACCTCGCCGAGGCCGCGGCCAGCCTGGCCGAGTACCTGCTCGCCGCGTGTCCCGCCCTGGTTGTCCTGGCCACCAGCCGCGAGGCCCTCGGCGTGGAAGGCGAGCTGAACTGGCACGTGCCGCCGCTGTCGCTGCCGGAGCCCGGGACGGCGCCGACCGCGGCGCTGCTCGCCGACTGCGACGCGGTCAAGCTGTTCGAGCAGCGGGCGCAGCTCGTGCGGCCGTCCTTCCGCATCACCGACCAGAACGCCGCCGCGGTCTTGTCGATCTGCCGGCGGCTCGACGGGCTGCCGCTGGCGATCGAACTGGCGGCGGCCAGGATGCGGGTGCTTTCTTCCGCGCAGCTCGCCGGGCGGCTCGACGACATCTTCGCGGTGCTGGTCGGCGGGTCGCGCTCCGCGCCGCCCCGGCACCAGGCGCTGCGCGCGACGCTGGACTGGAGCCACGACATGCTCGACGGCGCCGAGCGGGCCGTCTTCCGCCGGCTGGCCACCTTCTCCGGCGGCTTCACCCTGGACGCGGCCGAACGGGTCGCCGCCGGGGCCGACATCCGCGCGGCCGCCGTGCTCGAGCTGCTGACCAGGCTGGCGGACAAGTCGCTGGTCCGGGTGGAGCACCACCGCAACGACTCGCGCTACCACCTGCTGGTCACCATCCGCGACTACGCGCGCGACCAGCTCGCTCAAGCGGGTGAAACGGACCAGGCCCGGCGGGCTCACCTGGACTACTTCACCGGCCTGGCCGAGGGCGCGACGGAGCGGATCGAACGCGGCGAAGCCGGGCCCGGCGGCCTGGAGCTCGAGCTCGACCGCCTGGACGCCGAGCTGCCGAACCTCCGCACGGCGCTTGAGTTCGCGCAGGAATCCGGGGACAGCGTGGCGGCGCTGCGGATCGCAGGCCCGCTGGACCGCTACGCCTACCTGCGCGGCCGCTACCACGAGGTCCGGCAGTGGATCGACGCGGCGGTCACCTCCG
>JBOHCK010000493.1:0-3539 GCA_050698755.1 Streptosporangiaceae bacterium | reverse complement strand
AAGCTGCGGCCGACGATACTGCGCGACATCCAGGACGCCGTGGGTCAGAAATACGGCAAGGACAAGCCGTTCGACCTGGTCTTCCACGGCGGATCGGGGTCCGCCCTTGAGGAGGTCAGGGAGGCCATCTCCTACGGCGTGGTCAAGATGAACATAGACACCGACGCCCAGTACGCGTTCACCAGGCCGGCCGCCGGACACATGTTCACCAACTACTCCGGCGTGCTCAAGGTCGACGGCGACGTCGGCGACAAGAAGGCCTACGACCCGCGCAGTTGGGGCAAGGCCGCCGAGGCCGGCATGGCCGAGCGGGTGGTCCTCGGCTGCGAGAACCTGCTGTCGGCCGGACACCACCTGAGCTGAGGCACTGATGGAACGCGAGAACCTGCTGTCGGGCCCGGCGGCCACGTACCTGCCTGAGGAGGAGGACGCGGCGGCGGCGCTAAAAGCCGGCGCCTCGCCAAGCGAGGTCGCGGCGCGCTTCCCTTCCTACTCCGCCGCCTGGGCGGCGCTGGCCGAGCGCGCCTTCGCCGCGGGCGACGCCGTGACCGCCTACGCGTACGCGCGGACCGGCTATCACCGCGGCCTTGACCAGTTGCGTCGCGCGGGCTGGCGGGGCAACGGGCCGATCCCGTGGGAGCACGAGCCGAACCGCGGCTTCCTGCGCTCGCTGTACATGCTGGGAGCGGCGGCCGGCGCGATCGGCGAGGACGACGAGGCCGCCCGCTGCGCGCAGTTCCTGCGGGACAGCAGCCCGGCCGCGGCCGCCGCGCTGGCCGCGCAGGCGTAATAGGGCCCGGCGCGTCGATTGGGATACCGGCCGGTGTTGCGGGTAGCCTCATTCCGCAAGAGCCCCTGCCGCGCTTGCGTCTGAGCGGGGGCTTCGTTTATGCGGGGCCGACCCGTACCCCGCGGCGGCCGAAGGGAACGCCCATGCCGGCCATCGTCGTGGTAGGCGCCCAGTGGGGCGACGAGGGCAAGGGCAAGGCCACCGACCTGCTCGGCGACCAGGTCGACTACGTGGTCAGGTACCAGGGCGGCAACAACGCGGGGCACACGGTCGTCATCGGCGAGGAGAGCTACGCGCTGCACATGCTGCCCTCAGGTGTGCTGTCGCCGCGGGCGGTCCCGGTCATCGGCAACGGCGTGGTCATCGACCCGCAGGTGCTGCTCGACGAGATCGACGAGCTCACCGCGCGCGGCGTGGACTGCGGCAGGCTGCTTGTCTCGGCAAACGCGCACCTGATCATGCCCTACCACCGGGCGCTTGACAAGGTGACCGAGCGCTACCTGGGCGACGCCAGGATCGGCACCACCGGGCGCGGCATCGGCCCCGCCTACGCCGACAAGATCGCCAGGGTGGGGATCCGGGTCCAGGACCTGTTCGATCCCGGCATCCTGCGCAAGAAGCTCGACCTCGTGCTGCGCGAGAAGAACCAGGTGCTCGGCAAGGTCTACAACCGGCGCGGCATCGACCCGGCCGCCACCGCCGCCGACTACGAGCGCTACGCGGAACGCCTCCGGCCCTACGTCGCGGACACCGGCCTGGTCCTCGGCCGTGCTCTCGACGAGGGCAAGGTCGTGCTGCTCGAGGGCGCGCAGGCCACCATGCTCGACGTGGACCACGGCACCTACCCGTTCGTGACCTCCTCCTCGCCGACCGCGGGCGGCGCCTGCGCGGGCTCGGGCATAGGCCCGACGAGGATCGCCGAGGTCATCGGGATCGTCAAGGCGTACACCACCCGGGTCGGCGAGGGTCCCTTCCCCACCGAACTGCGCGACGAGCAGGGCGAATGGCTGCGCAAGACCGGCGCGGAGTACGGCGTGACCACCGGCAGGCCGCGCCGCTGCGGCTGGTTCGACGCCGTCATCGCCAGGTACGCGACCCGGGTGAACGGGATCACCGGCTACTTCCTCACCAAGCTTGACGTGCTGTCCGGCCTGGACCGGGTGCCCGTCTGCGTGGCATACGAGGTGGACGGGACGAGGCAAGCTGAGATCCCGATGACGCAGACCGAGTTCCACCACGCGGTGCCCGTCTATGAGTACTTCGACGGCTGGTCGGAGGACATCTCCAAGGCGCGGACCTTCGAGGACCTGCCGCCGAACGCACGCGCCTACGTCACCGCCGTGGAGCAGATGATCGGCGCCCCGGTATCCGCGGTCGGCGTCGGCCCGCGCCGCGACCAGACCCTGCAGCTCCGGCCGCTGCTTTAGGGCCATGCGCATCCTCGTCGTCGGGTCCGGTGGCCGCGAGCACGCGATCGTCCGCGCGCTGGCCCCTTCGGAGGTGCACGCGGCGCCCGGCAACCCGGGCATCGCCGAACTGGCCGAGATCCACCCGGAGACAGCGCTGTCGCCGGAGGCGATCGTCGCACTGGCCCGCAAGCTCGGCCCGGACCTGGTGGTGATCGGCCCCGAGGCGCCGCTGGTCGCCGGTGCCGGTGACGCGTTGCGCGAGGCAGGCGTGGCGTGCTTCGGCCCGTCCGCAAAGGCCGCCATGATCGAGGGCTCGAAGTCGTTCGCCAAGCAGGTGATGGCCGAGGCGGGCATCCCGACCGCCGCGTCGTTCACCTGCCGGACAGCCGCCGAGGCTGACTCGGCGCTGGCCGCCTTCGGCCCGCCGTACGTGGTCAAGGACGACGCCCTGGCCGCGGGCAAGGGCGTCCTCGTCACCGCGGACATCGAGGCCGCCGGGGCGCACGCCCGGGACTGCGGCACGGTGGTGATCGAGGAGTTCCTCGACGGACCGGAGGTATCCCTGTTCGCGGTCACCGACGGTGTCACCGCGGTCCCGCTGCTGCCCGCGCAGGACTTCAAGCGCGCCCGCGACGGCGACCGGGGCCCGAACACCGGCGGCATGGGCGCCTACGCCCCGCTCCCCTGGGCCCCCGCCGGCCTGGCCGAGCGCGCCATGGAAACGGTCATCACCCCGGCCGTGGAGGCGATGGCCCGGCGCGGCACGCCCTACCGCGGCCTGCTGTACGCGGGCCTGTGCCTGACCGCGGCGGGGATCCGGGTGGTGGAGTTCAACGCCCGCTTCGGCGACCCGGAGACGCAGGTAGTCCTCGACCGCCTCGCCACCCCGCTGGCGCCGCTGCTGCACGCCGCCGCCACCGGCGACCTGTCCGCCGCCCTGTCCACCACCGGCCCGCCCCGCTGGCATCCGGGCGCCGCCGTCGTCGTAGTGATCGCCGCCGACGGCTACCCCGCCGCCCCGGTCAAGGGCGAAAAGATCTTTTTTACCGAACGAGCAGTGGTACCAGGTCCCGCGAACGTCGATCGGCAGCATGCGCAAACCCCGGACCTCGATCCGCAGCAGGCGGCGCCCGACGCGTACCTGCTGCACGCGGGGACGGCCACTGACGCTGACGGTGTGCTGGTGTCGGCAGGCGGGCGGGTGCTCAACGCGGTCGGCTCGGGGCCGGACATCGCCGCCGCCCGGGGCGCGGCATACGCCCTGGCCGCGGAGGTCCAGATGCGCGGCGGCTGGTACCGGGGCGACATTGCCCAGGGGGGTCTGGGGGGGTTTGGGGGGG
>JBOHCK010000492.1:0-3556 GCA_050698755.1 Streptosporangiaceae bacterium | reverse complement strand
AACTGCGAGCGTGGGGCCATGCGATATACGACCATCGGAAGTGACTCGCCGGCGGCGCGCGAGGTCAGCGTGCTCAGCCTGGGCACGATGTGGTTTGGCACGCGGACCGACGAAGTTACGTCGTTCGGGATCCTGGATCGGTATGTCGCGGCGGGCGGGAACTTTATCGACACCTCGAACAACTACCTGTTCTTCGTGAACGGCACGCAGGGCGGCGAGAGCGAGGCGCTGCTCGGCCGGTGGCGCGCCAGCCGCGGTATCGGTGACGAGATCGTCATGGCCACGAAGGTCGGGGCCCGGCCCATCGCGCCGGCGACCAGCTTCGACACGCCGCGCGAAGGACTGTCCCGGCCGGTGATCCGCGAAGCCAGTGCGCGCAGCCGGGAACGCCTCGGTGTGGAGCGGATCGATCTGTACTACGCGCATGTCATTGATCAGACCGGGGTTCCGCTGGAGGAGCAGGTCGCCGCGTTCGGGGAACTGGTGGCCGACGGCACCGTCGGCCTGCTCGGCTTGAGCAACCACTGGGCCTGGCAGGTGGAACGGGCCCGGGGCCTGGCGGACGCGGCCGGGAGCGCCAGGGCCGACGTGCTGCAGTACCACCACACGTACCTGCGCATGCGCACCGACATCGCCGACCGGCCGTTCTCGCGGGACGGCGAGATCGGCGTCGCGGACGGATCGATCCTCAGCTACCTGCGCGCCGAGCCTGGGACCACGCTGGTGGCGTACTCGCCGCTGATCGGCGGCGCGTACACCCGACCCGACAAGGAGCTGTGGCGCGCCTACGACCACCCGGGGACCCGCGCCCGGCTTGAGGCGCTCGAGCAGGTCGTCAAGCAGACGGGCGCGACGGCGAACCAGGTGGTGCTGGCGTGGCTGATCGGCGGCGAGCTGCCGATCGTGCCGCTCATCGGAGCGTCTTCGGTGCCTCAGCTGGACGAGAGCCTGGCTGCGGTGGACCTGGAGCTCAGCGCGGAACAGCGGCAGCTGCTGGACGCGGCGGACTTAGGTAGCGGTCCGGCGACTCGCACGCGTCGATCGCGCCGGCGTAGTAGCTGATCTTCAGGTCGATGGCGCTGAGGTAGGCCGCCATCTCCTCAAGCTGCGCGCGGACCCGCTCGCGGTGGGCGCGCAGGAGCGCGAGCCGCTCGTCCTCATTGCCGTCACCAGCGCGGACCAGCTCGGCGTAGCGGCGCACCTCGCGGATAGGCATGCCGGTCGTCCGCAGCTTGGTGATCAGCTCGAGCCAGCCGAGGTCGCGTTCGGAGTAGCGACGGTGCCCGGAGCCGGCCCGGCCGACGCCGAGCATCAGCCCATCGCGCTCGTAGTAGCGCAGCGTGTGCCGCGTCAGGCCGGTTCGCTCGGCGACCTCGGCGATCGTCAGTTCGGCGGACGTCATGCGCCCAGTCTCGCGGTTAGAGTGCGCTCGAAGTCAAACATGGGCGGCGTGGGCGCGGGCGGGCGTGAACGGACGGGGATACCAGTGTGCCGAAGTAAACGCGGTCGGCCTGGGCGCGGGCGGGCGGAGTGAACGGGCGAGGTACCAAACGCCGTTCGGGATAAAATGGGTGTTACTGGTGGTACTCCTGGGCGCTCGCGGCCAGTTCCTCGGCCAGGTCCTCGGCGTCTAGGCGGTCCTCGATTTTGCGCAGGTCGGGGATGCGAGCGCGGGTCTCCACCCGGCGCGGGGTGAGCAGCGTGCAGCAGTCCTGGTCGGGTAGCTCGGAGATGTCCAGCGTGCGGATGCGGCGGGCCTCCGCCATGATCTCGGCCTTGTCCCAGCCGATCAGCGGGCGCAGGATCGGCAGCGTCACGGCGTCGTCGAGCGCGGTGATGTTGGGCAGCGTCTGGCTGCTGACCTGGCCGAGGGAGTCGCCGGTGATCAGCGCGGTACCGCCGAGGCGGCGGGCCAGGGCCTCGCCGGTCTTGAGCATCAGCCGGCGTTGCGCCATGATCAGCAGCCGGTCCGCGCCTGAGGATGCCAGCGCCTGCTGGGCCTTGCCGAACGGGACGACGAACAGGCGCGAGCCGCCCTGGAACCGGTCCAGGCCGCGGACCAGTGCGTAGGCCTTGTAGATCGACTCCGGGCCGGTCAGCGGCATGCCGGAGAAGTGCAGGAAGAAGCAGCGCAGGCCGCGGCGCATCATCCGGTACGCGGCCACGGGCGAGTCGATGCCGCCCGACATGAGCGCCACGCCGCGGCCGCTCATCCCGACCGGGAGCCCGCCCGTCCCGGTCAGCCCCTCGGTGAAGACGAACACCTCGTCCTGGTCGACCTCGATGAAAACCCTGGTGTCCGGGTGGGACAGGTTGACCGCCAGCCCGTGCGCGTCCTGGATCTCGCGGCCGACGAGCACGGCGAGTTCGGTTGAGGTCACGGGGAAGCGCTTGTCCCTGCGGCGGGCCCTGACCGCGAACGTGCCCGGCTTGTCCCTGGTCAGCGCCACCGCCGCGGACACGACCGCCTCGGGGGTCTTAGCCACCCGGAGCGGCTGGCAGACGGAGACGATGCCGGGGACGTCCCGCATCCGGGCGGCGATCGTGCCCGCAGCCTGGGCCCGACCCGCTCCGCCGCGCGGGTCGCCGTCCTGTTGCGCGATGCGCAGGAGGACGACCCCTTCCCTGGGCCTGATCTCGACCGGCACGCCGGTGTCCCGCGCAGCGGCCCTGATGTTGCCGTGCAGGAGGTGCTCGAACTGCTGCCTGTTCCGCCCCTTGAGGACGATCTCGCCCAGCTTGAGCAGGACGCAGGGCTCGCCAGGGGATTCGGGGGCGGCTGGCGGGCTTGGCGTGGGTTCCGTGGGTTCCGTGGGTTCCGCGGCGGGGATCTGCGGCACGCCCCTAGTCTGCCAGCCGCGCGGGCCCATCCTGAACTGGTGGCGGGCCTGTTCCTGGGGTCAGCAGGAGGTCCGAATAGGGTGCTAGCCCCAATGTGTTCCGGGCCGGCCGACTATAGCGTGGCGGCGTGAGCCTCAGGGATGAAGTCGCGGCCTCGGCCGCCGCACACCGTGACCTCGGGCCCGGCTACGACACGGCCGTGGCGGAGGGCCTCGTCGAGCGGATCGGCGAGGAGATCGACAGACGGGTGGACGCCCGGCTGTTCGGGCATCTGCCGGCGCCGCCACCGGCACCGGCGCCCCGGCCGCGCCGGGTCAGGGAACCTGGCCGGATCGGAACGGCGGCGGTGTTCCTGACGCTGGTCTCGATGGGGATGGGCATCGGCGCTACCGTGGCCGTGCTGCACCCGGGCGCGCCCAATTCGCTGAACCCTGGCCAGGGCATACTCATCGCGCTGATCTGGATCGTCGTCGCGGCCATCAACATCTCCTACGCCCGTCGCCCGTAACTACATTTGTGACGATCCCCCGCCGCGTTGTAGCGTGCGAACATGAGCAGCGACCACGAGGCTGAGATCCGCGCCTCAGTGGGGGCGCATTACGAACTGGGCTCCCGCTACGACGAGGCGGTCGCGGAAGGCCTGGTCGAGCGCATCGGCGAGGAAATAGACAAGCGGATCGACGTGCGCCTTGGGCAGTTGGGGGCGCAGGCCGGG
>JBOHCK010000491.1:0-3611 GCA_050698755.1 Streptosporangiaceae bacterium | reverse complement strand
CGCGTGCGCGCGCAGGTATGCGGCCAGCGCGTCGCGCGCCAGGACCGGGTCGTCGCCGGGAGCGATCCGCATGCTGATCTTGGCGCGGGCGACGGGGACCAGCGTGTTGGAGGCGGCCGCGACGCTCGGCGCGTCGATGCCGATGACGGCGATCGCGGGGCCGGCCCACAGCCGGTCGGTGAGGCCGCCGGTGCCGGTGAGCTCGACGCCTTCGAGCAGCCCGGCGTCGGCGCGGAGCTGGGCCTCGGTCAGGTCGAGTTGCGGATTCTCCGCCGCGGTCCCGCGGACCAGGCCGGGAACGGCCACGTCGCCGCGCTCGTCGTGCAGCGTGGCCAGGAGCCGGGCCAGCGCGGTCAGCGCGTCGGGGACCGGCCCGCCGTACAGCCCGCTGTGCACGCCGTGGTGCAGCGTCCGGACCTCGACGGTCACCGTGGTGCCGCCGCGCAGCGTGGTGGTCAGCGCCGGGACGTCCGTCGTCCAGTTCGCCGCGTCGGCGAAGACCACCGCGTCGGCACGGAGCCGGTCGGCGTAGGCGGCCAGGAACTCGGCCAGCGTGGGCGAGCCGATCTCCTCCTCGCCCTCGACGAGCACGGTGACCCCGACGGGGAGGCGGTCGCCGTGGGCGCGCAGCGCGGCCAGGTGCACCGCGATGCCCGCCTTGTCGTCGGCGGCGCCGCGGCCGAACAGGCGGCCGCCGCGCTCGGCGGGCTGGAACGGGTCGCTGTCCCAGTCCGCGGGGTCGCCGGGCGGCTGGACGTCGTGGTGCGCGTAGAGCAGGACCGTGGGGGCGCCGGGCGGGGCGGGGCGGTGGCCCACCACGGCCGGCTGGCCGCCCGGGACGGTCAGCACGTCGACGTCGGCCAGTCCCGCGGTGCCGAGCAGGGCGGCGACGATGAGCGCGCTCTCGTCCACCTGTGCCGCGCGGGCCGGATCCGCCGACACCGACGGGATCCTGACCAGGCGCTCGAGGTCGGCGCGGACGGACGGCAGGATCTGCCCGACGGCTTCGGCCAGTGTCTCAGCGGGTGCGGTCATGGGCCTCAGCTCGCGTATAGGTGGAGGTCGGATGCGAAACGGCGGGCCATGTCCAGCGCCTGCGGCAGGTCGGGGTGGCGGACGATGACCATGCCGTCGGCGATCAGGGTGGCGCGCCAGTCGCGACGCGGCGCGCCGACGGGGAGGAGCTCGATCGCGGCGACGTACTGTCCGTACTCGGCCAGCAGGCGGTCCAGGCCCTCGTAGCGGGTGATCCTCCCGGCGCCGCGGGCGCGCTTGAAGATGCTCGCCGCGTTGTAGCGCCGCTGGACGGGTTGCGAGATCCGGCCGCGCGTGACGGCCTCGGCCCAGGCCGTGAACAGGTCGGAGTCGGTCGCGTAGTTCATCACGTCGACCGTGCGCGCCCCGGGCGGGCGGGCGCCGATCTCGCCGAACACCACTTCGCCGTCGGTCTTCCGGTACCACTCCATGTGGGTGAACCCGTCGCGGAAGCTGAGCGCCTTAAGTACGGCTTGCCCGAGTTCGCGTCCCCGGCTTAGTTGCGGATCATCCAGGTCACGCAGCGCCACCGTGACCGGGCTGATCCACTCGTGGGTCTTGGTCAGCAGGGGGCGCGGGTGGTACTGGCAGATGTTCTCGACCAGGACCTGGCCGTTCGCGCAGATCGTGTCGTAGGTGAACTCCTCGGCCTCGATGTACTCCTCCACGCTGACCCGCGGCACGTGCCGGATCATGGGCAGGATCGCGTCGAGTTCGGCGGACGAGTCCGCGCGGTAGGTGTCCGCGGAGCCCGCCCCGTCGACCGGCTTGACGATGAGCGGGAAGCCGATGCGGTCCGCCGCGGCCCACACGTCGGCGACGGTCTGCGCGTCGACGTGCCAGGGCGTGCGCAGGCCCGCCGCGTCGACCAGGATTTTCATCCGCTCCTTGTCGCGGAACGGCAGGGTCTGGGCCACGGTCAGGCCGGGCAGCCCGAGCTCCTCGCGGAGCCGCGCGGCCAGGACCATGTACGGCTCCCACAGGCACTCCACCTGGTCGATCCGCACCTGGCGGGCCAGCTCGCGGACGGTCGCGGCCACCTGGTCGCCCGCGGCCAGCGAGCCGACCTGGACGTAGTGGGCCAGCGCGGGCCTGGCCGCTTCCGGGAGGTTGGACTGCGCCTGGTCGCCCAGGCCGATGACCTCGGCGCCGGCCTGGGCCAGGCCCCGGGTGAACAGCGCCATCTCGGCCGGGTACCCGGGCGAGATCATGAGGACCCTGCTCATCGGAGTTCAGCCCAGCTCGACGCGGACGGTCGTGACCAGTTCCTTGAGCGCGGCGGTGACGACGGCGGTCTCGGGGTGCCTGACGGTGATGAAGCCGTCGCCCTCGTAGCTGCCCGACGACGGCTGGCCCAGGCGCGGCATCCGCGAGTCGACGACGAGCGCGCTCACCTCGGGGGTCAGGCGGTCCAGGCCGTGCACCGCGCGGACCTGGCCGGCACCCTGCCCGCGCAGGTAGACGGTGCCCGCAGACCAGCGGCGTTCGGGAGGGTCGAAGGTGCCGTTGATCATGAGCCGCGCCCAGGCGGTGTACAGGTCGAAGTCGTGCGCGTAGCACAGCATCGAGGTGATCTGGGCGCCGGGCGGCCGCGCGCCGACCTCGGACACCGCGACCGAACCGTCCGGGCGGCGGAACCACTCCATGTGGGAGAGCCCGGTTTTCAGGCCTAGGGCCCGGAGCGCTTGTGGTGCTGTTTTTTTGATCTCGTTGTACTCGGGGCCGTCGATGTCCCTGGGCAGCAGGACGACCCACTGCATCCACGGGTTGCGCAGCACCTCGAGCGGCGTGGGCAGGTAGGCCGAGATCGAGTCCCAGACCAGCTCACCGTCGACCATCACGCTGTCGTACGAGCCTTCCCGCCCGGACAGGAACTCCTCGATCATGGCGGGGCGGTCGGGGCTCGGCGGTGCCGTCTCGAGCCAGGTGCGCAGGTCGGTGGGGTCGTCGAGGCGGAACGTGCTCTTGGCCCCGGCGCCCGCCGGGGGCTTGACGACCAGCGGGAAGCCGACCTCTTCCGCGAAATCTCCGGCCGCTTTGGCGTTTTCGGCCAGGCGGTGCCTGGCGCACGGGACGCCCGCGGCGCGCAGGACCGACTTCATCTGGGCCTTGTCGCGGAAGTTCCGGGCCGCGACCGGGTCCATGCCGGGGATGCCCAGGTGCTCGCGGACCTGCGCGACGGGCACCTGGAGCTGCTCGAGCACGGCCATCAGCCGCTCCACGTGGCCGAATTGCCCGCGCAGTCCCTCGACCGCCCAGGCGATCTGACCGGCGTCAAGCGGGTCGTCGACCCGCCAGTGCCCGGCCAGGCGCTGCCTGAGCCCGGGCGGGAGGCGGTCCTCTGGCTCACTGGTGATCAAGGCCAGTTGGACGCCGGGCAGGTCGGCCGCGGCCTCCACGAACCGCGTCGTCGTGTCGAGCAGGTACGGCGCGACAAACCCGGCGACGCTCATGGGAAGAACGTACTCGTTGCCCCTCGGGGTCCGGTAGGACCGGGTCTACCATTCCAGGCATGAACGTGATCTTCGTGGAACCGTTCTTCCCGCGGAACCAGCGCGAGTTCGCCCGGGCCCTGG
>JBOHCK010000490.1:0-3611 GCA_050698755.1 Streptosporangiaceae bacterium | reverse complement strand
TAGCAGGGGCCTCACCCATCTCGCAGGAAACCTGATCAACAGGCCAGCAGCCAGCAGCGATCACACAGTGCAACCAGGAACAGAACCGGTCTTCAACCGTTTCGCCTTAAAGCCGCTGGCATTGGGGTTGGCCCAGTCTTCCTTATCCCGGACGAGGTACCCGGTGATGACCGCGGACATGCCTGTCTCCATCGCAGGAATCATGTACGCACTGTAGTTCTTCCGCTTCCCTATGTGCTCGTGTTGGCTACGGCTCGCCAGGAGGGCCGTTCCGCTGCTATACGCGCCCCGCGTCTAATAAGAAAAGGCCACCTGTCTCGTCGGGGCCTGTGGCACGCAGCGGCCGGTAGCCGTCGGAGCCGAGCTTGGCGAGCTCGCCGTCGACGTCCACCGAGTGGGTGCCGTAGAAGTGGACGTTCTCGTGGTGGGTGGGCCAGATGTGGGCCAGCACCGCGTCGTCGATGTCCCGCCCGGCGCGGCGCAGTGCGGTGACGGCCAGGCCGTGGTACTCGGTCGTCCAGGTCACCACTACGTTGGTCGCGAGGGTCAGGCACCACATCTGCTCGGCCTGCTCCTCGTGGTGCCGGCGGCGCAGCGCCCCTTCCCCGGCGTAGGCGAGCGACCGCTTGAGCGCGTGCACGTTCTCGCCCTTGTTCAGCTGGCGGCCGATCCGCCGCCGGTAGGTCTCGTCGGCCAGGTAGCGGGCTGCGTAAACGGTGCGCCGCAGCGCCCCGTACTCCTTTATCGCGGACGCGAGGGCATTCTGCTGCCGCCTGGATGAGCAGATCTTGCCGACGACCAGCGAGGCCGAGGCGTGCCCGCCCTTGACCGAGGCGGCGACCCGCAGCAGGTCATCCCACATGCCGGTGATCAGCTCGCTGTTGAGGCGGCGGGTGAGCAGGTGCCCCGCGGAGGGGTAGCGGGCCGTGAAGTCGGCCCTCGGCCCGGTCCGGTAGAGGGTGATCTTGCCGAGGTCGCGGATGCGGGGGGACAGCTGCAGGCCGACTAGGTCGAACAGCGCGAAGTTCGCGAGCGTCGCGCCGTGGGTGTCGGTGGCGTGCTCGGTGACCTGCAGGTCGGTCTGGTTGCCGAGGATGCCGTCGAGCACGTAGGGGCTCTCAGGGGCGGTGGCCGCGATCACCTTGGTGTCGAACGTCGAGTGCTGGTCCGAGACGTGGGTATAGGTGGAGATGCCCTGGCCGCGGGCGAAGTAGCGGGACAGGTGCCGGGCGGTCAGCGACTTGCCCTTGACTGGGAACCGCTGCCCGTCCGACGACGACAGGGTGCCGGTGCCGAACGCCTGGGTCATTGGCAGCCGGTGGTGGTAGTTGACGATCGCGGCGTTGGCTGTCTCGAGCGTCTCGGCGCTCAGGTACCACTCGGCGGTCCAGGCCAGCACGTCGTACGGGACGCCGCAGGACTCGGCCATCGCGCCCAGGCCCATGTTGGTGGCCTCGGCGATGATTACGTACAGCAGGTTCCGCTTCAGGTCCGCCGGGCGGGCAACCTTGCCGCCGGCGTGCACCAGGTGGTCGGTGAACCCGGTCCGGGCGTCGACTTCCACCAGCACCGAGGCGATCGGGACGCGGGGCAGCAGCGCGCCGAGCTCGGCCCGCAGCGCCTCGGCCTCGGCGGGCACGTCCTCGGCGGTCAGCGGCGGGATGACCAGCTCCCCGTCGGTGCCGAGCCGGACCTCACCCTTCCCGCCGCCACGGGCGAGCTGCGCCTCCAGGTCAGACAGTGCCGCGTGCAGCTCGTCGTCCGCCTGCGCCAAGGCGTCGCCCGCTTCCGCAGGATTGCCCACGAGGTGGCAGAACTCCAGCCGCTGCGGCTCCCACTGCTGCGGGGTGAGGAGGAACGAGGCCGGATCGGCGTACCGGCGCGACCCCGGGACGTGGACGTCGCCCGACCGGAGGCCGTCGCGCAGGGCCATCAGGACGCACAGCTCCCAGTAGTGCCGGTAGGCGATGACGTCGCCCTCCTTCGACGCCTTCTCCAGGTACCCGGCCCACCGGGCGGGTACGAAGCTGTCCGGCGCGCCATCAGGAACCTTGCGGGCCTTCGTCGCGTACCGCCCGGCCAGAATGCCGATGGCCTGCAGCAGGTCGTCCATGCCCGGACCGGCGGCGAACCTCACCGCGGCCAGCACGTCCGGGACGAACTGGCGCAGGTAGGCCATCGAGGCGTCCATCAGAGCCAGGTGCCCGTGGTCGCGTGGCAGCCGTGCGCGGCGGGCCTCCCACGCCGCCCGCATCCGCTCGTGGCCGACGTCCCCGCGCAGCCGCGCGCCGACCTGGTCATCGCTCACGCCGGGGTCAAGCACGATCTTCAGGATGTCGTCCAGCAGCGCCTGCCGGTCCTCCCCGCCGCGCGCCCGCTCAGCCAGCGCCTCGGTCATCCGCGCCCGGGCGGCTGACTCGCGGCCGGACAGTGCCTGGTCGAACAGCAGCAGCACCTCGTCCAGCACGTCGACCGCCGATTCCGAGATCAGGGTGAGCAGGATCGGGTACCTGCGGTCCGCGTCTCGCCGCGCCAGGTTCTGCGCCGTCAGCCGGCGGCCCACCCCGGCCAGGAACCGGCGCCGCTCGGCCGGCAGCACCGACAGGTCCAGCGTGTCCGCGTCCATCCCGCGCAGGTAGGCCAGCTTCTCCAGTTCGGTCTTCACCGCCGCCGGGGTCGCCGCGACGGGCCCGGCCCCCAGCCACGACAGCCGCGTACGGCCCAGGACCGGATCGACCTCCAGCAGCCTGTCGAGCTCTGCGCGGCGGTGCCAGGTCAGCGCCGGGGCAAGGCGCTCCCACGTCTCATCCCGCGCCCGGTCCCGCGCGGTCGCGACACGCTCCAGGACCTTCACCACGCCCGGGCGGACAAGGCGGGACGATGACAGGTACTCGCACGCCTGCCGGAACAGCAGCTTCGGCGAGTCATGCTCCATCGCCCGCGCGAACAGGAACTCCTCCAGGTCCCTCCAGCGCGGCCCGTCAACCTGCCGCCAGCCGAGATGGGCGGCGACATCACGCAGGTGATCGGTCCGGGTCTGCTCGCGGGCACCGTAGCGGCGCAATTCGCCGACCGGGATCCCCAGCTTCTCCGACAGCCGCGCCACCGCGGCGGCCGGGGCGGCCTTTACGTCGTCCGGGACGTATCCCAGCCACGGCAGCGTGCACAGCTGCACCGCCGTGCCCATCACGTTCTCCCTGCCCCGGAACTTCCGGACGAACAGCTCATCAGCGGGCGCGAGGGTGAAGTACCTGATCAGCTCAGCGCGGGCAGGCTCGGGAAACCCGCGCAGCTGCGCCAGCTCATCCTCTGAGAACACGTCCCTGGTCGCCACCGGCGCACCCTCCCCCGAAGATCAAACCCCGACGGAGAACACCTAATAACGGGTCCGGACGCCCTCGCGCAGCCAAACCCGGCAATCCAGCCTGCCGGTACCTGGCCGTGATGCTAATCGTTGTTTTTGCGCTGGATGATACGGCGAGCCCGTACAGCGCATTGCCGCCCACTCAGCCCTCAGCCGAGTTGCGCGGCGATGGCGGCGGCGATCTGGTTCATCTGGTCCTCGCCGACGTGCGGGCGGTCGGCGGCTCCGAGAAGCTGGAAGATCCGCG
>JBOHCK010000489.1:0-3622 GCA_050698755.1 Streptosporangiaceae bacterium | reverse complement strand
GGGCCAGGAGGCGCGGGGCCAGGAGGCGCGGGGCCAGGAGGCGCGGGGCCAGGAGGCGCGGGGCCAGGAGGCGCGGGGCCAGGAGGCGCGGGGCCAGGAGGTGGCGTCGGCCGACGGCGGGCTCACGCGGTGCTTGATTGCCGACGACCAGGCGATGGTCCGGGAGGGCTTCGCCGCGGTACTTGGCGCTCAGCCGGACTTGCTCGTGGTCGGGCAGGCCGCGGACGGGGCTGACGCGGTCCGCCAGGCTCGGCATCTGGAGCCCGACGTCATCCTGATGGACGTACGGATGCCGGTCATGGACGGGCTGCAGGCCACCCGCGAGATTCTCCGCGCCTCAGCCAGCCCGGACCGGCCGCGCGTGCTCATGCTCACCACGTTCGACCTCGACGATTACGTGTATCAGGCGCTGCGGGCCGGCGCCAGCGGCTTCCTGCTCAAGGACGCCACCTCGGCCGAACTGATCCACGCGGTCCGCGTGATAGCTGCCGGCGACGCCCTGCTCGCCCCCTCGGTGACCCGCAGGCTCATCGCCGACTTCGCCCGCCAGCCACGCCCGGACCCGCCGTTCCCGACCGCCACTTTGGGCGCGCTGACCCAGCGCGAGTCCGAAGTGCTGCAGCTGATCGCCCGCGGCCTGTCCAACGCCGAGATCAGCGGCACCCTGTTCATCGCCGAGCAGACCACCAAGACCCATATCGGCCGCATCCTGGCCAAGCTGAACCTCCGCGACCGCGCCCAGGCTGTCGTGCTCGCCTACGAAACCGGCCTCGTCACCCCGGGCGGAACTGGCCAGCGCGGGCCATAGTCCATTTTGTGGCGGTGTGCGATGCTTGTTTGTGAGGCTATAGCGACCTCAGGCGGCTGGTGGGATGCGAGAACGCTACCGGCGACGCGGAAGGGGCTGGCATGGCACGAGAGCACGTCATCGACCCGTCCGTCGTTCATCACCAGTGGGATCTGGACCTTGAGCCGCTGCTGGCGATCGGTTCGGGTGACACGGTTCACTTCGATATCAAGGTCGCCGGGGAAGGGCAGGTCTGGCCGGGTGCCAGCTACGAGGACACTCGCTTTGACTTCGACACCATCTATAACCTGTCCGGGCCGATATGGATCGACGGGGCCGAGCCTGGCGACACGCTGCAGGTCGACGTGCTGGATCTGCGCCACGGCGAATGGGGGTGGGCCGCATTCCTGCCCGGGTTCGGGTTGCTTCCTGACGACTTCCCGTACGGGTACGTGCGCACTTTTGCGCTCAAGGATTCGGTCGCGGAATTCACGCCGGGCATCCGGATACCGCTGGCGCCGTTCTGCGGGACGATCGGGACCCATCCGGGGGAACCGCGGAAGAACGTGCCGTTCCCGCCGCACCGGGGTGGCGGGAACATCGATAACCGGCACCTGACGTCGGGATCGACGGTGTGGATACCGGTACACGTGCCGGGCGCGATGTTTTCGTGCGGGGACCCGCACGCGGCGCAGGGTGACGGGGAGGTTTCCGTCACCGCCCTGGAGGCGCCGTTGTCCGGCAGCATGCGGTTCACGCTGCACAAGCGCGCGATCAGCGCCCCCCGGTTCCGGGTCCCGGCCGGGAGCCAGGCCATCAGGGCGGGCGGTTATCAGGCGACGATGGGGATATCACCGGACCTGATGGACGGGTCCAGGATCGCGGTGCGGGCGATGATCGAATGGCTGACCGATGCCTGCGGCCTGACCGCCGATGACGCTTATCTGCTGTGCAGCCTGACCGGCGACCTCCGCATCGTGGAAGTGGTCGACGCCGGAGTCTGGAACGTGGCGATGACGGTGCCACAGGCCGTCTTCGACGGCGGGCCGCAGGCCGTCTTCGACGGCGGGCCGCAAGCCGTCTTCGACGGCGATTACTAACTGCACGATCCGGCCGTCATGGCAGCCGACCATGGCGTAGAGAGGATGGGAGTACGCGTGGACGACCAGCAAGCGACCGCGACGACGCCGGCCGGCAAGGGCCTCCGGCGGAACAGCCTGAATCTCCCCCGCCTGGCTTTTATCGGACTGGCCTATTTCTCGCTGGCCCCGGTCATCTACCTGAACATGGGCTTCATGGAGACCGACTCGGGCGGTCCCGTGATGCCTTTCCTGTTCATTCTCATCACGATTGCCGTGCTGCCCACGGCCATCAGCTATGCGCTGCTCAATAACCGCAGGCCCTCGGCCGGCTCCGGTTACACGTGGCTGTGGGAGTCGACGTACCCGGGAGTAGGGCTGTGGCTCGGCTGGATCATGATCACGACCTACGTCGTCGTGTCGGCGCTGTACCCGGTGGCCTTCGGCACGTTCTTCAACGCGCTGCTGTCGTATTTCAACCTGTCAGCGACGACGTGGACCGGGATCGGCGGAGGGGTCGCCTCGATCCTCATCATCGGGTACCTGAACCACAACAACATCAAGCTGTCCTCCCTGGTAATCGGGATCCTCATGGTCTTGGAGGGCACGTTCATCGCCGCGGTGGCGATCGTGATCGTGATCAAGGGCGGGGCGCTTGGCCATTTCAGCGGTAAGCCGTTCGACCCCCGCGCGGCGACGGCCGGATTCTCGGGGCTGAGCCTGGCCGGGATCTTCGCGTTCTTGTCGATCGCCGGGGTGGACAGCGTGGCCCCGGTCGCCGAGGAGTCGCACACCCCGCGCCGGCTCATCCCGCTCGCCACGATCCTCATCACGCTGATCGCGGGAGCGTTCTGGACCCTGACGTCCTACGGATTCGCCATCGCGGTTCCGGTGCACACCGTCGCGAATTACGTGAGCTCCGGTCAGATCACTCCGGTCCTGCCGATCTCGCGGTCCTACATCGGAGGCTGGGCGGTGCTGGTGCCGATCACCGGGTTCACCGCCGCGCTCGCGAGCTTCGGCGCATCGCTGTACGCGGCCGGCCGGATCACCTACGCGGTCTCCCGGGAAGGGTTCCTGAATAAGTACTTCACAGGCCTGCACGCCAAATTCCAGACCCCCTGGCGGGCCGAGGCGGCCACCCTGCTCGTGGCGCTGGTGCTCCTGTTCGTGGTCAGCCTGTGGCAGGGCGGCCCGGCCAGCGCCTACGGCTACCTGGGCGAGATCTTCGTCTTCTTCGTCCTCGTCCTCTACATCTTCGTGAACCTGGCCAACATCGTGTACCACTGGCGGTTCCGCCGGGAGCAGTTCAACTGGTTCCTGAACGGGTTCATCCCCGTGGCCGGGATCGTGATCGACGGGTACATCCTGTACAAGGGCTTCTTCGTCAGCGAGATCTCGCTGCCGTTCAAGAGCGGGAGCAGCATCGTCTGGTTCTCGCTGGCCTGGGCGGTGATCGGGATCTTCTGGGCGCTGTGGTGGAGCAGGCGCCGCCAGCTGACCTCGATCTCGCTGTCGTCTGAGGTGTAGGCGGCCGTGGGCGGCCCGGGCACCGCGGAGGGCTACGTCGAGGTCCCAGGCGGGCGGGTCTGGTACCGGATCGCGGGAGCGGACCAGCCGGGTACTCCGCTGCTCTGCCTGCACGGCGGCCCGGGCATGCCGCACGACTACCTGGAACCGCTGGAAGGCCTCGCGACGAGGCGGCCGGTCATCTTCTACGATCAGCTCGGCTGCGGGAGATCCGACCGCCCGGCGG
>JBOHCK010000488.1:0-3639 GCA_050698755.1 Streptosporangiaceae bacterium | reverse complement strand
CGCGCTCCAGGAATGGATCAAGCTCTGGAACGACTCCGCCCGCCCCTTCAAGTGGACCAAGACCCCCGACCAGATCATCGACGCGATCTGCCGCTACTGCGACAGAATCTCACGACCAGCTCACTAGGGCCGCCAGTACCCTGGCCTCGGCCGGGACCCCGAGATCGTCCAGCTCGTCGAGGTAGCTGACCAGCGTGGCGTAGGGCTGCCGGTACTGCTGGGTAGCCTCGGGATGCCCGATGCCCAGGCCGAGCAGGAAACGGCCCGGGTGCCTGGCCGCGATCCGGTGGTAGGACGCGCCGACGGTCGCGGCGTCGTCCTTCCATACGTTGACGATCCCGGTGGCGACCGTGATGTGGTCCGTGGCGTCGAGCAACTGCTCGGCGATCCGCAGGTCCCCGTCAGGAGAGCCTCCGATCCAGATGGCCCCGTAGCCTAGAGCCTCTACCTCAGCCGCCAGCTCGGGGCTGAGCCCCGTGGCGTGCCGCCAGATCCCGATCCTGCCCAGTTCGATACCCATGCCACGGGACAGCCGAGCCGGGCGGTCTTTCATTCCGCCCGGCGTGCCTGATCCGGGTGGCGCCGGGTCTACGGGGTGTAGAGCTCGGCGCTGGAGAGGACTTGGAGGACACCAGGGCGCGTGGTGCTCGGGTGGTCGAAGAGCGTCCCGCCGGCCATGAGGACCTGCCCGTCAGGAAGCAGGGTGGCGGTCTGGTTTTCGCGTCCCGTGGTCATGCTGCCGGTGCTGGTCCAGGTGTTGGTGCCGGGGTGGTAGAGCATGGCGCCCGGGGTCGTTTGCGGGTTCTGGTCCAGGCCGACGAGCCCTCCGGCGACCAGGACGTTGCCGGTCGGCAGCAGCGTGGCGGTGCTGAACATCCGGCACTCGGCGATCCCCTCACAGGTGCCGAGCCCGGTGCTGGCGTTGGACCACCGGCCGGTCGCCGGGTTGTATAGCTCGGCGAAGAATTGCCCCTTCCCGGTGACCAGCACGTCGCCGTCAGGCAGCAAGGTCCCCACGGGATCCGCGTGCACGCTGATCATGGTCCCGGTCGCGGTGAACTTTCCGGTGGCCGGGTGGTACAGGTCCGCAACGCCGCCCTCCGCCATCAGTACCTGGCCGTCGTTCAGCAAGGTGGCGCTCGGGTCCGAGAGGGCGGTGGTCATGCTGCCGGTCGGGGAGAACTCCCCGGTCGCCGGGTCGTACAGCTCGGCGCTGGCCAGCGGGTTGAAGTTCGCGTCCTCGCCGCCGGCAATGAGCACCTCGCCGTCGGGGAGCAGGGTCGCCGAGGCTCCCGCACCATTGATGCCTGAGCGGCCCTGATGCATGTTGCCGGTGACCGCCCAGGCGCCGGTCGCCGGGTTGTACAGCTCAGCACTGGATATAGCGAAAGCGCCGGCCGCCGACGTGCCGCCCGCGACCAGCACCTGGCCGTCGGGCAACAGCGTGGCCGTGGCATCGGTCCGGGGCGTGTTCATCTGAGCGGTCACCGCCCAGGTGCCGGTCGGCGGGTTGTAGAGCTCCGGGCGGGGCAGCGGTGAACCGCCTCCGGAGTCAGCCCCGGTTATCAGTACCTGGCCGTCGGGCAGGAGCGTGGCCTTGCCCTGGGTGTGTGCGGCATGCATGCTGCCGGCCGCGATGAAGGTACCGGATGCGGCCGCCGTGGCCGGGGCCGCGGCCAAACCGACGGCCACCGCGGCCGCCGCTACGGTGACGGCACGGGAAAGGCGCCAGTGGATCATCAGTTCGCTCCTTTTCCCTCAACGCGCCGGGCCGGCGTTTGGTTCAACTCGGCACGGCAGTGGTCCCGGCCAGCGCGAGCACGTCATCGTTCGCCGGCGGCGGCGGCGATCGCGGACAGACTCCTTTCCGAGATCCAGTTGACAGTGCCCTAGGATAACGGATATCTATTAATAGCTAACCGTTAGGCAAGGGGAGGGCGTGTGCAGGAAGTCGTGCTGGCCATGCTGGCGAAGGAACCGTCGCACGGCTACGAGCTGCGCGCGAGGCTGCGGGAGGCGCTTGGGCCCATCGGGGAGGCCATGAACGCCGGGCAGATCTACGTGACCCTCGGCCGGCTGGAGAAGGCGGGCCTCGTGGCCTCGGAACGGGAGCCAGGGCTGCCCGACCGGCCAGATCGCAAGGTCTACGAGCTGACCCCGGCGGGGCAGCAGCGGGTCGCGGGGTGGCTCGCGGAGGTGGGCTGGCCCGGGCCCGCCCCCGCGGAGTTCCACCTCAAGCTCGCCGCCGCGGCCGCCGGAAGGCTGGCCGACCCGCTCGCGATCGTGGACGCGCAGCGGCGCGAGCTGTTGCGCCTGCTGCGCGACACGCAGCGCGCCGCGCTGGCCGAACCCACTGGATCGGCCGCCGGGCTGCTGCTCGAGGGCGTGGCCTTGCGGCTCCAGGCCGATCTGCGCTGGCTCGAGGCGTGCGAACAGCACTGGGGCGCCCGGACGGTGAACAGGATCGAGAAGCGCTGAGGAGTGAGTCGTGAGTCAGGCAGCTGACAGGCCACCTGCAGCCGGGACTGGACGCAATCCGGTGCTGGTGAGCCGCGGGCTGAGCAAGTGGTTCGGCAAGGGGGACAGCCTGGTCCGGGCGGTGGACGAGGTCGACTTCGAGGTTCGGGCGGCGGAGACGGTCGCCGTGATGGGCCCGAGCGGGTGCGGGAAGTCGACGCTGCTGTACCTGCTCGGTGCCCTGGAACGGCCCTCGGGCGGCGAACTGGAGCTGGCCGGGAGCAGGGTCGACCGGATGGGGGAACGCGCGCTGGCCCGGCTGCGGCGCACCGCGATCGGCTTCGTGTTCCAGGCCTTCCACCTGGTGGACGAGCTCACCGCGCGGGAGAATGTCGAACTGCCCGCGCTGCTCGCCGGGTGCCCGCCTCGCGCGGCGCGGCAGCGGGCGGCAGAACTGCTGGACCGGGTCGGGCTCGCCGACCGCGCCACCTTCCTGCCCGCTGCGTTGTCCGGGGGCCAGCGCCAGCGGGTGGCGATCGCGCGGGCGCTCAGCAACGACCCGCTCGTGGTCCTCGCCGACGAACCCACGGGCAACCTCGACAGCGCCGCCACCCTGGAGGTGCTGCGGCTGTTCGATAGCCTGCGCGCGGGCGGCCAGACGCTGGTCATCGTCACGCACGATTCGCGCGTCGCCGCCACCGCCGACCGGCTGGTCTCGATGCGGGACGGCGCCTTCGTGGACGAGACCAGACTGTCCGGCGGCACGCGCGGCAACCTGGGTGCCCTGGCCGGGCTCGAGGGCTGACGGCAGGGGCCCGCACCTTATGCGAGCCTGGCTAGGATCCGCCACCCGCGTGGCGGAGGTCCCTCAGGCTGAACTCGCCTGAACCCGGTGCCCAATTATCCCGAACGAGCGTCGGTACCCGGTCCGAATACGCTCCTCGCCCGAGTTGCCGGAGTATCCAGTGGCGCGACATCCGCCGGGTGACCTGGCGCCATCATTTCTGCCCCCCTAAGGCGTCACCTTCCTTAGTTCTTTTGGTCGTGCCTGGCTCCCCTTCGGTGCGGTCCTGGGGCGTGCCCCCGGCCTGGCTCCCGTCAGCCCGGCCGGGGCACGCCCTGTGGTGTTACCTCACCTGGTGCGGGCTACCGGGCCCGCGGTGCTGTTGTGCTGTTGTGCTG
>JBOHCK010000487.1:0-3649 GCA_050698755.1 Streptosporangiaceae bacterium | reverse complement strand
CGCCAGCGACGTCACGCCGATCACGATGGCGGCGTGCCCGGCGGCCGCGCCCATCGGCCGCAGCTGCGCGTAGGGCGGGCAGGAGAAGCCCACCACGGTGAGCCAGCCGATGCCGGCCACGAGGACCGACGCGACCGGCTCGGCCGCGAAGGACGTCGCTCCCGCCACCACCGCGGCGGCGATCAGTACCCCGGCCGCGTCCAGCCGTCCGTGCAGCGCGGCGGCCACCGTCCCGACGGTCAGGAACGCGGCGAAGCCCGCCGGCAGCGCGAAGGGCGCCGGTATGCCGCGCTGTTTGTAGCCGAGTGTCATCATCTCTTGCTATTTCAGCCCCAGGACCAGGCAGTATCAGCGCCCTTGACGGATCCTTAACGCCCAGGTCATGAACATTGACGGTCCGCATACGGCGGCGCGCCGGGGTGGCGAATTAGCGTCGGATCACGTGATGAACATCCGAGCGGCCAGGACGGAGCAAGAAGCCTAGTGGCGGTGCGCAAGGCGGCCGGCCTGCTTTCTGGCGGCCAGGGCAGCGAGATCCCGGAGACCTTCTGGTACACGGCGAAGCGCCGCATGCTCGGCCCGCCGATGGTCACCGAACAGCTCCGCACGGAACGCCTGTCCCGACCTCTCGGGCTCGGCGTGCTGTCCTGCGACGGCATCTCGTCGGCGGCCTACGGCACCGAGGAGATGCTCATCGTGCTGCTGCCCGCGGTGGGCCTGGCCGCCTTCCAGCTCATCGTGCCGATGACCCTGGTCATCCTGTTCGGCATCGTCATCGTGGTGCTGTCCTACCGGGAGGTCGTGTCGGTCTATACCCGGGCCGGCGGCTCCTACGTGGTAGCCAGGGAGAACTTCGGACCGCGGATCGCCCAGATCGCGGCCGTGGCGCTATTGATCGACTACGTGGTCACGGTGGCGGTGCAGGTGGCGGCGGCCGCCGCGGTGATCGTGTCGGCGTTCCCTTCGCTGGGCAGGCTGCCGTCTCCGTTCGGGCCGAACATCCTCGACGTGCTTTCGGTCCTGTTCATCCTGATCATGTGCTACGGGAACCTGCGCGGGATCCGGGAGGCGGGCAAGACGTTCGCCCTGCCGACCTACCTGTTCTCCGGGGCGGTCGGGCTGATGATCATCGTCGGCCTGCTCCGGGAGGCTATGGGCGACCTCCATCATGTGCCGCATTACGCCGGGCCTACCTTCGCGTTCGGTCACAGCACCCAGGGACTGGTCAGCTTCGCGATGATCTACATGCTGCTGAAGGCGTACGCCAACGGCGGCTCCTCGCTCACCGGCATCGAGGCCGTCTCCAACGCGGTCAGCGCGCTGCGCCCGCCCGAGGGGCGTAACGCCCGCCAGCTGCTGGTGACCCAGGGATCCATCGTCATCTTCCTGATCGGCGGCATCTCCTGGCTGTCCCACGTCACCCATGCGGTTCCGTACACCAGCGGCTACCCCACGGTGCTGGCGCAGGAGGCCGACGTCGTCTTCGGGAGCACCGGTCACGTCTTGTACTGGGTAGTCATCGCCGCCACCGCGGCGATCCTGTTCACGGGGGGGAACACCAGCTTCAGCGGGTTCCCGTTCCTGGCCAGCTTCGTCGCCGAGGACTCGTTCCTGCCCAGGTGGCTGACCAAGCGCGGGCACCGGCTGGTGTTCTCCAACGGGATCATCATCCTGACCATCGTGTCGCTCACCCTGGGACTGGTGGTCGGCTTCAACGTCGACGGCCTGGTCCCGTTCTACGCGATCGGCGTGTTCACCGGGTTCTCCATGGCGGGCTTCGGTATGGCCAGGTACCACCTGCGGACCAGGGAACCCGGCTGGCGCCGCCGCCTGATCATCAACACGATCGGCGGCGTATACACGGTGCTGGTCGTGTTCATCTTCGCGATCGTCAAGTTCAAGGAGGGCGCCTGGCTGGTCGTCATCGTCGGGCCCCTGCTGGTGTTCGTGCTGATCCGGCTCAACAGGGAGTACCGCGCCGAGGCCAGGGTCCTGGAGACAATCGGGGAGCGCAGGGCGTCCGGCGTGCCGCAGAGCCAGCCGAACTATACCCGCCGGGTGGTCATCGTCTTCGTGGATGACTTCGACCTGTCCACGATCGCCGCGCTGCGGTACGCGAAGAGCCTGCGGCCCACGACGGTGCGCGCCGTGCACTTCGTCATCGACAGCGAGCAGGCGGAGCGGCTGCGGGCCGCCTGGCTGCCCGATCGTAGCGTGTCACTGGATTTCGTGGACTGCCCGGACCGGAGGCTGACCCGGTGCGCCGCCGAGCTGGTCAGCCGCGAGGCGGAACAACCGGGGACGCAGGTGACCGCGATCCTGCCCAGGCGCAGCTTCTCGCCGCTGCTCGGCAGGTTCCTGCACGACCGTACGGCGGACAAGATCGCCGGCGTGGTGAGCCGGGTACCCAACGCCGCCGCCACCATCGTCCCGTTCGACGTCCAGAATCGGATCCGCGTCCTGCAGGAACGCCAGGCCGAGCGGGAAATGAGGGCGCCGGTCGCCCTGACGCCGGTGCCCGGCCCGCCCGCCGACGCGGTGGCGGCCGAGCGGGCGGATTTTCCCTCCGAAGTCGCGTCCACCGCGGTCGGGGACGGGCAGGCCGAGCCGCTCCCCGGTGCCGGCGGGTACGACCGGCCCATACCGCCGGCCGGGGTCACGCCGATCGGCTCCATTCGCGAGCCGCGCCGGACCACCGTCGAGGGCCGCGTCCGCACGGTCGAGATCCGCTCGGTCGAGCACAACTCCGTGCTGGCCTGCGAGATCTCCGATTCCACCGGTGACCTCACCGCGCTGTTCTACGGCCGCTCCCGCATCCCGGGCCTGATGTGCGGCGCCCGGGTCAGGTTCAACGGAGCCGTCGGCATCAAGAACGGCGCCCCGGTCATGATCAACCCGGCTTATGAGCTTGTCGTTCCGGGAGCAACCGGCAAGCCTGGCCGGGACGGCGAGTAGGTGCAGATCAGACCGCCGGGAAGAGCAGTTCGTACGCGGGGTTGGTCATGACCGGCTGGCCGTTCTTGATTCCTACCGCGCCGCGGAAGCGGACCCGGGCGCCGCATACGATACCCGGGATGTGCGACCGGCCGTAGAACAACGCGGTGAGCACCCCGGTCCCGTCGTTGATCTCGCACGCCAGCACGGAGTTCCTTTCCACCGGCCGGATCTCCACCACGATGACGCGGCCCTCGACGATGGCCCGGCCAGGTGCGGTCAGCGATCCGATCGGCGTGGCGCCGGGCGCCGGGGATGATCCGTCGCCGTCCTTGGCCGCCTGCGGCGAGCCTTTTCCGTTCTTCACCACTGACGGCTGGGCTTCGGCAGGCCGGGCTCCGGCGGCCGGGCCGTGCTTCACCGCGACTTCGGCCTCGCTGGAGGCCGCGATCTTCGCCGCCTGGCGCGCCTGAAGCACCCGGACCCGGCTCTCCACGTCGTAGGGCACGATGGTGGCCGCCGATCGCGGAATCCGGCTCACTACCGCGGCTATCTTGTCCGCGGTCCTGTCGTGCAGCAGCCGGCCGAGCAGCGCGGAGTAACTTCGCCGCGGCAGTACCACGGTCACGTGCGTGCCGGGGTCCGCCGTCTCCTGTTCGACCAGTTCGGCCGCGGCCTGGGTCAGCCTGCGGTCCGGGACGTCGATGAAGTCGAG
>JBOHCK010000486.1:0-3659 GCA_050698755.1 Streptosporangiaceae bacterium | reverse complement strand
CGCAGCCGGTAGAGCGCATTGCCGGCCAGCAGCTCGCCGGTGACCTGCTCGCAGGCCGGGCCGATCGCGGCGGCCTGCCTGCGGCACCAGGCCGGGGTCCGCATGTGGAACGCGATTTTCTCCGGCGTTATGTGGAATATGAAGTTGTGTCAAGCGGCCCCGGATGTTTCTTCTGGTCGTTCGGCGATTGCGGTCAGTCCGGCGGCCCGGGAAGGATCTGCAGGAGCGGCAGTTCCGGGGCAGGGCCGGTGGCGAGCTGCCGGGGCGTGGGGCCTGCGGGCGTCGGGGTGTCGGCCAGGCGGCTGAGCAGCTTGCCGAGCGCGGTCTGGCCGTCATCGACGGCGGCGCGTTCGTCGTCGGTGAGCGGGATCGCGACGAGCATTCGCTGCAGGTTGGCCTTGGCCTCCAGGAGCTGTGCCCGGGATGAGCTTTTCGGGAGGTAGAAGTCGCACTTGGCGCAGGCCATGCGGTGCTGGCACTGCTCGAAGAAGGTGTAGGAGCACAGTCCGTGGCCGAGGTCGTAGTGCTGCCACGGCTCGCCCGCGGCGGCTTGCCCGGCGGTGACGGCGTCCCGGTCGATGAGGACCTCGATCGTGCGGACGTTGCGCTCGAAGTAGCCGGCGTCCTGGTAGGCGCGGGTCAGCGTGTTCGGCGTGATCTTCGCGTAGTGCTGGGTGGTCTCCGGGGAGGCGTGCCCGAGCCAGGCCTGGAGCTCGAACAGCGTCATGGGCTCCTTGGCGTTGTAGAGCTGCGACGCGATCGTGGACCGGGCCCTGTGGCTGGTGATGCGGCCGCGGATATCGGCTGCGGGCACGCCTGCCTTCCGGCAGAGCATCGGGATGATCGCGTTGTTGATGTAGTGCTTGGCGACGCGGCGGGCGCGGAAGGCGAACAGGAAGTCGGCCCGCTCGGCGGTCTTGCGGTCGGTCATCCGCGGCTGGGCAGGCCGGACCTTCTGCCAGGCCTCGATCGCCTCGCCCATGAGCGGGTCGACGGGCTTGGTGAACGAGCTGCCGGTCTTGTGGACCGGGACGTCGAGCAGGCAGACTGCGTCGCGGGCGAGCACGCGGGGGTCGTCGCCGCGGATGGCGGCGCCGTCATGCTGCCAGCGGATGCAGCCGACGCGGAGGCGGGCGATCTCATCGCTGCGCTGGCCGCTGAACAGCCAGGTCAGCGTGATCGCGCGGATCAGCTCGAGCGGGTAGGACTGTCCTCCGGGCGAGGGCAGGTCCTCCGGTTTGAGGTTCAGCCCGGCCCACAGCAGCTTGGCCCAGATGTCGTCGGCGATCACGCGCGGGTCCGGGCCGGTGAGCGCCTTGACCGAGCGCGGGGTGGCCAGGGCGGTGCCCGGGTCGAAGCGGCGGGCGATCCATTCCCATTCCTGCAGGTCGCGGAAGAAGCCGCGGGTCATCCGCAGGTAGCTGGCCTTGGTCTTGGGCTTCAGCGGCTCCCCGGCCGCGCTGCCGGTGGTGACAGTGCGCTGCACGTAGTCGCCGACGCTCATCCGGTCGACCGCCGCGACCCAGGACGCGCAGGTCTGCCGGGTCCAGTCCGCCGGGCTGCGAATATCCGGCTGCCCGGCGGCCATCCACCGGCCTGCCTTGGCCAGCACGGTGCGGATGGTCGCGCGGACTTTCGGGGTCAGGGCCGAGGTGGCGTGCCAGCGTTCGACCAGCTCAGTCCAGTCCGCCGGGGCGCCGCTGATCGGGGCGAGACCCTGAGCGAACGCAGGCGCCGCAGGCGGCGTGACATAGCCGAGCTCGGCGAGCGCCCGGCAGATGCCGTGGACGGTCCCGTCGAGCCGTGGCCCGGCGAGCCCGCCGGCGCGGACTTCCAGCAGGAAATCGCTGGTCAGGTCGTGCAGGAACGGGCTGCGGTTGATCAGCAGCAACTGGCAGACGACGGCTGCCCACTGGGCCTCGGTGCCGTGATAACCCCACGAGGCCAGAACCTTGCTCACCTGGCCGACCGCGTCCTCGACGGCATCGCGGCCGAACACGCGCCGGGCGAGGGCGGACCGGTGGAACCGCCCGACCTGGTGCAGGGAGGTGAATCCGCCGGCGAGGTAAGCGCAGGCCAGGACGTAGGGGCGGACCCCGCTGTCCAGAGGGACGGGCCACGGCTGGAGGAACTCAGCGCTGCTCGTGCCGATCAGGGCTGCCCACTCGGCACCGGTCCACTGCCAGTACCCAATGCCGAGCTGCCCGCCGCGGGCGAGCACCAGGCCGATTGCGTCGGTGGCGGCCCGCTCGTGCTGGCGCAGGGCGGACGGCCACCACGACAGCGCGGCCCGCGCGTCCTCGAGCGGCTGGAGCAGCCGCTGGACTGGCTGCCAGAGCTGCGCGTCGTCCCGATGGCCATGGCGGCGCAGCAGGTCCATGCCCAGTTCGCGCAGGGCAGCCCGCTCGGGACCGGACATCTCCCGGCGGTCGTACTGGCCGGGGACGGCCGGCCAGTACCATGAACCGGCACCCTCGCCGGCCGTTCCGGCGGCCGGCGTGGTCATCCGCCTGCCCGAGCCGCCGCGATGTCCATGCGGGTCAGCGCCTCGACCCGCCAGGCGTGGATGTGGTCCATCGAGCGGCTGAGCTTGTCCGCAAGGTCCCTGCCGGATAGGTGGATATAGCGGAGCGTCGACTCGCTCGACCGGTGCCCGGCGAACGCCGAGATGACGTGCAGCTCCCAGCCCATCCGGGCAAGGTCAGTCAGGCACAGGTGCCTGGTGGTATGCGTGGAGAACCGGGGCACCCCGGCATCGACGGCGATCCGCCGCACGACCTTGGACCAGGTCCACAAGGTCAGCGGCTGGCCGTAGTTGCGGCGCGACTCCGACAGGAACAGCGGGCCGCGCGCGCGGCTGATCCCGGCACGGTGAGCAAGGTAGGCCGACAGCAGCACCCCCGTCGCCGCGGAGTACGGGACCACCCGTTCCAGCCGGTTCTTGGTGGTCTCCGCCTTGATCCGCAGCGTGCGCCGGCCGGGATCAACGTCCTCGGTGCCCAGCAGGCACAGCTCCCCGCGCCGCAGCGCGGCGTCGTAGGCCAGCGCGAGCATCACCCGGTTGCGGATGGGCTCGCCCGCCGCGGCCCGCAGAACCTGCAGCCACTGCTGCTCGTCGGGGATCCACGGCAGCTTGACCAGCCGCGGGACCAGTCCCCGCTCATGGCCCCCGAACCGGCGGCCGGGCGTGTACTTGCCCCGCCCGACCGGGTTCGACTCCCGCAGCCCCTCCTCGATCAGGTAGTCGTAAAACAGCCGGACCGGGACGAGCCGCTGCTGGATCGTGGCGTTCGACAGCCCCGCACCGGAATCGATCGACACCACATTGACGCCGCGGCGGCTGGGCCTGCCGGTGAGCTCACGGACGAACACGGCGACATGCGCCCGGTTCGCCGTGGCCGGATCGGCGCCCTCCCGCTCGCAGGCCTCCAGGTACTCAGCAAGCCCACGAGCATACGCGTCGATCGTGCGCGGCGCCCGCCCCAGATCAGCCCAGATCCGCAGCCATTCCGCCGCACGCGCGTGCCTGCCCAGCACAGGCCACTTCTCTTCCGGCACCACCCGCGTCCCTCCCGTCTCATCTAGCTCACCCGGGACGCTATCGCGCGAGACTCAGCACACGCGCGCCGACACGCGGGCGTGATTCCACGTAACTGATA
>JBOHCK010000485.1:0-3662 GCA_050698755.1 Streptosporangiaceae bacterium | reverse complement strand
ACACCAGCCCGGCGGTGATATCACCTCTCCGCACCAGCCGATTGTCGCAACCGCCACGGCCGGCAGCCACAGGTTTGCCGCCTGCCCGGGCGGCATCACCGGATCGATCTGGGCTTGCCGTCCCACCTTCGCCGCTGTCAGTACCGCGCGGCGAGAAGATGTACGGACAACCGCCAGATCCTGGCAGCCGTCATGAGGTAACGCCGCGATCATCCGCTTTGAGATAGCCCGCAGTCCCGCCGATCTGCTCGGCTTCGGCGAGCCCGCCACCCGGCACGGGCGAGTGCAGATGATCGATCTGGGCGGCCCTGTGGGCCGTGCCCGCGGCCGGCGAGCACACTGTTCTGGTGCAGACGAGCTACGGCCTGGTGCCGATCGGGTGGGTGCAGTCGGCCCTGCGGGTCCTCGGCGATGCGCCGAACCAGCGCGAAGGCGCGCCTCGGGCGTGGATCCGCTTCGATGAGCAGGTCGCGGAGGGTGCCAAGGACCTGCGGCCGGGCGACGAGATCGTGGTGCTCACCTGGCTCCACCTCTCGCCCCGCGACGAGCTGAGCACGCATCCCGAGGACGACATGAGCCAGCCGCTTACCGGGGTGTTCAGCACCTGTTCGCCCAATCGGCCGAACCCCATCGGCCTGCACCGTGCCCGCGTCGTGGCGCGCGACGGGCTTCGGATTGAAGTCGACGCTCTGGAGGCAACAAAGCCACCGGGTTAATGTCCCACGCCCTCTTGACACCAATGACCCTTATCGGTGCCGCTGAGCGAGCCAACTGCCTGGATGCTCACCGCCACCCGCGGCGCATTCCGGATGGGTGTTCCCCATGACGTGCGCATCACGTCTTGCGCAGGGTGAGCTGCCACAGCCGCCGCGGCAGCTCTCCTTCGTCGAGTTCGGTGATGTCGAGCAGGCGCATCCCGGCGGCGAGCCGTTCGACCAGGGCGTGGTCGAAGAAGTGCACGATGAACGTGCCGTCATCGAACAGGCCGTCCCCGTGTGCGGTGCCGCTGGCGTAGTCGGGGTCGTGGATGTTGCGCGCGGTGTAGACGTGCCAGCCGCCGGGGCGCAGCACGCGGCGGATCTCACCGGCCAAAGCGGTCAGTTCGGCGGTCGACAGGGCCATGGACATGAGCAGGTGGGAGTAGACGGCGTCGGTGCTGGCATCGGGCAGTGGCAGCCGCTCGCGGACGTCATGGGTGGCTGCGGAAAGCCGCCCGGCAGTTCCGGCGGCCATGGCGGCGTCACGCAGTTCCGTTATGGCCGGGGCGGCGAAGTCCAGCGCGTGCACGGTGAACCCGGCGTCCAGAAACGTCAGGGTGTCGCGGCCGTGGCCGGCTCCAAGCTCGAGAATCTGGCGCACCCCGTTGTGGCGGAACAGCCCGGCGGCGTAACGCCCGGGTCGGCTGGGGCGCGGGCCATACCGGGCCGGGGTTGCGGCGTAGGCGCGCTCCCACCGAGCGCGCTGTCCGCTGGTGCTCAGCCGGGATCCAGGCGCGTTCATGACCGGTCTTGGTGGATGATGCCGGCGAAGTTGGCGGCGATGATCCGCGCGGCCTCGGTAAGCTGCCGCTGCTGGTTACGAGCGTCGCGGATGACCTCGTCGGCCTGGTCGCCGGGCAGGCCGGTCAGCTCCGCCCAGGAGGTCAGGCTGTCGAGGGTCGCCTCGGGATGGAATCCCACCCCCCAGGCCCGGTTTCCGATCCGGTACACCTGATGAGGGTAGGCCGCGCTATGTGCCAGGCTTACCGCCCCGGGCGGGAGACGAACCGTCACGTCGTGATGCCACTGCACGAACGCGGCCGGGCGGGGCAGGCCCTGCAGCAGCGGATCGTCCGGGGCGTCGATCATGACGGGCGTCACGCCAATCTCCGGGCCCGCCGCGCCCGGTTCCACCTGGCCGCCGCAGGCCACGGTGAGGAGCTGGGCGCCGAGGCAAACGCCCAAGACCGGGGTGCCGGATCCGACCGCCCGCCGCAGCAGGGCACGGGTCGCGGGCAGCCATGGGGCCTGGTCATCATCGCAGGCACCCATCGGCCCGCCGAGGACGACCAGGCCGTCGCAGCCCACCTCGCCCGGCACCGGCTCGTCAGCGTGTGCCTGGCAGATCTCCAGCGTGATACCCGCCTGCTGCAGCAACGGGCCAAGGGTGCCGATGCCCGCGACCGCCACCTGCTCGATCACGAGGACGCGCGGGTCCACCGGATCATCCCGTCGCCAGGCTCAGGGCCAACGCCATCACGCGGCTTAGATGGCGAGTGCATTATCGAGGTCCTCGATCAGATCGGCTGTGTCCTCAAGCCCGACCGACAGCCGGACCATGCCGTCGAGGATCCCGCGCCGCGCCCGGTCCTCGGGGGTCAGGGCGTGGTGGGTGACCGTGGCTGGCTGGCAGGCGAGGCTCTCGACCCCGCCCAGGCTCGGCGCCAGGCTGATCAGGCGCAGCCGGTCCACCACCTTAGCCGTCTGCGCCGCATCTGCGTCCAGGACGAAGCTCACGATGCCGCCGCCGTCGTGCATCTGGCGAGCGACGATCTCGGCCTGCGAACCGGTGGCCCGGCCCGGGTAGTGGACGCTAGCGATACGCGGGTGGCCCGCCAGGAAACCGGCGATCGCCGCGGCGCTGGCGTTCTGCGCCCGCACTCGGACGACCAAGGTTCGCATGCTACGGCTGAGCAGGTAGGCCACCTCGGGGGCAATCACCTGTCCGAGGTTCTTCCGCCACAATGCCACTGGCGCGAGCAGGTCGGCTCGCCCGATCGCCGCCCCGCCAGTGATGTCGTCGTGCCCGCCGAGGTACTTGGTCGCCGAATGGATGACGATGTCAGCGCCGTGATCCAGCGGCCTTTGGTTGACCGGCGTCGCGAACGTATTGTCGGCGACCACCAGCGCCCCTGCGCGCCGGGCCACCTCGGCGATCCCCGCGATGTCGAAGACTTCCAGGGTCGGGTTGGTGGGCGTCTCGAAGAAGACGATCCGCGTCCGCTCGCCGACCACCTCTGCCAGCCGCCCGGCCTCGCTGTTGATCAGGAACGTGGATTCGATGCCGACCCGGGTCAGATTCTCGCCCAGCAGCGCGATGGTCCCGCTGTAGACGTCCCCCAGACACACCACGTGCTCGCCGGCCTTCGTGTGCGCGAGGATCGTGGCCGCCTCCGCCGCCATCCCGGAACCGAACGCGAGCGCGGCCTCACCGCCCTCCAGATCGGCGAGCTTGCGTTCGACCGCCCGGATTGTCGGGTTCAGCCCGTAGCGCGTGTAGAGATTACCGTCCCTTCGGCCCTCCACGACGTCGAGAAGCTGCTGCGTGCTCTCGAAGGCGAAGATAGCGTGGTTATACAGCGGCAGGTGAATCGCGCCGTGAGCGTCACGCGTGTCCCCCGCGTGCACGCAGCGGGTCGACAGGCCCGCAGCGTGGGCGTAGTGCTTCGCGGGCTCGCTCATCCGGTCCGCCAGCCCTGATGCGCCCTTGATTCCGTTAGCGTCCTCATCCCTGTAGCATCGCCACGGGTCTTCGATAAGCACAAATCAATCTAGTTATGGAGGCTTATGCAAAACTCTCTTTAAAGAAATACAGGCCGATGGCTGCCCGGAACGTGGACAAGAATGTCTTCAGTGGCCTTCTATAATCGGTGAAAAGAATCCGCCAGGTCTTCAGCTGGGCGA
>JBOHCK010000484.1:0-3707 GCA_050698755.1 Streptosporangiaceae bacterium | reverse complement strand
TACCCGATTCCGCGGCCGGGACAGGGGACAGGACAGGGAAACAGCGGCCGCGGGCAACATCATGGCCCGCAAGACGGCCCGAGCCGGACACATCGGCCGACGTGCCGCGAATTAACCACCGGGATCCTTAGCCCATGGCTTGTTCTGGCTCCGCACCGAGACCGCCTGCCGCCGCGGCGGCGCGCTGGCCCAGCGCCCGGCCGATCTCGGCCCGGACCAGTGCCTGATCCGGCTGCTTCCGTTCCCGTCCGGTAGCTAGCGGTCAGGGTCTTGTGCAAAGCGCCAAGCCGCCCGCCTCCAGGCCACCTTCGGCCCGACCGGCGTTAGGCGCCTCCGCGAATATGCGAGACTGCCTCTTCGGTCATCCAGACCGCGTGGGCGAGGAAGCTGTAGTTCGTCACAGCCGCAAGGTACGCGTCGCCGATGGCGAGCCGCGGCGCGGCCGTCGCATCGCGAACGACTGCAACCTCGAAGCCCTCCTCCAGAAGATGACGCAGGTGGGACTCCACGCAAAGGTTCGCGGCCATCCCAGCCAGGACGATCTGCGAGACGCCGCGCTTTCGTAGCTGCAGCGCCAGGTCGTTGCTCTGCGGGCCCCATATCTTGTGTGGGGAGGCGATGACTGCCGACCCATTGAGGATGAATTGCTTGAGCTGTTCCAGGAAGTCAGCACCGGACCCAGGCAGGCCCTCGACAGTCAGTGGCCCCGAGCGTTCGAACATGTGACGGATATTGAGGAGCCGCTCGCCTGGGCCCCCGAATCGCCACTCCCCGTCAGCTGGATACTCGTAGTGCGGCGAGACAGCGACAGTCACGTCGCTGGACTCAGCCGCTTCGAACAGCTTCCCCAGATTCGCGACCGTGTTGTTCTCGGTGACGCTTTGACCGAAGACTGGCCATCCGGCACCGCCGGGGCTCAGGAAGTCGTTCTGCGGGTCGATCACGACCAGCGCCGCCCGGGGCCCGTCGAACACGAATGCCGCGTCAGGGAGAACCTGCCCGGGCTCCTCACTGCCCCACGGAGGCCCGGCTGACCCACTCATGGCCGCCGCCTCGTCGATGTTACTCATGACCTTTCTCCTTCTCCTTGGCGTGCCGGCTCTCCCGGTCGCGTCACGACGAGCCCAGTGAGCTTCCCGCCGGGCACGTTCAGGTTGAGCCCGTCCACGGCCACGGTGCCGTCCGGGTCCTGTTTCGTTCCCTGCCCGGAAGCGATCACGGCCGGCCCTCCGGTCATCGGTGGGTTGGCACTGGTCTCAGTGTCACGCTCGGGGCCGGGCCGTCGCGCCCGTGTAGGTCCCTGGCCGCACCCTGGCCTGCCGACCAGGAGCGGTCCGGCCAGCTCTTGACGATCCGTGCCGCGAAGCCGGACAAGAATGGGATCTCGGCGAGCACCCGGTTCATCATGGGCGCGACTGGCATGGCCGAGCCCGCTAGTTCAGCCGGAGGTAAACGCGCAGGCCTGGACGTCGGGGTCGAGGAAGGTGATCTCGAGAGGTGCGGTCGGCGATGGGGCCGGGCTGCCGGATGAGCCAGTGGAGTCGTTGCTCGGTCACCGTTCCGGGTCCTGGTCGTCGACGTTGGCCCAGTGCGCCGCACCTGGAGGTTGTCCGTCGATGAGCACGCGGAACCGCACCGCGTGCGCCTCTACGGTGGGCCCCATGACCAGGCGCAGGTCGCGGGTGTGCAAGCGGTACCCGATCCGCCTTCGGTGCCCTCGTTTCGGCCGACAGTATTCGTGCTCGAAGATCTGCCGGCCGGTGCGCGGTGCTCTGCCCTCTGGCTCCGGGAGCCGGGCGGTCGTAGAGTCAGGTTCAGGGGTTTGGTGGTGAGAGGGCTACTGGGTACCTGAAGCGAGGAGCTACGTCTGGGAATGTCAGCGAGGGGTCAGGCCAGGATACCGACGCGTTCGCGGCCTCGATCCTGGACTGTGTCGTCCAGCCGGTTTTGGTAGTTGATGACGTCGGCCTGATCCGGTTCGCGAATCCCTCTGCCGTGGCCGCGCTGGGCTACGACGAGCTGTCGGGCATGGTGGGCCAGCCCAGCCACGAGACGATCCACTACAAGCGGCCGGACGGGACCGCCTTCCCGGCCGACCAGTGCTCCATGTTGCTGCCGCGCACGACCGGTCAGACAGTAGACGGTACAGATGACTGGCTGGTGCGCCGGGACGGGTCGCTGTTTCCGGTCGAGTACTGGTCGGCTCCGATCAGCCTGCCGGGCGGGCGGGGCGTGGTCGTAGCGTTCACCGACGTCAGCGAGCGGCGGCGGGTAGACGGTGCGCTGCGGGAGCGGGACGCGATCTTGTCGGCGCTGGGCCAGCCGGTCTGGGTGGTCACGCACGAGGGCGTGATCAGCTACGTGAACCGGGCGGCGGTTCAGGCGCTGGGTTTCGGCGGCGCGGCCGAGATGCTCGGGCAGAACGGGCACTGGCTGGTGCATTACAGGCGGCCCGACGGGTCACCGTTCCCGATCCAGGAGTGCCCGCTGGCCCGGATCCGGCAGACCGGGGAACCGCTGTCCCTCGAACAGGACTGGTGGGTGCGCAAGGACGGCTCGATGATCCCGGTGGCCTGCACGGCGGTGCCGATCCAGGTGCCGCAAGGGTACGGCACCGCGGTCGCCTTCACCGACATCACCGCACGGCTGGCCGCTGAGCAGGCCGGCCGCGACCGGGATGTGGCCGAGGCGCGGGCGGCGGAGCTGGCCGCCGGGCAGGCCCGTCAGCGGGCGGTGCTGGAGGCGGCGCTGGACGGGGTGATCAGCATGGACGGGCGGGGCCGCATCATCTACGCCAACTCCGCCGCCGAGCGCATCTTCGGGTACCGGGCCGGTGAGATGACCGGCCGGGAACTGGCCGAGGCGATCGTGCCGCTGCTGCTGCGCGAGGCCCACCGGCGCGGCCTGGCCCGGTATCTGGATACCGGGGAAAGGCGTATCCTGGACCGGCGCATCGAGGTCACCGGCATGCGCGCCGACGGCAGCGAGTTCCCGGCCGAGCTAACTGTGACGCGGACCGGCCCGCCGGAAGCGCCAGCGTTCACCGGGTATGTCCGCGATATCACCGATCGCCAGCGCGCCGAGCAGGAGCTGATGGCCTCGCGGGCGCGGCTGGTGACCGCGTTCGACGCCGCGCGGGCCCGGGTCACCCGGGACCTGCACGACGGCGCTCAGCAGCGGCTGGTGAGCGCGGTGATCGGCCTTCAGGTAGCCCGGCAGAAGTGGGTGTCCGACCCGGAGCGGTCCCTGGAGCTGGTCGACCATGCCCTGGCCGACGCCAGGGGCGGGATCGACGAGCTGCGCGAAATCGCCGCGGGCATCCACCCGGCGATCTTGACCCACCGGGGCCTGGCCGCGGCCCTGCAGGCCCTGGCCGGCAGGCTCCCCGTCCCGGTGGAGCTGGACCTGCCCGGGGGCAGGCTCCCGGGTGCGATCGAGGAAAGTGTGTATTTCTTCTGTTCCGAGGCACTGACCAACGTGGTCAAGCACGCCCGGGCCAGCTCGGCCTGGGTGGCGGTGGCGGCAGAGGAGGGCCGGTGCGCCGTGCGGGTGCGCGATGACGGGATCGGCGGGGCGGCGGCCCGATCCGACACGAGCGGCCTGACCGGCTTGCGCGACCGCATCGGGGCGCTGAACGGGGTCATCGACATCATCAGCCCGGCCGGGGGCGGTACCCTGCTACAGGCATGGATCCCGCTGCCGCCTGG
>JBOHCK010000483.1:0-3727 GCA_050698755.1 Streptosporangiaceae bacterium | reverse complement strand
CCGGCGATCGGTGCCACGAACGGGCTCACGCCAGTCCAGGCCAGAAACGCGATCCCCACCCCGATGGGGCTGTAGTGATGCTCCAGCTGGAGGAACTGCGGGAACAGGAAGCCCGCGCCGTACAGGGTCACTCCGAGGCAGAACCGGCCGGCCGCCGCGGCGGCGAAGGACCGGTTCGCGAGAAGCCCGGGCGGCACCATCGGGTACGCGCAGCGCCGCTCCCAGGCCATGGTGGCACCGGCCAGGACCAGACCGCCGATGCCTGCGGTGAGGACCTGCGCCGACGTCCAGCCGACGGTGGGGCCTTCCTGGATGGCATAGGCGATGGTACCGACGGCGACCGCCCCGAGGAGCATCCCGGCGAGGTCGATACGTGCCGACACCTTCGGGCTGCGGGCGAGGCGGGTGAGGCCAGTGGCGAGTACGGCGACGCCGATGGGCACGTTGACCCAGAAGATCCACCGCCAGGCGAGGCCGGACACGATGGCTCCTCCGACCAGCGGGGCGACAGCGACCGCCATGCCGGTGATCGCCCCCCAGATCCCGATGGCCCGGGCCCGCTGCTGAGGTGGGAAGACCTCGCTGATCAGCACGAGTGACAGGGGCACGGCGAGCCCGCCGCCGACGCCCTGGATGGCTCGGGTAGCGATAAGCAGGCCGACGTTCGGGCTGAGGGCGCAACCAGCCGAGCCGACGGTGAACAGGGCCAGCCCGGTGAGGAAGACCCCCCGCCGCCCGAAGCGGTCGCCGAGCGCGACGCCCGCGAGCACCACGGCGGCGAAGCCCAGTGCGTACGCGACGACCGTCCAGCTCAGGGCCGAGGTGGCGGCCCCGAGGTCAGCATGAATGGTCGGCAGAGCGGTGGTCACCACCAGGGCGTCCATCCCGGCCATGAAGGCTGCCATCGACGTGACGCCCAACGTCCAGCGCTGCAATGCGCTCCAGCGCGGCGCCCCGGCCTGCTTGGTGCTGCTGCCAGTCATCTGCTTCACCTTTCCTGGGCGATCCGCGAGATCGGGGATCGCTTGCAGGGAAAGGACGAACGGTGAAGCGGGCGGAGGACATGTCCGGGGAGAAAGCCAGGCAAGGAAAGCGAGAAAACCAGAACGCGGTCAGCCGAGCTCGGACCGCACCTTGCGCAGACGGCCCTGCAGGAGGCGCTGTTCGACCTCGCTGGGCGCCAGGGTCACCGCAGTCTGAAGTTCTCCGGCCGCGTCGCTCGTGCGGCCGAGCCGGCACAGGTTGTCCGCCAGGGCAGCGTGCCAGAGATGGGAGTACTCCAGGCCGGCGATGGTCTTCAGGGCAGCCAGCCCCGCCTCGGGGCCGTCGCGCTCAGTAACCGCGACCGCCCGGTTGAGCGCCACCACCGGGCTGGCCGTGATCGACCCGAGCAAGTCGTAGAGGCCGACGATCCGGTCCCAGTCTGTCTCCTGCCAGCTGGGCGCGGTCGAGTGGGCCGCGGCGAGGTGAGCCTGGATCTGATAGGGCCCGGCGACCCCGCCGGACCGGGTCACTGCCTCGGACAGCCACGCCGAACCCTCGGCGATCGCGGCTCGGTTCCAGCGGGTGCGGTCCTGGCCGGCCAGGGTCACCGGGTTACCGTCGGCGTCGGTGCGGGCGGGGGTGCGGGCCGAGGTCAGCAGCAACAGGGCGAGCAGGGACAGCGCCTCGGGCTCGTCGGGCATCAGGCTGGCCAGCAAGCGAGCCAGCCGGATCGCCTCGGCCTCGAGATCGACCCGGGCCACCACGTCCCCGCCGGTAGGGGCGTGGGCCTCGGTGGCGATCAGGTACACCACGGCCAGCACTGCGGCCAGCCGGCCGGGAAGCTCGGTGTCGGCGGGGATCGCGTAGGGGATGCGGGCCGTGGTGATCTTGGCGCGGGCTCGTACCAGGCGCTTGGCCATGGTGGCCTCAGGCACCATGAAGGCGCGGGCGATGGCCGGCACCTCGAGCCGGGCCAGCGTGCGCAGCGAGAGGGCCACCTGGGCCTCACGGCTAAGCGCCGGGTGGCAGCAGGTGAAGATCAGGCGCAGCATGTCGTCGCGCAGGGACGTCTCTGGCTCCATCGCCTCGATCGCCTCCTCGATCTGGTCCGGTGCGGCCCCGGTTCCCCAGCGGAACGCGGCGGTCTCCTTAGCGGCCCGGGCTGACTCGCGTCGCAGCAGGTCAAGCGCCTTGCGGCGGGCGACCACCGCCAGCCAGGCCCGCGGGTTGTCAGGGATCCCCGTTTCGGGCCAGGCATCCAGGGCGGTGATCGTGGCCTCGGAGAGCGCGTCCTCGGCGACGGCCAGGTCGCCGATGGTCCTGGCCAGCGTGGCCAGCACCCTGAGACCTTCGCCCTTCAGCACCTCGGCCAGAGTGCCGGCAGCATCCATACCAGGGTGCCTAGCCGTGGGCCGGCGCTACCGGGCGAAGCTCGATCTTCCCCCGCCAGGCAGCCGGGATCTGCGCCGCCCACGCGATGGCCTCGTCCAGGTCGGCCGCCTCCAGCAGGAAGTACCCGGCCAAGACCTCCTTCGCCTCGGCGTAAGGGCCGTCGGTCACCAGGACGTCGCCGCCCTTGCCGCCCGCGACGGTGATGGTGGTCGACATCGCCACCGGGTACAGAGCCTCGCCGCCGCGCATGACCCCGGCCTCGGTGGCCCGCCGGGCGAACTCGGTGTACTCGGGGGTGAACTCCATATCCGGCACCGAGTCCCAGTGGTGGTCCCGGTCGTAGTAGCACAAGGCCACATACAGCGCCATCGTCAAGGCTCCTTCCGTTCAGCCGACCATGCCGTACCGTTTTACCTGGGCGACCACGACTGCGACAACCGCTGCCACAGCCTGGAACCCGTTTGGATCCGGGTACGGGGCGGCTCTCCCGGAAGGGAGGCGCCCAGTACCCGGAAGACGGCGCCTTAACTGGCGGGGCTGTTGTGGTAGGAGGCGATGCGCCAGCCATCGTCGCGCCTGACCAGCACCCAGGTCGCGCGCACCAGGCGCTCGCTCGCGACAGCGTCCTGCCCGGGGAAGATGATCCCGTCCTCGCTGACCACGATGGCCGTGTCGCCGGTAAGAAAGCGGACGTTCACCGGGCGGGCGGCCACCCGCGACCCGTTGAGCGGGCCCGCGAACGCCGCGGCCATATTGGTGCGGATGTCCTCACGGTCCTTCTCGTAGACGCCGGGCTGGATCACGCTGGCGTCGTCGGTGTAGTCGGCCACGAACGTTTCGGCGTCGCCGGCTTCCCACGCCTGGTACAAGCGCGCGAGCACGTCGAGAACGGCCTGCCGGTCGGCGTCGGACCCTGCCGTGGTGGTCTTGCTGGTCATCGGTCTCCTCGTTTCTCTCCGCGTGGTGGCGAGCGCCACCCGAGGGAAGGACGGACGAGCCCGCCCGGAGAGGACACCCCGCGGCGCGAAGCCGGAGAAAATTTGACCCGCTATTACCGCGCCGAGGCTTGATCAGACACCAGCCGGGGCCGGCCCGCCAATGTCGCAGCTGTTCGCCGAGCTCGGTGCGCCAGCGGGGCGGGCCGCCGCCCCTCCGGCGGTGAGCTGTGCGAAGCCATCTCAATCAGATGGTTTCCCAGGTGGGGCGCCAGGGGGTCGAACCCTGAACCAATGGGTTAAAAGTAGCCTGGCCCAGCGCTCCGAGCGCACTACCTGCACGAATACCAGCGGCTTTTGCCGTGATTGCGCTCATTGCACCCACTTTTTCGGGTAATCCGGTCCACGAACCGGTC
>JBOHCK010000482.1:0-3731 GCA_050698755.1 Streptosporangiaceae bacterium | reverse complement strand
AACACGTAGCCGCGGTCCAGGATGGTCCCGATGATCGACGCGTACGTGGACGGCCGCCCGATCTCCCGGTCCTCCAGCTCCTTGACCAGCGACGCCTCGGTATAGCGGGCCGGCGGCCTGGTCGAGTGGTCGGCGGGGGCCAGCCTGAGCACGTCCAGCGGGTCGCTTTCGGCCAGCGGCGGGAGGCGGCGCTCCCGGTCGTCGAGTTCGGCGGTGGGGTCGTCGGCACCCTCGACGTAGGCCTTGAGGAACCCGTAGAAGCTGATCACCTTGCCGGTCGCGCCGAACTCGGCGCGCTCGCCCGCGGTGGACGTGCCCGCGACCCGGACCGACACCGATTCGCCGGTGGCGTCCTTCATCTGGGAGGCCACCGTGCGCTGCCAGATGAGCTCGTACAGGCGGCGCTCGTCCGAGCTCAGTCCCGTCTTGGCCACCTGGGCCGGGGTGCGGAAGCTGTCGCCGGCGGGGCGGATGGCCTCGTGTGCCTCCTGCGCGTTCTTGACCTTGTTCGTGAAGATGCGGGGCGCGTCGGGCACGTAGGAGGCACCGTACAGTTCGGCCGCCTGCCGGCGCGCCGCGCTGATCGCGGTCTGCGACAGCGTGATCGAGTCGGTGCGCATATAGGTGATGTAGCCGTTCTCGTACAGGCGCTGCGCGACCGACATCGTGTGCTTGGCGGAGAAACCGAGCTTGCGCGACGCCTCCTGCTGAAGCGTGGTGGTGCGGAACGGCGCGTACGGCGAGCGCCGGTAGGGCTTGCGCTCGACGCTGGCGACCGAGAAGCTCGCCCCGTCCAGCCGCTCCGCTAGCGCCGCCGCGGCCGCGCTGTCCAGGTGCAGGACGTCGGCGGTGCGCAGTTCGCCGGTGGCGGTGAAGTCGCGGCCCTGGGCGACGCGGCGCCCGTCCACGGCGACGAGGCTGGCGGTGAACGTGGTGGGCTCGCCGCTGGGTTGGCCTTCCCCGGGTCGCTTGCCATGGTCACGGGTGGCGAACTCGGCTTCCAGGTCGGAGTAGCTGGCCGCGCGGAACGCGATCCGCTCGCGCTCGCGGTCGACGACCAGCCGCGTGGCGACCGACTGCACGCGCCCGGCCGACAGCTTGGGCATGACCTTCTTCCACAGCACGGGCGAGACCTCGTACCCGTACAGCCGGTCGAGCACGCGGCGCGCCTGGTAGGCGTCGACCAGGCCCTGGTCGACCTCGCGTGGGCTGGCGATGGCGCGGGAGATCGCCTCGGGGGTGATCTCGTGGAAGACCATGCGGTGGGTCGGCACCTTGGGCTTGAGCTCCTCGACCAGGTGCCAGGCGATGGCCTCGCCCTCGCGGTCCTCGTCCGTCGCGAGGAGGAGTTGGTCGGCGTCCTTCAGCAGGCTCTTGAGCTTGGAGACCTGCTGGCGTTTGCCGCTCTGGACCACGTACAGCGGCGCGAAGTTGTCGTCCACGTTGACGCCGAGCCTGGCCCACGGCTCGCCGCGGTACTTGGCTGGGATCTCGGCGGCGCTGTCGGGCATGTCGCGGATGTGGCCGACGCTGGACTCGACCACGTAACCGCGGCCCAGGTAACCGGCGATGGTCCGCGCCTTGGACGGGGACTCGACGATGACGAGCGTGGTGCCATGGCCGTCAGCCGATCGGGCTGTCGCCTTCACGCCGCCTGTCTTCGCGCCGCCTGTCTTTGCCCCCGCGGCCCGGGTCCCGGTCCCGGCCTTCGCCTTGGCCGTCGTTGTCCTTGCTGGCACGCTCTTCCCGTCCTTGCCTCCGCGCCATGACCGTCCCACGCTACCGCTGGCCAGACGCCGCCCTGCAGCTGTAACCTTCGACCCTGTTCGGCGTGTTCCCTCCGGTTCGCCCGAACAGCCCGGAGATTCTGTCATCACCGGTTGAACCGCTCGTGAACTCAAGCACAATAGGACCGATGGTCGAGTACGCCTACCTTGTTGTCTACTTGCCGCGCGGAAGCTCACGAGACGCTCGCGACACCGCCCGGCGAATCTTGACCGCGCACGCCGAGTACGGGGACTGGGAACTGTCCAGGCTCCGGCTCAACGCGGACGGCAGCAGGAAGGCTACCCTACGAAGGCGGATCATACGCCCAGTCCGCACGCTGTGAACTCATCCGGCGACATGTCGGATCGTCTTTGCTGCTAGCAGAGGTCGAGGAACCGGTCCAGGACGCGGACCCCGAAGTGCAGGCTGTCGACGGGGACGCGCTCGTCGATCCCGTGGAACATCCCGGAGAAATCCAGGTCCGGCGGGAGCCGCAGCGGCGTGAACCCGAAGCAGCGCAGGCCGAGCGTGCTGAACGCCTTGGCGTCGGTGCCGCCGGACATGCAGTAGGGGATGACCCGGGCGTCCGGGTCCTCGCCGGTCAGCGCGCCGGTCATCGCGGAGTACAGGTCCCCGTCCGGGGTCGTCTCCAGGGCGATGTCGGTGTGGATGAACTCTCGGGTCACGCCCGGGCCGAGGACGCGGTCGAGCTCGGCGAAGAACTCCTCCTCGTGACCGGGGAGGAATCGCCCGTCAATTTCGGCCGACGCGGTCTGGGGGACGACGTTGACCTTATATCCGGCGCGCAGGACGGTCGGGTTGACGGTGTTCCGCGTCGTGGCGCCGATGAACCTGGCGACCGAGCCGATGTTTTTGAGTGGCTGGGCTAGATCGTCTTCCTTGAATTCGATGCCGAGCGCGTCGCAGACCCCCTCGAGGAAGGCCCGGACCGAGGGGACGAGCCGGGTCGGCCACTCGTGCCGTCCCAGCCTGGCAATCGCCTCGGCCAGCGTGGTCACCGCGTTGTCGGGCTGGATCATCGACCCGTGCCCGGCGGTGCCCTGCGCGGTCAGCCGCATCCAGGCCATGCCCTTCTCGGCGATCTGCAGCAGGTAGAGCCGCTGGTCGGCGACGGTCACGCTGAAGCCGCCGACCTCGCCGACCGCCTCGCTGACGCCCTCGAACAGGCTCGGGTGGTTATCCACCAGCCAGTGGGCGCCCCAGGTGCCGCCCGCCTCCTCGTCCGCCGTGAACACCAGGAGGATGTCGCGGGCCGGCGTTCGGCCCTCACGGAGCCGCTGCCGCACGACGGCCAGGATCATCGCGTCCATGTCCTTCATGTCGACCGCCCCGCGACCCCAGACGCACCCGTCGGCCAGGTCCGCGGCGAACGGATCGTGCCGCCAGTCCGCCGCGTTGGCCGGGACCACGTCGAGGTGACCGTGCACCAGCAGGCCGGCCCTTGACCGGTCCCTTCCGGCGATCCGCGCTACGACGTTGGCGCGCCTCGGGTGAGACTCCAGGATCACGGGATCGAGCCCGGCCTCGGCCAGCAACCCCGCCACGTGCTCGGCGGCCAGCCGCTCCCCGGGACCCGAATGGTTCCCAGAATTAGAGGTATCGATCCTGATGAGGTCCCGGCATATGTCCACGACCTCGTCTTGCGCGGTCACCTGGTTCGCGCCGTTCGGCTGGTTCGCTGTCACCGCTCCATCGTGCCATCCTCGGTGCGGGTGCGGCCTCCCGCCCGTCACCTGCCCTAGCCTCCTGGGCCCGCCCCGGCCCGGCCCGCCCCGGCCCGCACATTCGCGGTCCCGCCCACTTCGCCAGACCCCGCTCAGTTTGCTAAGGTAGGCCAGCCGGCGTACCACGCTCGAGCGTCCGGGTGGCGGAATAGGCAGACGCGCTAGCTTGAGGTGCTAGTGCCCGTTAGGGCATGGGGGTTCAAGTCCCCCCTCGGACAC
>JBOHCK010000481.1:0-3743 GCA_050698755.1 Streptosporangiaceae bacterium | reverse complement strand
CGCCACACCACTACATCACCACCAGGAGGAAAATCATGGCCACCGTCATCATGCAGAAGTGGGACGGCATTACGCCCGACCAGTACGACGCGCTCCGCGAGACGGTCGGCTGGGACCGCGACGTGCCCGCCGGGATGCGCCTTCACGTCGCCTCGTTCGGCGACGGCGTCCTGCGCATGACCGACGTGTGGGACAGCGAAGAGCTATTCGGCACGTTCGTCCAGACCCGGATCCTGCCCGGACTCCGCCAGCTCGGCATTCCCGGCCAGCCCGACATGATCACCCAGGCCGCCCACGAGGTCACCGCCGTAGACGGCACCTGACAACGAAGGTGGCGGTGCCAGGCCTGGCCCGGCACCGCCACGGTAACCCCATCCCGCAGGCGCCGTTCATCCACCGGCCGGACGGCCATCTCGCGGCCAGACGGTGCCGAGCGCGCGACACAGACGCCCCACCCCACCAGCCCGGAGGGCCTGATGAGCGGAAGCCGAACGGGGCCGGCCACCACCCCAGCCTCCGGTTAAGCGCCCGCCAGCACCGTGGTCAGGGCCCGCATGCCGCAACAGCGGGAACCCGCCGCGGAGCGCGCCGCGACAGGCGGCGGCCGCGAGGTCGGGTTGCTCACCGGCGGCCAGGCAGCGTCGACGATCGGGGACGCCTGCTACGCGGTGGCGTTGCCGTGGTATGTGCTGACCGCCACGGCGGGGCGGCAGCGCTAAGGACGACCATGGCCGCCTACGGTGTCGCCCGTGCTGCGGCCATGCCAGCCGGCGGCCTCCTGTGTGACCGGTTCGGAGCCCGCCGCGTCCTGCTCCTCGTGGACGTGCTCCGCACCGCGCTGATAGGCGGCCTCGCGGTCCAGCCGCCCTCATGCCATTCAGTGCCAGCGTGCTCGCGCTGGTGCTCCTGGACCTTGCGATGCCCGGCAATCAACGTGAAGAGCTGATCGGGAGGTGCAATGCCACGACGGCCCGCTTTGGACTTTGCCTCGACTTCGGCCAGGCCGCCGTCGCGGCGCTTAGGGCACCAGCGGGCGTGACTGGTGCAGGTCGGGAGGGCATGGCGGCGGGCACGGTCGCTGGTGCCGTTCCTCGCCGCCCGACGTGGCCGAGCGGCTCGGCGTGTCTGCAAAGGCCAGGTCGGTCCTGCGGCGGGAGAACGCCTTCTGGGCCGACGATGACCCGGTGAACCGCGTGACCACCTACATCCCGCGGTCGATCGCGAAGGGCACCGGCCTGCTGCCGGACGACGTGCCGAATCGGTTCAGCATTCACGGCGTCCTGGAGAACCAGCACCACATGATGACCCGCCTGCGAGAGGATGTCAGCGCGGTGCCCCGGCCCGATGAGAAGAAGGCCCTGCACCTGCGTCCGGGCGTGCCCATGCTGGATATGTGGCACACCAGCGTCGGCCAGGACGGCCAGCCGTACGAGCTGACCCGCGTCGTGATGCGCGGCGGCATGACTGGGCTGCTGTACGGCGTGCCCGTCGAGTAGCGGTGACTCGCTCGGCCTTGCCCCGCATCGGGCTGCTCTCGCTGATCTGGGGGTCGGCGTTCTTGTGGATCAAGCTGGCCGACCGGGGATTCTCCCCCGTTGAGGTCACCCTGGCCCGCCTGGCCCTGGGCGTGGCGGTGCTGTTCGCCATGGTGCTCGCCCGCGGTGAGCAGGTGCCGCGCTCGCTGCGGGTATGGGCGCATATCGCGGTGGCGGCCTTGTTCGGTAACGCGGTGCCGTACCTGCTGTTCGCGGTGGCCGAGCAGAGCGTGAACTCCTCTACGGCCGGGATCATCAACGCGACCACCCCGTTGTGGACGGTGGTCCTGGCCCTGGCCGTCCGGCACCAGAAGGCGGTGACGGCCTGGCAGGCAGCCGGACTGGTCGCGGGGTTTGCGGGAGCGCTGCTGATCTTCGCGCCCTGGCATACGGCATCCGGGCTGGTGTCAGCCGGTGGCCTGGAATGCCTGGCCGCCTCGGTCAGCTACGGGGTCAGCTACATCTATATGGACCGGTTCCTGGCCCGCCGGGGAATCGGGCCGGTCGTGCTGTCCGCCTGCCAGCTCTCGTGTGCTTCCGTCATGCTCGCTGCCGCCCTGGCGGTCACTGGCGTGCGGACTCCTCATGTGACCGCCGAGAGCGTCGCGGCGATCGCGGTGCTGGGCATCATCGGGACCGGGTTCGCGTACGTGCTGAATTACCAGATCATCACCCGCGAGGGAGCGACCGTCGCCTCGACGGTGACCTACCTGCTGCCGGTGATCGCCATCGTGCTCGGCGTCCTGGTACTCAGCGAGAACATCACCGCGACGATGCTCGGGGGCATTGCCCTGGTCCTGGCTGGGGTCGCCCTGACGCGGGTGAAGAGGAAGCAGTCAGCGACGAACACCACCTCGAATAGCACGGACGAGCTGTTACAGCTTTCTTCATGGCTTTCAAGAGCGCAGCAAGGGCACACGAGGGTCCTTTCTAACCGCTCCGCAGAAAGCATCTTCGGGACCCACCGTTGCGCGCGGAGCCACTGTCGGCCGGACGGCGAGGGCCAGGCCAGAGGCCAGGCCCTAAGCACGTGCGGCGAACCTCATGTACGGCGCAGATCCGTTATGTTGTCCCCATGGCTGAAGATCTGTTGACGCTGATTCGCTCCGGCAAGCTGCCGACGGGCACAACATTGCGTCACAAGTTCCTGAGCAGCTACAAGGATGATGCAGCTGCCACGGTCGTTGACGATGGCATACGTATCGATGGGAAGACCTACAGAACCCCGTCAGGGGCAGCGCGGGCCATCACTCAGAACCCAGTCGACGGCTGGCTATTCTGGAAGCTACCGTCAGGTGAGACCCTTGGTACGTTGCGTACGTAAGTCCGGCGCGCCGCTCATGGGTAAACACCCTGACGCTTTTGCGCGTCATTAGTCCGAGTGATGCTTGCCCCGCTCACGGATGGTCGTGCCAGCATCTATTAGGAGCTTTCGCACGCGTGCGATCGAGTAATTAGTTTGTGCTGCCAAATCCCTTATACTCGTGCCCCGCTCATACTCGGTGCGCAGAGTCTTCCCGAGCGTTTCCTGAGCGGTGGGCGTTAGGCGCTGATGAGGCGCCAGCACAGGAGTCAGCATCGGTCCTCCAGCGTAGCCGCGGTGCGGCTTGCCCCGCGGTATCACGTCTTCCTCGGACTCCTCCCCCCATAGGGTCCATCCGTCTCGCGGGTGCCTGGCGAATAGTTCTAGGCGCGGACCTGGTGAGCAGGCCTCGATGATGTCATATTGTTCATCTGGTTTGCGCGAGTGCTCGCGCTTACGCGTTTCGATCACATTGACCTGGCTCCGGGCTGGGCTGAGAGTCCGCATAGAACCGCGCACGCCGAAGAGGATCAGCTCGGTAACGTTGCGGAAGTAGAAGCCCACCCCGCGCCCGTCTGGACCTCCATCCTTACGGCGTTTCACCCAGGCCAGGTTGGATACGTACCGGAACCCCCAAGCCTCCACGACGGCAAGCCCTTCGGGCAGCAGGGCATTCGGCACCCACAGATACAGATGAGCGTTGGTGGCAACACAGCCCGCGACAGGAACGTTCTTAATGGCATCCAGGGTCATCGTGGAGTACCGATCGAGCCGTCGATGCTCGGGAGCCACCTTCCCGGTTCGGTTGCTGAACCGCCAAGGCGGATCAGCAAGGACGGTCTTGAAACCGCCAGGAGTCTCGGGCAGCGGTGGAGGCGCGACGTCGGGTCGCAGCGGCGGAGCCG
>JBOHCK010000480.1:0-3746 GCA_050698755.1 Streptosporangiaceae bacterium | reverse complement strand
GCCTCGACCTTGAACTCGCGGCGCATCCGGTCGACCAGCACCTCCAGGTGCAGTTCGCCCATGCCCGCGATGATCGTCTGGCCGGTTTCCTCGTCGGTCCTGACCTGGAAGGTCGGGTCCTCCTCGGCCAGCCGCTGGATCGCCGTGCCCAGCCTCTCCTGGTCGCTCTTGGTCCTCGGCTCGATGGCCACGTTGATCACCGGCGCCGGGAACGTCATGGACTCCAGGACGACCGGTGCGTTCATCGCGCACAGGGTGTCGCCCGTCGTGGTGTCCTTCAGCCCCATTACCGCGACGATCTGCCCGGCCACCGCGGACGGGCGCTCCTCGCGCTTGTTCGCGTGCATCTGGTAGATCTTGCCGATCCGCTCGCGGCGGCCCTTGATCGAGTTCACCACGGTGCTGCCCGACTCCAGGGTGCCGGAGTAGACGCGGATGTAGGTGAGCTTGCCGAGGTGCTGGTCCGACATGATCTTGAACGCGAGCGCGGCGAACGGAGCCCCGGGATCGGCCTGCCGCTCGACCACGGTGCCCTCGTCGCCCACCGCGTGACCCTTGACCGACGGGATGTCGACCGGGCTAGGCAGGTAGTCCACGATCGCGTCGAGCATGGGCTGGACGCCCTTGTTCTTGAACGCGGTCCCGCACAGCACCGGGGTCAGCGCGCCAGAGACAGTGGCGCGCCTGATGGCGGCGACGAGCTGTTCCTCGGAAGGCTCGGTGCCCTCCAGGTACAGCTCCATCATCTCGTCGTCGTGCTCGGCGATCGTCTCGAGCAGCCGGTCGCGCCACTCGCTGGCCGCCTCGGCGTAGTGATCGGGGATCCCGACGACGTCGTACTTGTCGCCCTTGCCCTCGGTCTGCCAGAGCAGCGCGCGCATGCGCACCAGGTCGATGACGCCGCGGAAGTCGGACTCGACGCCCCACGGGAGCTGGATGACGAGCGGGGTCGCGCCGAGCCGGTCCGTGATCATTTCCACGCAGCGGTGGAATTCGGCTCCGACCCGGTCCATCTTGTTGACGAAGCAGATCCTCGGCACGCCGTACCGGTCCGCCTGCCGCCACACCGTCTCCGACTGCGGCTCGACCCCCGCCACCGCGTCGAAGACCGCGACCGCGCCGTCCAGCACCCGCAGCGAGCGCTCGACTTCGACAGTGAAGTCCACGTGCCCGGGGGTGTCGATGATGTTGATGGTGTGGCCGAGCCAGCTCGTGGTGGTCGCGGCGGACGTGATCGTGATGCCGCGCTCCTGCTCCTGCTCCATCCAGTCCATGGTGGCCGCGCCCTCATGGACCTCACCGAGCTTGTAGTTAATGCCGGTGTAGAACAGGATCCGCTCTGTCGTTGTCGTTTTGCCCGCGTCGATATGCGCCATGATCCCGATGTTGCGGACCTTGGCGAGGTCTACGGCGGTCTGGGTGGCCACAATTCCTCGTTCTCGTAAGTCTTGTTGCTCGTAAATCTGGATAAGTCTTCGCGCTCACCAGCGGTAATGGGCGAATGCCTTGTTGGATTCCGCCATCTTGTGGGTGTCCTCGCGCCGCTTCACGCTGGCGCCGAGGCCGTTGCTCGCGTCGAGCAGCTCGTTCATGAGCCGCTCGGTCATCGTCTTCTCCCTGCGGTTCCGTGAGTAGGCGACGATCCAGCGCAGTGCCAGCGTGGTACTGCGGGACGCGCGCACCTCGACGGGCACCTGGTAGGTCGCGCCGCCGACGCGGCGGCTCTTGACCTCCAGGGTCGGCTTGACGTTGTCCAGCGCGCGCTTCAGGGTGATCACCGGGTCGTTGCCGGTCTTCTCCCGGCAGCCCTCCAGTGCCCCGTACACGATGTGCTCGGCCAGCGAGCGCTTGCCGTCCTTGAGCACCTTGTTGGCGAGCGCAGTGACCAGCGGCGAGCCGTACACCGGATCGGTGACCAGCTGCCGCTTAGTCGCGGGACCCTTGCGCGGCATCTCAGCTCTTCTCCTTCTTCGCCCCGTACCGGCTGCGAGCCTGCTTGCGGTTGCGGACGCCCTGGGTGTCCAGCGAACCGCGGATGATCTTGTAACGAACCCCGGGCAGGTCACGGACCCGGCCGCCGCGGACCAGCACGATCGAGTGCTCCTGCAGGTTGTGCCCGACGCCCGGGATGTACGCGGTGACCTCGATCTGGCTCGTCAGCCGGACCCTGGCGACCTTGCGCAGCGCCGAGTTCGGCTTCTTGGGCGTGGTCGTGTAGACACGCGTGCACACGCCGCGGCGCTGCGGGCTCTCCTTGAGCGCCGGCGTCTTGTTCTTCGCAACCTTGTCCTGGCGGCCCTTGCGGACCAGCTGCTGGATCGTGGGCAACCGCGTCTCCGTCTGTCCAGTCGTTCCGGCCCGCGCTCACACGCGAGCCCCGTCATGTTCGTTGCTGCCTTTGAGGCCGTTCAGCGGCCTACCTGGCCAAAAATCGACCTTAGAAGCCCGCCTACCTGGGCTTTTCTACCCTCCGCCGACCCCCGAGGTCGGGTGTGTCGCCCTGACTCGGAGTCAGCGGCTCGCTAGGAGCCGGCTACTGGGAGTGAGAAAACCCAAGCTGCCAGCCGGTTAGCCGTCCGGAACCGATCCGCAGACCGTCAGGCCCTGGCCTGGCCGTCAGCTGGCATGCGTACGTGCCCATGCGCACACGGACACGAATGAAGAACTTACCATGACCCATCTCTCAAGCAAAATCGAGTGCCCACCGACCCGCTCCCCCTCGGGGGCAGCGTGGGTACTCGTACGCATTGCTCGTATGTTCTCAACACGGCACCGGCCCGGTTTAATCCCGCCGGGGCGCAAGGCACTGGGCCTGTGGTCCCCCGGCCCCAGTGGACGACAGACGGGCGCCGGGGCACCCCGCACCCGATAGACGGGCCTGGTGGCACCCAACGCCCAAAAAGCGCGTGACGAGTGGGGCTCGTGGCCCACGAGCACCGGACCAAGGACGGCACACCTCATCGCATCGGGACGGTGAGATGCGGCTGGGATGGCAGGGGCGTGCGGGACGGGGGACGGTACGAGCCGGGCCGCCGGGCCGTCACCGGCTCTCCGAGCGCTCACGACGAGCCGGCTGGGTGCAACCAAGGGCCCGGCCCGCAGGTATTCATGGTGAGAAGCCGACGTGGCCGGGATCGGCCAAAGGGCGGAGGCGCCTTGGATCGCGAGGAGTTCACCAGCTTCTACACCGCCAGCTTCCACCGCCTGGTTGGTCAGCTCTACGCCATGACCGGAGATCGGTACGAGGCCCAGGACGCCGTGCAAGAGGCGTTCGCCCGGGCCTGGGCACGCCGCGGCAAGATCGACGGGGAAAGGTCGCCGGAGGCGTGGGTCCGCGTTACGGCGTGGCGGATTGCCGCCTCCCGATGGCAGCGGGCCCGCGAGGGCATGCGGCTGATGCTATTGACAGCACAGCCCGGCGCGACCGCAGGACCCAGCCCTGACCGGGTGGCCTTCGTGGACGCCCTGCGCAGGGTGCCCGCCGAGCAGCGCCGCGCGCTGGTCCTCTACCACCTATGCGACCTGACGGTCGACCAGATCGCCGCCGAGACCGGGGCGCAGCCCGGGACGGTGAAGGCGCGCCTGGCTCGCGGCCGGGCCGCCCTCGCGCCTTATCTGCGGGATACGGCCGCACCGGTAATCGAGTAATCGGCCAGGGAGGCCTCAGTGTCTGATCTCACAAGCGAATTGCGGCTCATGGCGGACAATGCCGCCGACTGGGCCCGGCCGCTCGCGGCGAGCGCTGC
>JBOHCK010000479.1:0-3781 GCA_050698755.1 Streptosporangiaceae bacterium | reverse complement strand
CTGCCCGGGCCCGGGACGTCCGTTGGCGGGGCGTCCGCGCGCGGGGCGTCCGCGCGCGGGGCGTCCGGACGACGGGACGTGACGCGGAGCGTGCCGGGGCCGTCCGGGGTCAGCATCGTGCGCCAGATGGCGCCGGCGGCGTCCACGCGGTAGGCGGGATCGCCGGGGCCGCGGCGGTGCACGCCCAGCGCGAGCCGGATGTCGACCTCGAAGGGCGCCAGCCACTCACGGCTGGCCCCCGGATCAGGCGTCGCGTTCTCGGTCACCGGGACGGTCGCAGCTGGCATCAGGGCCGCCTGCCGCCCCGGCGTCACAGATCCGAGGAGAAGCGGATGGAGGTGGGCTCGAGCCGGACACCGGGCCAGATCCGGACGCCCCGGGCCAGTTCGTTGCCTGATCCGATGAACGCGCCGTCACCGACCACCGCGCCGTCCAGCACGGCGCCCGGGGCCACGACGGCGGCGCGGCCGACGATCGAGTCCCGGACCACGGCGCCCTCGCCCACGCTCGCCGCGTCGAACAGCACGCTGCCGAACACGTCGGCTCCGGAGGCGACCGAGGCTCCCTCCCCCACGACGGTCCCGCCGGACACCGAGGCGTCCTGCGCCACAGACCCGCCCGCCAGGACCAGGCGAGGCCCGGCCGGGCCGGGACGGGCCGGGGCCGGCAGGCGCCCAAGGACCAGATCGCACGATCCCCGAACGAACGTTTCCGGGGTCCCGACGTCTAGCCAGTACGCGGACTCGTGGTAGCCCATGACCAGCTCGCCCGCCTCGATCAGCCCGGGGAACGTCTCCCGCTCGACCGAAACCGGGCGCCCCGCGGGGATCCGGGCGATCACGTCACGCCTGAACACGTAGCAGCCGGCGTTGATCCGGTTGGTCACGGGGTTCGGCGTCTTCTCGAGGAACCCGGTCACGCGCCCGGTCTCGTCGGTCGGCACGCAGCCGAAGCGGGACGGGTCGGCCACCTCGACCAGGTGCAACGTCACCGCGGCGTCGGCCTTGCGGTGCAGGTCGACCTGCGCGCCCAGGTCGTGCCCGGACAGGACGTCGGAGTTGAACACGACGATCGGGTCCGAGGGGGCGTCGCCGCGCAGCGAGGCCGCAGCGTTGCGGATCCCGCCGGCCGTGTCGAGGGGGACTTCCTCCTGGACGTAGTCGATGGACAGCCCGAACGCCGAGCCGTCACCGAAGCACGAGGCGAACATCTCGGCCTTGTAGCAGGTCGCGAGCACGACGTGGGTGACACCGCTGTCCGCCGCCCCGGCCAGCATGTGCGCCAGGAACGGCACGCCCGCCGTGGGGAGCAGGGGCTTGGGCGCGGACAGGGTCAGCGGCCGAAGCCGGGTGCCCTGCCCTCCGACCAGCAAGATGGCCTCAAGCGGTTCGCGCGGCATGAGACGAGAGGTTACACGGCGCTGGCGTCGGCGCTGGGCGCTTCGGCCGCCCGCCGGTAGCAGGCCAGGTGCACCTCCGCGGACGCCTCCCAGGTGAACTCCTGCGACCTGGCGTGCCCGGCCTCGCCGAGCGACTCCCGCCGTCCCTGGTCATCGAGCAGCGCGCGCAGCGCGTCGCGGATGCTGTCCGCGTCGGGCTCGGTGTAGGCCACGGCCTCGCCGCCCACCTCCGGCAGCGAAGTGCAGTGGGTGGTCAGCACGGGGGCACCGCACGCCATGGCCTCCAGCACCGGCAGCCCGAACCCTTCGCCCCGGCTCGGGAAGGCAACCACGAGCGCCCCGCCGAAGAAGCCGGGCAGGTCGGAGAAGCGCAAGTAACCGGGGCGGATCAGGCGCAGGTGCGGCGGCACCGTCGATACGGCGGTGTCGACCTCCTCGCTCCAGCCGCCCCCGCCGCCCAGGACCAGAGCGGGCGGGTTGTCGAGGTCGGCCACGGCGCCCGCCCAGCCCCTGATCAGCGCGGCCACGTTCTTGCGCGGCTCGAGCATGCCGAGGAAGGCGACGTAGGGCTTGCCGTGCAGGCCCAGCCGGTCAGAGACCTGGGAGACCTGGCGTGGCTCCGGGCGGTGGAACAGGCGGTGATCCACGCCGTGGTAGGCGACGTCGATCTTCGTCGGATCGGCGGACAGGACCCGCTCCAGCTCGTCGCGGGTCGCTTTGGAGGGCACGATGATCCGGGCCGCGCGGCGCGAGGCCGTCCTGATGGCCGACTTGAAGAACATGGAGCTGACCGGGCTGTACAGATCCGGCTCCGTAAAGAAGGTGACGTCATGGACCGTGACCACGGTCGGCCGGCCCGGGCGCAGCGGCATCGAGTAGAAGGGCACGTGGATGACATCGGCGTTCACCTGCTGGGCCACGACAGGCAGCCCGCTCTGTTCCCAGGCCAGGCGCGCGGCCCGGTGCGAGAGCGCCGTCGGGCCGGTAACGACCCGTGCGCTCGGCGCAAGCCGCCCGTAACGTTCCTCATCGGCGCGCTGGCAGACGATGGCGAGGTCCGCGCCCGCGGCGTCGAGAGCGCCGATGAGCCCGTCGACGTACCGACCGAGCGCACCCCGGTCGGCTGGCACGTCAGTCGCATCAAGCAGTACGCGAGGTGCCACGACCGCACTTGCTCCCTTCCTGGGTCATCCGGGTAGGCAGCGCAGACCGCGCCCCAACCGCACGGCTCCCGCCTGCCTTCGTGGATGTCCCGTCATCATCGAAGCCTACGCCAGCGCCAAATCATCAACGAGCACTTACCCCCTCACGTCGGCCGCCAGCCCGAGCGCGCGTCGAGCACGGACGAGCACGAGGCCGCGGCCGTCAGCAGGAGGGAACGGACTGGCCGGCCTTGATGGCTTGCAGGTAACTGACGGCCTGGGCCAAGGTGCTCACCTTGACCAGGCGCAGCCCGGCAGGGACCGCGCCCTTGGTGTCCGGGCAGTTCGCCGCGGGGGTCAGGAAGATCGTGGCGCCCACGTCGCGCGCACCGACCATCTTCTGCTGGATGCCGCCGATGGGCTGCACCTGGCCGCCGGCGGTGATCTCCCCGGTCCCGGCGATGAACTTGCCGCCGGTCAGGTCCAGCGGGGCCAGCTTGTCGATGATGCCGAGGGCGAACATCAGGCCCGCACTGGGCCCGCCGATGTCACCCACGCTGATCGAAATGGTGAACGGGAACTTGAAGCTGATCACCACGCCGATCAGGCGCTCGCCGCCCGATTCCCTGGTCGCCACCCGGGTCTGCTGGGTCTTGCCTTTCCTGAGGATGGTCAGGGTCAGCGTGGTGCCCGCCGGGTAGGCGTTGATCAGGTTGCTCAGGCTGGTCTGCCCGGTCACCGGCCGACCGTCCACGGCGGTGATGATGTCTCCGGCCCTGAGCACGTGGTACGCGGGGTAACCCTGCTCCGCCTGCGCCACGACGACTTGGTAAGGGATGTGCAGTTCTTCCAGAGCCGCCGCGGTCGCGGTCTGCTGCGAGCCGGTCATCTCCTGGGTGTCCTGCGTCTGGGTCTGCTGCTGGGTCTGCCCCGGCGTGTACAGCTCGTCCTCGGGCACGACCGCGTCCTGCGGGTTCAGCCAGGCGGCCAGCGCGGCGAAGATGTTGAACATGTCGCCGGGTCCGCCCTGGGCGCTCACCGTCACCATGTTCAGGTGCCCGCTGGTCGGATAGGAACGGTGTCCCGAGATCGTGATCAGCGGCCGCCCGGAGGAGTCCTTGCCCAGGGTGTTCAGCGTCGGCCCCGGGCTGAGGATGACGTAGGGCACCGGGATGAGCACGCTGACCGCGAGCGCCGCGGCCGCGCCGACCGCCGCGATCAGCAGCGTCAGGGAGCGTCG
>JBOHCK010000478.1:0-3801 GCA_050698755.1 Streptosporangiaceae bacterium | reverse complement strand
GGCACCGTGAACAAGATCAAGATGATCAAACGCCAGATGTACGGCCGCGCCGGCTTCGCCCTGCTCCGCAAGCGCGTCATCTTGCACCCTGCGTAACCACGATCACAAAATTCGCGGCAGAGCCCGTCAGGCCCTGGCCGAGATCGGAGGTGACCCTCCGCTACCACCAGGACGAGCTGCTCGTCCGGGTCGCCGATGACGGCCGCGGCCACGCCGGGCTGCCGCGCTACGGTGCGGTCCCGGCCCCGAACCCGGTGGGCCACGGGCTCGACGGGATGCGTGAGCGGGCGGCGGTGTACGGCGGCACGGTCCAGGCCGGACCGCGCCCCGGCGGCGGCTTCGAGGTGACCGCCCGGCTGCCTCTCGGGGCCCAGCGGGGGGCAGCATGACCATCCGGGTACTGCTCGTCGACGACCAGGACCTGGTCCGGGCCGGATTCGCCATGGTGCTTGGCAGCCAGCCCGACCTCGCCGTGGTGGGCGAGGCGGCCGACGGGGCCGCCGCGGTCCGGCTGGCCCGCCAGTGCCCGGCCGACGTCATGGTGATGGACGTGCGCATGCCCGGGCTGGACGGCGTCGCCGCGACCCGCGAGATCTGCCAGGCGGCCGACCGGCCCCGCGTGCTCATCCTCACCACGTTCGACCTCGACGAGTACGCGTTCGCCGCGCTGCGCGCGGGGGCCAGCGGGTTTCTGCTGAAGTCGGCCCAGCCCGAGGAGCTCCTGTACGCCATCCGCAGCGTGCACAACGGCGACGCGGTGGTGGCTCCCTCTACCACGCGCCGCCTGATCGGCCGCTTCCTGCCGCACCTGCCCGCCAGCGGCGAGCCCCCGCCGGACCTCGCCGAGCTCACCGCCCGGGAACGCGAGGTGCTGGCCGAGGTCGGCTCGGGTCTGTCCAACACGGAGATCGCCGCCCTCCTGCACATCTCCGAGGCCACGGTCAAGACCCACCTCGGCCACATCATGGCCAAGCTGGGCCTGCGCGACCGGATCCAGGCCGTCGTCTACGCCTACGAGACCGGCCTCATCGCCCCTTCGGGTCGGCCGGGGGCATTACCCTCGTTGGCAGCCAACGAAGCTGGAGGCCCAGGCCATGCCCGATCAGGCGCCAGACCATCAGGCCCGGGAGTTCGCAACGGCGTTCCGCCAATTCCTGGACTGGATCCACTCGCCCGCCACCGGTGAAGGCAACGAGGTGGTCGCGCTGGTCCGCGACTACCTGGGCACCGACGGCATACGGCACTCCGTGGTGAGCAGGGACCTGCCGCCGTTCGAGCACGTCAACCTGCAGACCGCCATCGATGCGTGGTCCGCGCAGGCCGGACGGACGGTGGAGGTCCGCGGCATCGCGCTGCCGCCGCACTTCGGCGGCCTGTCGCTGCAGCAGCTGGTCGCGGGCGAGTCGCTGCCGCCGCTGCGCCTGACCGCGCCGGCCCTGACCGACCTGCCGAACGGCCCGGGCTCGACGCTCGGATGCCTGCGCCTGGCCTTGCTGCTGGTGACCGACTCACACGGCCGCTACGTGGTGCTGGTGCAGGGCCCCAGCGACCATCAGCCGGGCCTGGACGTCGAGGTCGCCGGCCTGCCGGTGGACCAGGCCCAGAGCCTGCTCGCCGAACTGGATCGGCTGCGCGCCGAGCTCAACGTCTACCGCGGCCACCTGCTCGAGGTGGCGCTGTCCCCGATGGGCGGCGTACGCCTCACGTTCGCCAGCCCGCCCGGCCTGACCAGGGACGACGTCGTGCTGCCCGACCCCGTCCTGACCCGGGTCGAACGACATGCCCTCGGGGTCGCCGGCCACCGGGCGAAGCTGCTCGCCGTCGGCCAGCACCTCAAGCGCGGCCTGCTGCTCTACGGCCCGCCCGGCACCGGCAAGACGCACACGACGCGGTACCTGATGGGCCAGATGACCGGCTACACGCGCCTGGTCCTGACCGGCCGTTCCCTGATCGCCGTCGGGGACGTCACCGACCTGGCCCGGGCCCTGCTGCCCGCCGTCATCGTGCTCGAAGACGTCGACCTGGTCGCCGAGGAACGCTCGCTGGGCCCGGCCTCCAGCCCGGTCCTGTTCGACCTGCTCGACGCCATGGACGGCGCAGCCTCCGACGCCGACCTGCTGTTCCTGCTGACCACCAACCGCGCCGACCTGCTGGAACCCGCCCTGGCGGCGCGGCCGGGCCGGGTCGACATTGCCGTGGAGATCGCCCTGCCTGACGCGCCGGCCAGGAGACGCCTGCTGACCCTCTACGGCCAGAACGTGCCCCTCGACCTGACCGAGGAGGACGTGAATCTCGCCATCGAGCGCACCGACGGCACGACGGCCTCGTTCCTGAAGGAGCTGATCCGGCGCAGCGTCCTGGAGTCACTGCAGGACGATCCGGAGCTCGCCGCGGTCACCGGGGCGCACGTGGCCCGCGCGCTCGACGACATGCTCGACGACGCGCAGGCGGTGACCCGCACGCTGCTCGGGGTGGGCGTCGACCCGGCCGACCTGCCCGTCGGCGGCGTGCTGCGGCCGGGACCGGCCCGCGCCTGGATGATGGCCAACGCCCGCCGGGGCATGGCCCGGCGCATGGGTCCTTACGGCGGCTGATTCCAGGCCCGCACGATGCGCGTCGGCCAGTGCGTCGTGGTGACTAGCGTCGTGGTGACTAGCATGGTGCGCCATGCGGCCAATGCGCGGACTCCGCGGTCGCGGAAGACGACGCGATGATAGTCCGGGTGGATTACCTGCTTCATGGTTACCGCTCCTCTCGGAACTCAACGTGGCGGCCGATCACCGGGTCGTACTTGCGGATGACGAGCCGGTCGGGATCGTTTCTGCGACTCTTCCTGGTCACGTACGTGTAGCCAGTCCCGGCGGTCGACCGGAGCTTGATGACGGGGCGAAGTGTGCTGCGACTCATGCTCTCTATAACCGTTCGATAATGAGAATCATCCCCGATAATTGGTATGCTCACACGTTGCGTTACGAGAGGTCGGTGACCTTCAGGATCGCGTTGGCGATGACGCGGTAGCCGGCCGGGTTCGCGTGCTGGTTCGGGCCGCGGGGCGGGGGAGCGCACTCCCAGGTCCACTCGCAGATCCGCGCCACGTTGCGGGGCAGGGAACCGATCCCGGGGACCGTGACCGGATCGCCGAAATCGGTGGTGTCGAACGCACCGAACACGTCGGCAACGCGGTCGCCGGCCTGGGCGTACGTCCGTTCAAGCAGGCCGGTGAAGGCGACGTCCAGCCGTTCGCTGACCCACGCGACCGCATGGCCCACGGTGCCGTCGCGCCACTGCGCGAGATCGGGCAGGTAGTAGCTCATCCCGACGATACGCACGGCGGGGCCTGCCGCCGCGCGCAGGCCGCCCAGGATGGCGGCCAGCCGGGTCGCGGTCCCGGGGATCTGGCCGATGCAGGAGGCGAGCTTGGCCAGGCCCGGCTGGCCGCCGCAGTCCTCGGGATCGTTGGCGCCGATGTCGATGGTGACGAGCAGCACGTGCCCGCGATGGGTGCGCAGGAAGGTGACGGCGTCGGCGAGCTGTGAACCGCCTGGGTAGCGGCAGATGCCGCCGTGCGTCATCGTCTTGGTGGTCTCCCCTGGGCACCCGAGCTGCACGAGCTGCAACCCGGGACGGGTGCGCCGCAGCTGGGCGTAGACCAGGTCCGGGTAACCCTGCGAGGTCTCGACGCTGGCGCCGGCCGCGTCGGGCTGGACACCCCGGGACAGGGAGTCGCCCAGAGCGAGGTAGTACACCACCGGTGCCGGTGCGGGCCTGGCGTGCGCGGGGGCCGAGCACGCCAGGCCCGCC
>JBOHCK010000477.1:0-3839 GCA_050698755.1 Streptosporangiaceae bacterium | reverse complement strand
GGGAAGACGCGGTCAACTCGCTGGAAGAGGGCTGGACCCCGAGCGAGAAGTACGCCGACCCGCGCTTCCGGATGACCTTCGCGCGGCTGTGCGCGCACTACTTCTCGCACGCGGCCTGGCTGGAGGATGGACAACTGCTGCGCGACGCGCCCCGCCTGGCCGACATCCCCGGCGTACTGATCCACGGGCGTTTCGATATCCAAGGGCCGGCCGAAGAGGCCTGGCTTATCCACCGGGCCTGGCCGGGCTCCAAGCTGCACTGGGTCCGAACCGGGCACCAGGGCGGCGACGAGATGACCGAACACATGCTGACCGCGCTGAACCGCTTCGCCCTGACCTAGCGAACCTGACCCAGCGGGCTAACGGACGACGACCTCGGTGACGGGCAGCGAGGAGTCGGTGGGCAGCTCCAGCGAGGACGGCGGGACGCCCTGGGCCACCAGCTCCGCGCCCAGCGCGGCTACCATCGCGCCGTTGTCGGTGCACAGCCCGGGCTGCGGCACCCGCAGCCTGAGGCCAGCAGCAGCACACCGTTCCGCGGCCAGCGTGCGCAGCCGGGAGTTAGCGGCGACGCCGCCGCCGATGATCAGGTCGGCGACGCCGTGGCGCTGGCAGGCCTGCACGGCCTTGCGGGTGAGCACGTCGGCGACCGCCTCCTGAAAGGACGCCGCCACGTCGGCGGCGGGCACCGGCTCCCCGGCCGCCTGGCGCGCCTCCACCCAGCGCGCCACGGCCGTCTTCAGCCCCGCGAACGAGAAGTCCAGCGTACCGTCGGCGTACTTGCCGCGCGGGAAGCTGATCGCCTTGGGGTCGCCGTCGCGGGCCGCCCGGTCGATCGGCGGCCCGCCGGGGAACGGCATGCCCAGCACCCGGGCCACCTTGTCGTACGCCTCGCCGGCCGCGTCGTCGATGGTCGCGCCGAGCGGGATCACTTGCCGGGCCACGTCCTTCACGAGGAGCAGCGAGGAATGCCCGCCGGAGACGAGCAGGGCCACCGCGGGCACCGGCAGGGGACCGTGCTCCAGCTGGTCGACGGCGATGTGGGCGGCCAGGTGATTGACTCCGTACAGCGGCTTGCCCAGCGCGAACGCGTACGCCTTGGCCGCGGCCACCCCGACCAGCAGCGCGCCCGCCAGGCCGGGCCCGGCGGTGACGGCCAAGGCGTCGATCTGGCCGGCCCGGACGCCGGCGGTGGCCAGCGCGCGGTCGAAGGCCGGGACCATTGCCTCCAGGTGCGCCCGGCTGGCCACCTCGGGCACCACGCCGCCGAACCGGGCGTGCTCATCCACGCTGGAGGCCACCGCGTCCGCGAGCAGTTCGAGCCCACGGACGACCCCGACGCCGGTCTCGTCGCACGAGGTCTCGATGCCGAGGACCAGGGGGGCGGCCATCAGGCGAGCACCTTCCGCATGACCACGGCGTCCACGCCGGACGGCTGGTAATACCCGCGCCTGATCCCGATCTCCTCGAAGCCGTGCCCCAGGTACAGGCCTCGGGCCCGCGGGTTGTCCTGACGCACCTCGAGCATGACCTCCGTGTGCCCGCGCCGGCCCGCCTCGTCGACCAGCGCGCAGAGCAGCGCCGTGCCGGTGCCCTGCCCCCAGTGCACCGGGTCCACGCCCAGGGTCAGCACGTCGGCCTGCGGCCCGCCGGTAAACATCATCCCCGCGTACCCGATCAGCGTACGGCCCTCCTCGGCCACCAAGTAGAGCCGGCGCGAGGCCGGCTGGGCGAACTCCGCCGCGAACATCTCCGGGGTCCACGCGTCGTCGGGAAACAGCTCACGCTCCAGGGCCAGGATCGCCGACCTGTCGCCGCGGCGCATCGGCCTGAGCCTGACCGCGTTCTCCCGTGGGACGGCCTTCACGGCGGGGTGACCCGCTTCGGCGGCCCGGGCTCCCTGGCGTCCGGGCGCCGCAGGTACAGCGGCTCGGCCGGCAGCAACGGCGGCCGGGCCGCGCCGGACGGCCGGACGGCACCCGACGGCCGGACCGCACCCGACGGCCGGACCGCACCCGACGGCCGGACCGCACCCGACGGCCGGACCGCGACGATCTCGCACAGTGTGCGGGCGTCCGGGTACAGAGGCGCGATCAGCGGACCGAACGCCTCCGGGTACAGCGGGCCGCCAGCCCCCGCCACCGTGAGCTCCCCCGCGCCCGGGATCGAGTCGGCCCGGCCGACCGCGGGACCCTCCAGGCGGCGGCCTGACGCATCGTAGCGAGCCCAGTAGACCTCCCGGCGCCGGGCGTCGGTGGCCACCAGGAACTCGCTCCCGGCCGCCGAGGCGGCGGCGATCACGTCGAGCGAGCACACGCCGTACACGGGCAGGCCCAGCACGGAGCCGAGCACCCGGGCGGTCACGACCCCGACCCGCAACCCGGTATAGGGTCCGGGACCCACCCCCACGGCGACCGCGGTGAGGTCGCCCCGCGCCGCGCCCGCGTCCGCCATGACCTTCGCGATCATGGGCGTGAGCAGTTCGGAGTGCCGCCTGGCGTCCAGCGCGAACGCCTCGCTGACCACGCGTTCCCCGTCGTGCAGGGCCACGCTGACCGCGGGAGTAGCAGTATCGAAACCCACGACAAGCACGCCGCCCAGCCTAGTAGCCGCGGCGACCCCGATCGCGCGGCCGAAGCGGCCGAAGCGGCCAAGGCGGCTAGGGCGGCTAGAGCGGCTAGAGCAGCCTGGCCTCGGCCGCCTCGGCGAAGGCCAGGGCCGCGGCCGACAGCTGGGCCTTGGAGACGGGCCCGTAGTTGCCGAGGTTGGAATGCTCCAGCCCGTTGACCGTCACGGTCACGATGACGTTGTGGTAGCGCACCATGACGGTCGCCACGTCCGTGACGGCACCGCCTTCCCTGAACACCTGCAGGGAACTGAACGCCTCGTTGCCAAGCCCGCTCAGCACCGTCACCGTGGCCCGCGGGTCCGGAGAGTTCTTGGGCGGGTGCTCCGTGTCCCGCAAGGACGAGGCGTAGGCGTCGATCGCGGCCTGGGTCGCGCTGCCGTTCCCGCTGGCCAGGCCGTTCGGCGCGTAGGCGAGCAGGTTGAGCTCGAGCAGGCGGTAGACCGGGGCCCGGTCGATGCTCCAGTTGCACGCCGACTCGGCCGACCCGTCGACCGGCAGCGGGGACGCGACCTTGACCTTCCCCGGCAGGAACTGCTGCACGGTGCCGGCGGGCACCGAGTCGCACGCGTCCGGCACCTGCTGCAGCTCGCCGGGCTGGAAGCTGGTGATGAGCGCGTTGGGCACGACCGAGGCCGGACCGGGCCCGCTGCCCAGCACCAGGCCCACCACGGTCGCCCCCGCGATCAGCCCGGCCAGCCCGCCCGCCACGAAGTAGTACTGCCTGCGCTTGCGCGCGGCGGCCCGCCTGGCGCGCCCGCCCTGGACCCGCGGGGCCCCGGGCAGCGGCGGCGCATCCCCCCCGAACTCCCCGAATTCCCCGACTTCATCGAAACGATCGGCGTCGGCCCAGGCCTGTTCGGAGGCCTGGGCGTCCGGGTCCGGTTCGGCCGGACGGCGGGGATCAACGGAGCCGGACGGGTCCGCGGTCTGCCAGGAACCCAGAGGGTACTCAGGGCTCATCCGGCCCGCGCCAGCATGACCGGAGGGACGAGGCGGGCGGATCGGCGGCATGTTGGCCCACGGTGGTTCCCCGCCCGGAGGGGGCGGCAGGAATTCCTGCTCGGGCACGGCACGCCTCCTGGAAGAAGGGCACGGTCCATGACGGCGCCGCAGGCGGACCTGGGACCAAGTACAGCGGAACTATAAACGGTGGTCAGTGAGAAAGTTCGGGTAATTCAGATTCGTCCGCGCCATTCCAGCGCGCGCCGTG
>JBOHCK010000476.1:0-3845 GCA_050698755.1 Streptosporangiaceae bacterium | reverse complement strand
CCGCGCGCGGACATGGCGGCCCGGCCGCGCGCGGACATGGCGGCCCGGCCGAGCGCGGCGGCTGCGGCCCGCCTGCCGGACGAGCACGTGCCGTTGCGCGGTCTTCGCCGGGAGATCGCGAAGAACATGGCTGAGTCGTGGCGGACCATCCCGCACATCACCGACTGGCGCGAGGCCGACGCCACCCAGCTCATCGAGGCGCGCCGGGTCCTGCAGGCCCACGCACCCGCCGTAGCCGGAGCGCTCACCTACGTGCCGTTCTTCGTGAAGATCACCGCGACCGCGCTGCGGCACCATCCGCTGCTCAACGCGTCCTTCGACGAGGAGCAGCAGGAGTACGTGCTGCACCGGCGGATCCACATCGGCATCGCCACGTCGGTACCCGACGGCCTGCTGGTCCCGGTCGTGCGGGATGCCGACACCAAGACGGTGGTCGAACTCGCCGAGGAGATCGCCGAGTTGGTCCGGCTGGCGCGTGAGCGCAAGGCGTCCCGCGAGCAGCTGACCGGCGGCACCTACACGGTGAACAACTTCGGTGCCATCGGCGGCCATATGGGCACGCCCATCATCCGGCCGCCCGAGGTGGGCATCCTCGGCTTCGGGCGGATGAGCGACCGGGTGGTGGCCGTGGACGGAAGGCCCGCCGTCCGGCCGACGATTGCGCTCTCCTCGGTCGGAGACCACCGGCTGCACGACGGCGACACCCTGGGCACCTTCACCTCCGCGGTGGCAGAGCTGATCGAGCACCCTTACGCGCTCCTCGGCGAACTGCGCTGATGGTCGTCGGAGAGGTGGCCGAGGGCGTCGACCTGCTGGTGGTCGGCGGCGGGCCGGGCGGATACGCGGCGGCTCTGCGCGCCGCGCAGCTAGGGCGCGAAGTCATCCTCGTCGATCGCGGCGGGGCCGCCGGTCTCGGGGGCGCCTGCCTGCACGTCGGCTGCATCCCCAGCAAGGCGCTGATCGAGCTCGCCGAGGTCGTGCACCGAGCGCGGACCATGGAGGTGGCCGGCGTCACTTCGGCCAGCATCGGCGCTGACCTGGCCCGCTTCCAGCCCTGGAAGGACTCGGCCGTCGAGAAGCTGCGCGCCGGGATCGAGACGCTGTTGCGCCGCAACAAGGTGCGCGTGCTGTCCGGGGAGCTGGCGTTCAACCGGCCGAACCGGGCCGCGGTGGCCACCCCCGACGGCAACGTGACGTTCCTCGAGTTCGCCTCCGCGATCGTGGCCACCGGGTCACGGCCCGCCGGGCTGCGCGGGTTCCCCTTCGACGGCGACCGGGTGCTCGACTCGGCGCAGGTGCTCGCGCTGGACGGCGTTCCGCCGACTATGGCGATCATCGGGGCCGGGTACATCGGGCTCGAGCTCGGTACCGCCTTCGCCAAGCTCGGCTGCCAGGTGACGATCGTGGAGATACTCGAGACGATCCTGCCTGAGCTGGATGCCGCCGTCACCCGCCCCGTCGTGCACTCGCTCGAGCGCCTGGGCGTCAGGCTCCTCCTGGGCGCGGAGGCCACGGCGCTCGGTGAGCACGAGCTGATCGTGCGCGGCGCCGGGACCGAGCACCGGGTCCCGGCCGCCAAGGTGGTCGTGGCCGTCGGCCGCCTGCCGAACACCGGCGAGCTGGGCCTGGCCTCCAGCGGGGTGACGGTGCGCCAGGACGGCACCGTGCCGGTGGACATGGCGCGGCTCGCGGCGCGCAACATCGCCGCCGTCGGCGACATAACCGGCGGCCCGGCCCTCGCGCACAAGGCGACCGCGGAGGCCGAAGTGGCCGCTGAGGTCCTGTCGGGGCGCCGGGCCCGGTTCGAGCCCGCGGCCATTCCCGCCGTGGTATTCGCCGATCCTGAGGTCGTCATCGTGGGCCTGAGTGAGCGGACCGCCCGCGCCCGCGGGATCGAGGCCGCGGTCGCGCAGTTCCCGCTCGCCGCCTCCGGCCGGGCCGCGACGCTCGGGGCGTCCGATGGCGTGGTCCGCATGGTCGTCGACCGGGATTCCGATGTCGTGGTGGGTGTGCAGATGGCCGGGCCGCACGTCTCGGAGCTGGCGGGCGAGGCGGCGCTGGCGATCGAGATGATGGCGAGCCCGGAGGATCTCGCCGCCACCATTCACCCGCACCCGACGATCAGCGAGGGCCTCAGGGAGGCCGCGGCGCTCTTGGTCGGCCGCCCGCTGCACGTCATCGGCTAGATCGGTTAGCCGCCGTTGGAGTAATCGACGGTCAGCCAGCGTTCTGGCGTGAGCTCGGCCAGGACCCCGCCCCACGTGATGCCGTCGGCGTACTCGCGGCCCGCCTCGGCGCCCAGGTACCTGACCGCCATGTCCAGCACATCCTGCGGCTCGCGCTGCCGCAGCGTGACCGGGCCCTCCACGGTCACGTAGCTGTACGGGTATGAGTCGTTGTGTACGCACAGGCTGGCCCGGCCCGCCTCGCGGAGCAGGTCGTTCTTCTTCGAGCCGTCAGCGCTGGTGACGACCACGACTCCGTCTTTGTAGTCGTACCAGACCGGGATGGTCAGCGGTTCGCGATCTGGCCGCCCGACGCTGAGCACTCCGATGCGGACCGCGGCGAGGTACTGCTCGCGCTGCTCCCGGGTCATGCGGTTCGACATGTTCACCCTTCCCTAAGCCAGGCTCAGCAGCTGGCAAGCGTTGGCCTTCATGATCAGGGGCCGGACCTCTTCGCGGATGTCCAGCTTGGCGAAATCAGCGATCCAGCGGTCCGGCGTAATCAACGGGTAGTCGGTGCCGAAAAGCACCTTGTGTTTCAGCAGCGTGTTCGCGTACTGGATCAACTGCGGCGGGAAGTACTTCGGCGACCAGCCGGACAGGTCGATGTAGACCAGCGGCTTGTGCAGGGCCACCGCCAGTGCCTCGTCCTGCCAAGGAAACGACGGATGAGCCAGCACGATCTTCAGGTCAGGAAAGTCCACCGCCACGTCATCGACGTGCATGGGGTTGGAGTACTTCAGCCGGATGCCGCCGCCCCCTCGCGTACCGGCGCCGATGCCCGTCTGGCCCGTGTGAAAGAGCGCCGGCAGCCCCGCATCCGAGATGACCTCGTACAGCGGGTAAGCGAGCCTGTCGTTGGGATAGAACCGCTGCGTGCTCGGGTGGAATTTGAAGCCCCGGACGCCATGCTCGGCGATCAGCCGGCGCGCGGCGGCCACGCCCACCGCGCCGCGATGCGGATCGATACTTGCGAAGGGGATCAGGACGTCAGGATGACGTCGTGCTGCCTCAGCTACCTCCTCATTCGGGACGGGAGCGCTGCCGTCGGCGAGCTCGTTGTCGACGGGGAACACCACGCACGCCATCTTGCGCTCGCGATAGTAGGAGGCGATCTCGTCCAGCACAGGGAACGAGGAGCTGGAACCGAAGTGCCGCGCGGCGGCCTGGCCGAGCGCGCTCCCTCCCTCGCCGGGCGATGCATAGGCCGACACCATCGCATGAGTGTGAATGTCAATGGCGACGAGTTCAGTGGCAATCATTCGGCTGCCTCTTACTCACGATTACGGCTGCGATCTCGAATCCTCGATGGTATATAATATACCTGAGCCTCAAGGGAGGTGCTCGGATTGAGCGGAGACGATGCTGGTCCCTTCTCCGGCAAGGTGGCAGTGGTCACCGGCTCGAGCAGCGGTATCGGCCTCGAAGTGGCCAGGCATTTCGGAGCGTCCGGGGCCAGGGTGATCACGAACGGCCGGACCGCCGAGCGCGCGCAAGCCGCCGCCAGGACCATCGAGGAGGCCGGCGGGACTGCCGTCGGCGTAGGCGCCGACCTGAGCAGCTACGAAGGCGCGGAGCGGCTGATTCGGGGCGCCATCGACGCGTTCGGCGGTGTTGACA
>JBOHCK010000475.1:0-3850 GCA_050698755.1 Streptosporangiaceae bacterium | reverse complement strand
TGGCCGTACGCAGCAGCGGCGCCCGCTGGCCCACGCGAGACACGATCCTCGCCACTTCAAATGAGAACTCGCCACTTGTTCCGCCACTTCATGCGAGAACTCGCCAGATCGGCTGAGAACCGACACCAGCGGCCGACATTCCACGGCCGAGACGCTAACTCAATTCATCATTTCATAATTTCATTTCATCATTGCATAGCAGAATGAAATAATGCTAGAATCGAGTCATCAGCCCGCGAGAGGAGCCCGCCCATGTCCAGCGCCACGCCGGAAGCGACCGCCGTCAGGTGCGCCTACCCCGGATGCGAGAACGAGCCGCGCGCCGCCGAAGACGTGGTCGGCGCCAAGCCCAAGTACTGCGGCCAGACGGACCCGGCGACAGGAAAGCCGCACACCGCGCTGACCGCGTTCCGGCGCCGCCAGGAACTCCGCCAGGGCGCCGGCGGGGGAGGCGTCACCACCACCGACGCGGACACCGAGCAGCCCGTCACCATGGCCCGCGTCACCGGCGCCGACCTGACCCGCCAGGCCCGGGAGCTAGCAGGCACGCTGTCCGCCGTGACCGAGCGGCTCACCACCGCCCTGGCCACCATCGCCGACCCGACAGCCGCCGAGGCAGAGGTCGAGTCCGCCCGGGCATCTGCAGAGCAGCGGGCCGCCACCGCCGAGGCGGAGCGAGCCGACGCCGAACGGCGGGCCGCCACCGCCGACCAGTCCCGCGCCGCCGCCGACGAGGCGGCCGACGAGATGGCCGCGCACCTGGAAGCCGCGCAGGCCCGCGCACGCGAGGCACACGACCGGCTAACCGAGGCCATCGCAGCGCACGCAGCCGAGACCGAGCGGATCCGCGAGGAAACCCAGGCCCGCATTACCATCGCCGCCGAAGACCGGGACACCGCGATCGCGGCCGCCGAAGCCGAGAAGACCGCCGCCATCCAGAACGCCGACGACCGCGCCGCCCGGGCCGAGGCACACGCCGAGGCAGTGAGCGAGCAAGCGCGCGCCGAGGCCGACGCGCGGGTCCAGGCCGCCGAGCATGACCGGGACCAGGCCACCGCGCGGGCCGAGCTAGCCGGCCGCAGCGCAGCAGCAGCCGAAGCGCGCGCCGAGGACGCCCGCGCGGAAACCGCGCGGGTTCGTGAAGCCGCCGCGCGCGAGGTCGACCAGCTGCGCGCCGACGCCGAGCGGGAACGGGACGAGATCCTCGCGCGGCTCACCGACACCGCCCAGCGCCTATCCGAGGTGACCAGGGCGCACGACGCCGAACTTCAGCAGCTGCGCGCCGACGCGGCACGCGAGCGGGACGAGCTGCGCGCAGCGCTGGAATCCCGCGCCCAGGTGCTCGAGGAGTCGCGCACCGAGCTGCGCGCCCGGGCCGAGCGCGCCGAGCGTGACCTTGACACCGCCCGGGCCGAGCTGGCCAGGGCGCGCCAGGGGACCGGACCAGCGGACGTCCCGGCCGCAGGACGGCGGCGCCGGTCTGGCCAGTCCCCTGAGTAGTAGGGGTAGTTAGCTTGCTGTCGTGCCGCTCGAGCTGGTGTCGGCCCGCTTCAATCGGCCTGAGGCGGGGTCTCGTTGCCAGCCCGGAATTGCCGCATCCGGCCCCACGATCGCGCCGGTCAGGTCCGCTTCCGTGAGGTCTGCGTCGATGAGGTTCGCGCCGGTCAGGTCCGCTTCCGTGAGGTCTGCGTCGATGAGATTCGCGCCGGTCAGGTCCGCATCGACCAGGCGAACGTTCGTCAGGTTGGCGTGGAACAGCAGGGCTCCGGGAAGGACGGCGCCGTTCAGGAAGATATGCCTCCAGCCGTCCTGGCGGACCTTGCGGTCCCCGATCACCGTGAGAGCCGCCTGTACGTCGGGTCGGGTTTTCTGCTCAGGAACAAGGGAATGCTCGGACTCCGGCGCTGGCCACTGCTCGTGAGAATGCCTGCGGATGAACGACGCCAGGATCTCCATTACCGTGGGGTGATCTTTCCGGGAATCGCGAGCGACCCGCTCGAGCGCGTAGATGCCGCCGATACGCACGTCGAGCCTGCGGGAGCCGAGGTGATCGATCGCCTTGGTGAACCTGTCGGTGACCTGCCCTTCGCGGGACAAAGTGAAGTTCCGCGCGGTGAAGATCAGCGCCCCGGCGGCGAACAGGCCGGCGCCAAGCGTCAGCAGCCGGTTCCGCGCGTTATCCAGTGCCGTCTCGTGCAGCGATCCCGTGACTGAGCCGACGTCATGGTGCGCGAGCCAGTCCGCACCCGGCACGAACAGCACCCACGCGACCGCCAGCGCCAGCACGACAGCGGCGATTACGCCTATCGTCCACCGGATGCCCTGCGGCAAGGCCGGCCAGCGCTTCAGCATAGGGAAAACGCTAGAGGCGCACGCCCTTGCCGTGCGCCTAAATCAGCCGCATGGCCGCCGCTAACCGATCCAGATCAGGTCGAAGATCCGGATCAGCTCGGCGTCGTCGTCGACGTGGAAGGTCAGCAGGCCGCCCCATCCGGAACCGAACACGGCCTGACGGTACGCCGGGTCATCGCCGGGCGGCATCACGACCGCGTCCCACGGCGCGTGCACCAGCTCCACGACCCGGGCCAGCAGCGCGTCAAATCCCTCCGCGGGCATGCCGCGGAGCTGGACCAGGGCGGGGCCCTCGAACCGGACCTGGTAGGTCACCGGCGATTCAGGCGGGCGGGCCAGTCCGGGACGATGTCCTCGATCGGCACCGACCCTTCCAGGCTGCCGGTGCGCACGGCCTCCCGCACGCTGCCGAGCCGGGCCTCGAAACCGGGCGCGGAATACGCGGCCGCGGTCAGCCGCCACCGCCGCAGCAGGTCATGCAGAGCCCGGTACCCCTCGACCCGGCGGGCGGCCTCAGCCGCGGCCGCATACTCGGCGAGGAACCGGCCGCGGAACCGGCCGGGCAGCACCCGCAGGATCTCCACCGGGTCATCCGGATCGTGCTCCTGCACCGGCTGAGCGCTCATGGCAGCCAGGCTATCGCCCCATCAGGCCTCAGGGCTGGCTGCGGGCCGAGGATGCGCGCAGAAGCCGCGCGGGCCAGGTCAGCTGTCCGGGGTTGCGGTCTCGAAGTCGCTGCCGCACAGCCCGCACGTGATCGGCCCAGCGCTGAGCACCGACTCGGCAACCCGGATACGGCGGCCGCAGCTGCAGACCGCCGCCACGCCGTTGTTGCTGTTCGCGCGCCCGCCGCGGCCGGTTCGGCCCTTGAGTGACAACGGAACGGTGGTTGGCGTTAAGGAGCCGCGCAGGGCCGTCTTAACGCCACTGGCCGTTCCGGTGTCGCTGGCCGCTAGAACTCTTGTAACGGTTTGAGCGCTGTGGGTGATCTGGGGTACTCGCGGGCCTACGGTGCGGTCTATGCCGGTGGAATTTCTGACGGATGATGAGGCGGCGGCGTACGGCCGGTACGCGGGGACGCCGTCGCAGGCGGACCTTGACCGCGTGTTCTTCCTCGACGACGAGGACATGAAGCTGGTCGGGAAGCACCGCGGGGAGCACATGAGAGCTGGCTTCGCGCTGCAGCTGGTGACCGTGCGGTGGCTCGGGAAGTTCCTGGAGGACCCGCTCGACGTCCCGGGCGGGGTACTGGACTTCGTGGCGGGCCAGCAGCTGGGCATGGCCGACCCGTCGGCGGTGAAGCGCTACACCGAGCGGGAGCACACCCGGTTCGAGCACCAGTGGGAGATCAGGAAAGACCGCGGCTACCGGGAGTTCGAGGACGCCGAGGATGAGTTCACGCGGTGGGCGGCGGCCACGTCGCGGGCGACGGGGGACGGCCCGAAGGCGATCTTCGCCGACGGGCTGGCGCGGCTGCGGGAGCGGAACATCCTGCTGC
>JBOHCK010000474.1:0-3879 GCA_050698755.1 Streptosporangiaceae bacterium | reverse complement strand
TCTTGGCCCACAGGTCGTGCAGGGCGATGTCGATGGCGGCCTTGGCGTAGCTGTGGCCCCACAGGACGTGATCCATGTCCGCCAGCAGCAGCTCGACAGAGGCAGGATCCCGGCCGACAAGGACCGGCGCGAGGATCTTGGTGACCATCGAGACCACGGTCTCCTGGGTCTCGCCTGCCCGTCTGCCGAAGTCACCGCCCCAGTCGGGCAGCGGGGTCGCCTCGCCGAGCCCGACTAGTCCGGAGTCGGTGCGGATCCGGACCAAGACGAAAGAGCCGAGATCCGCGTGCAGCCCCGCCCACCGGAATTCCCGCCGCACGGGAAGCCGGAACGGTATGGCTTCCACGTTCGCTATTCGCATCGGGAGTTCTCCTTGGGCATACGGCTGCGCGTGATCACAGGGTTGGGGGAGTCAGCGCGGAGATGAACCTGAGCGGCTCATCGGCGCGGTTCCGTATCATGTGCGGCTGGGATCCGTCGTACTGAATGGCGTCACCGGGCCCGAGTGTCTGCCGCTGGCCGCTGATCTCGATCTCCATCTGGCCGGACAGAACCAGGATGAACTCCTCGGACGGGTGGACGGACGGCTCGTCGCCTGAGGTGACGCCCGGGCTAAGGGTGCCGAGCCAGACCTCGAGCCGCCGCTTGGTGTCGGGGGAGAGCAGCTCGTAGCTGATCTCGCCATGCTGCATGACCAGCTTCCGCCGCCGGTCCGCGGGGACGTAGGAGTAACCACGGTTGTCGGCAGCGAGCAGCTGGAAGATCGACACCTCCAGCGCCTCGGCGAGCAGCCGGACGCTCTGCAGGCTGGGCGAGGTCACCCCCCGCTCGAGCTGGCTGATCAGGCTGGTGCTCAGACCTGTCTTCTCACTGAGCTCGCGGAGGGTGAGGCCGGATTCCTCCCTCAGCTCGCGGAGGAGGCGGCCGTCCAGCCCAGAGTCCTGGCCGGGGCTCACCGGGGGTCACCCGGATCGGTGAGTGCCGCGAGCGCGATATCCAGCTGCTGCCCGGCCTCGGCGGGCCCGTAGACGTCGGCCTCCGCCGGTACGTGGAACCTGCCGGCGGCGAGGCTAAGGCCGACGTGTACCAGCGCCGCCACCTCGACCTGCCGGTAATGGCCGACGGCGAACGCCGCGGCGACCTCGTTTTCCAGAACCTGACAGCCCTCCTGCCGGAATTCGCCCAGCCGCGACTGGCTCAGCCGGAAATGCGCCGGGTTCGTCCAAACGGGGCCCTCGCGAACCGTCGTCCCGGCCCGCCTGGCCGCCGCGGTCAGCGCCCGGGTCAGCGACGGGCCCGGCTCGTTGTAGCGGCTGGCCGGCTGGTAGTGCAACGAGGTCCCGTCGTCGCGCAGCGCCCTGGACGCTACGACGAGGCCGCCCACCGGCAGGTCGTCTCCCATGCCCGCGCCGACGTTCAGCAGCACGATCCGCCGTGCCCCGAGGGCGATGAGCTCGTCTAGGCCGCCGGCCGCGTAGCTCCCCTTGGGGGAGGTCGCGAGCACCACATCCTGCCCTCGGTGCCTGAACACGGCGAACGGGTGCGCCGCGATCGTGAAGTCGTCAGGCTGCACGCCGAACCGGCGCGCCACGATATCGAGGTGCACCTGCTCATGCGGTGCGTTGATAACGCTCTGGATGGCCAGTGGAGGCACAGTGGGCTGCGGCCGCCCGTGCAGCCTGGTGCAGTAGGCGAACCAGTCCTCCGGGTCGAAGGCCGACGGCGAGCCCGTCGTGTCCCACAGCAGCGGGTCCGGCGTCGCGTTGCTAGCCGTCAACGTCGCCCTCCCCGGGTGTCGTGCATCATCAGTCCTCCAGCAGGAACGTTGCCCGGGCGGGCAGAACGTCAACGGTTACCCGCTGCCCGGTGCGGGGGATGGCGCTCATCAATCCGGTCCATTGAACGCGTACCGTGTCAAGACCGTCCAGGGCCACACGGACGTGCGTGCTCTCGCCGAGGAAGATCCCGTCGAGCACCTGCCCGGCCAGCCCAGAACCGGAGGAACTCGCGTCGATCCGGAGATCCTCGGGCCGGGCCGCCAGCACCCCGGCCTGCCCAGGCGAGTGAGTGCGTCCGGGAGGGACCCGCGCCTCGACCGTGACCGACGCGGCCACGGTCACCTCGGCCCTGCCGCCGGCCCACCTCACGACCTCGGCCGGGAGAATGCTCGCGGTCCCGATGAACTCGGCCGCGAACCGGGTCCGCGGGTTGTGATAGACATCTGCAGGCGCTCCAACCTGCACTACTCGTCCGCCCTGCATGATCACGACACGCTGGCTCATTACCAGCGCCTCCTCCTGATCATGCGTGACATAAATGAACGTGGCGCCAGTCTGGCGCTGGATCTCCCGCAGCTCCATCTGCATCCGCTTGCGAAGCTGAAGGTCGAGCGCGCCGAGCGGCTCGTCGAGCAGCAGCACGTCCGGCTCCCGGACCAGCGCCCGGACCAGGGCGACCCGCTGGCTCATCCCGCCGGAGAGTTGCCCGACGGCTGCGCTCGCCTCGCCGCCCAGCCCAACCAGATTCAGCGCCCTGAGGACCTTGTTCTGCACGTCAGCCTCGGGGAGCTTCGCCGCGCGCAGCCCGTAGGCAATGTTGTCGTACACGCTCAGGTGGGGGAACAGTGCATAACTCTGGAAGACCATGTTGAACGGGCGCCGCTCCGGGGGGACGCCAGCCAGGTTCCGGCCCCGGAAGGTGATCTCACCGCTGGTCGGGTGCTCGAAGCCGCCGATCAGCCGGAGCAGCGTGGTCTTCCCGCAGCCAGACGGGCCGAGCAGCGTTACGAACTCGCCGGCGCCGAAGTTCAGCGTGGTCGGCTGGACGGCGGCACGCGCGCCGAACTCCTTGGCGACCGCATCGAGGATCAGGAAGCTGTCGTCATGGGGCTCGCCGAAGCTGCCGCCCACCTGCGCGTTCCCGTCGGGACGGGCCGGGTTCAGGCCCGGGCTCTCACGCGTCGACATATTCCTCCGCCCTCGGGGGTGCGGCATCTCCGACCGTCAGCATGGCGTCGACCGCCCTGGCCCTGCGACCGCCGGCGCCGCGCTTAGAACTCATCACCGCGAACGCTCCGCTCATCAGCACGATCGCGCTCAGCCAGATGAACACCCCGACCACGTTGAAGGCGGGGGACAGCTGCGAGTGGATAAGAGAGAAGAGCCAGACGGGAACCGTCGCTGACGAGCCGATCGTGAAATTGGTGACAGTTAGCTCGTCCAGCGAGATCGCCGCCGCCAGGATGCCAGCGCCGAGCACGGCGGGCAGGATAATCGGCGCCGTGATCGTGCGGAACACGCGCGGGCGCGAGGCCCCGAGGTCCTGCGCCGCCTCCGCTATCTTCGGATCCAGGCTGAGCAGCCGGGTCCTGACCACGATGACGATGTAGGGCACGGTCAGCAGGCAGTGCGCCACGATCGTGGGCAGCACCCCAGCGTTCTGCTTGGTGAGCAGAAGCACAGCCAGGAACGCCACCCCCAGCGTCACCCCGGGCACGGCAACCGGGCCGTAGACGGCCACGCCCAGGAGCCTGCTGGCCGCAAAGCGGCGCCGGGCCAGGGCGATCGCGGCGGGCACGCCGATGACCAGCGAGGCTCCGACGGCGCCCGCGGCCACGGTGATGCTGGTCAGCAGCACCCGGTGAAACGGGGCCGACGAGATGATCTGCTGATACCAGTGCAGGGTCACCCCGGCCCATGGCAGGCTCGGGTCGGTGCTGTTATTGAACGAGAACACGATCACCACGATCAGCGGCGCGGCCAGGAACGCCACCGCCAGGCAGGTGCCGATGACGCCATAGGGAACGCGCATCAGCGCGCCGCGCAGCGGCCCTGCCGGGCCAGCACCGGGGGGCCGGCCGCCGCGGCGGTTGCGGACCGC
>JBOHCK010000473.1:0-3886 GCA_050698755.1 Streptosporangiaceae bacterium | reverse complement strand
GTGGAAGCGCGGCCGGGGCGGGGCGGGTCGGTGGAAGCGCGGCCGGGGCGGGGTGGATCGGTGGAGGCGTCGCGGGCCTCCAGGAGGCGGTCCAGGACTGCGCCGGCCTCGAGCGGATGGGCCAGGGCGGCCCAGCGGGCGCCGGTGACGCCGGCCAGGTGGGCGGCCTGGTCGTGGTCGTCGGCCGGGGCCAGGATGATCAGCTCCGGCAGGCTGCGGGCGGTCTGCTCGGTGTCGTCCTCGTCGGTGCTGCGGCAGTCGGACAGCAGGATAACCACCCGGCGGCGGGCCCGGGCCTGGGCCAGCTGCTCGCTCGCGGCCTGCAGCGCGGCGGCCAGCCTGGTCACCCCGTGCCCGCGCAGGCGGAGCAGGCGCTCGGCGACGGTCACCGGCTGGATATCGCTGACCAGGGGGCGGATGACGTCGACGGTCCCGGCGAAGGACAGGACGGCGTGCTCGTCCGGGGCCCGCAGCGCGCACGCGGCGGCGACCGTCGCCGCGGCCGTCAGCCTGCCGCCGCTCATCGAGCCTGATCGGTCGACCACGACCGCGAACGCCGTACGGGGCCTGGCCCACTGCACCGTGGTCAGGTCGTCGTGCGCGACGGGCCTGGCTTCGGTGCGGGCCGCCGACACGCCCTCGACCGAGGCGTCGATGTCGAGGTCGCCGTCCAGGGCGCCGCGGGCGGTACGCAGCCGTGACACGCCCCGCATCGACGACCGCCCGGCGCGGGCGCGCTCGAGCACCAGAGCGCAGCTGAGCCGGATCGCGGCCTCCCGCAGCCGCTCATCGGTCGCGACGGTCATGGCCGCCAGCAGCTCGAACGCCGCCGGGTCCTCCCCCAGGGCCCGGCGGGCGGCCTGCTCGTCCAGCACGCCGACCTCGGGGCTGAGCTCGGCGAAGCGGGCGTGGCGGCCCAGCTCGCGCCGCCCGGTGGTCGCGCCCTCGCGCCGCCCGGACTTGGGCGAGCGTGCTGGCCCCGGGGGGACGACCCCCCGGGATCCCTCCGGTCTTGGAGGGACTGCCCGTCCCCCCAAACCCCCCTGGCCCCCCGGGCTGGTTTCGCCTCCCGCCGCGTCGCCGTCCGGCCCGGCGGCCCTGACCCGCCGGAAGATCTCCTCGATGACGTCGTCGGCCGACCGCCGGCACGACTCGTGCAGCCGCACCCGCCCGGACAGGGTGGTCAGGGCCGCGTCCAGGCCGGCCTGCCAGTCGCCGTCGGGAACGGCACGCACAGAGGCGAGCTCCGGGACCAGCCGGGCGTAGTCGATGGCCCCCCGAACCGAGGCGCCGGAGCGCAGGTCGGGGTGGTCGCGCGTAGCGCGGGCCAGGTCCACGGCCTCGGCGATCAGGCCCGGCTTGGCGCCGGAGGCGGAGAGCCTGACGATCTGGCGCTCGGTCTCGGCATCCTGGTAGCCGACCGAGACGCGGCAGGTCCGGTCGTACAGCGCCGTCGACAGCCGCGACGTCCCCACCGAGTCGTAGGGGTTCATGGCCGCGACCAGCCGGAAGCTCGGGTCCGCGGGGACGCGCCCGAGCCGCGGCACGTTGATCTCGCCCTCGGACATCACGGTCAGCAGGACGTTGATCGTCTCCTCGGGCACTCGGTTGAGTTCCTCGATGTACAGCAGCCCGCCGCCGCGCATCGCCCTGACCAGCGGGCCGTCGGAGAAGTTCGCTGGCCGGTAGCCCAGTTCCAGCACGAGCGCCGGGTCGAACGACCCGATCAGGCGGGCCGGGGTCAGCTCGGCGCTCCCCTCGACCAGCACGAACTCGGTGTGCCTGGACTCCGCGACCTGCCTGAGCAGGGTGGACTTGCCCGTGCCCGGCGGGCCCTCGATCAGGATGTGGGCGCCGGACGCGAGCGCGGCCCGCACCAGCTCAAGCTCGCGCTGGCGCCCCACCACCTGTATCGACATAGCGTCGTATCGCGCCGGCGTCAGTGCTCGTGGACGATGACCCCGCGGACGTTCTTGCCGGCCAGCAGGTCGTCGTACCCCTCGTTGACCTGGTCCAAGGTGTAGGTCCTGGTGATGATCTCGTCCAGCTTGAGGTCGCCGGCCTGGTACAGCCCGAGGATCTTCGGGATGTCATAGGTCGGGTTGCAGTCGCCGAACAGACTGCCCTTGAGGGTCTTGCGGAACAGGGTCAGGATCGTCCCCGGCAGCTGGATGGTCGGCTCGAGCAGCTTGCCCAGCCCGGTGACGATCACCACGCCGCCCTTGCCGATCGCGTTGAACCCGGCCCCCATCACCTCGGCCGTCATCACGTCCACGGTCAGGATGGCCGAGTCCGCGCCCTGGCCCCTGGTCAGGTCGACGATCGCCGCCAACGCCTCATCGGCGGTGCCGAACGCGTGGGTGGCGCCGAGTTCCATCGCCTTCTCCCGCTTGTTCTCCAGCGGGTCGACGGCGATGACGTTCTTCGCGCCCGCGTAGCGCGCGCCCTGGACGGCGTTGATGCCGATGCCGCCGATGCCGAAGATCACGACCGTGTCGCCGGGCGTGACGCCCGCGGAGTACACCGCGGAACCCCACCCGGTCGGCACGCCGCAGCCGACCAGCACGGCCTTGTCGAGCGGCAGGTCCTCGTCGACCCTGACCGTCGAGTTCTGGTGGATCACGCCGTACTGGCTGAACGTCCCGAGCATGCACATGGTGCCGTACTGCCCGGCGGGCCCGGTGAGCGGGAATCGCCCTCCGGGCAGGCTGCCCTCCAGGATCGTCGCGCCCCAGTCGCAGATCGACTGGCGCCCCGTGGCGCAGTAGCGGCACGTGCCGCAGTTCGGGATGAACGAGCACACCACGTGGTCGCCGGGCGCTACGCGGGTCACGCCCGGCCCGACCTCCTCGACGATTCCCGCGCCCTCGTGGCCGAGGACCATCGGCATCCGCGCATCGATATCGCCGTGCAGGATATGCAGGTCGGAGTGGCACAGGCCCGCGTGTGTGTAGCGGATCAGGACCTCCCCGGCCCCCGGCCCATCCAGGTCCAGCTCTTCGATCTCGATGCGCTTGCCCGGCTCGGTGACGACAGCCGCCTTGGTCTTCATCGGCGCTCCTTCGGGTTGGGTGAGGCTTCTTACTCTTACACGCGGGCGGTTGAGGCAGCTAGGGGGGAGAAACCACCGCCGTTCAGGATAAAAATGACTGTGATTTCAACGCGCATCGAGTGGGTCGGCGAGCACTGCAGGCTGCTGCGAGGCATCGCGGAGGAGTTCAGGCGGACGCGGCCCTTCGAGGGCCTGACCATCGGGACCGGCATCCACCTGGAGGCCAAGACCGTGGCGCTCATCCTGACGCTGCGCGACGGCGGCGCCGCGCTCGTCTCGACCGGGAATCTCAACACCACCCAGCCGGACGCGGTGGAGGTCTTGCGGGCGCAGGGCGTCACGGTGATCGGAGGGCCGACCAAGGACGCCTCGCGGCACGCGTCCTACCTCGAGGAGGTCCTGCCGGCGCGGCCCGACCTGATCCTCGACAACGGCGGGGACCTGTTCACCAGGTACCTGGACCGCCCGTACGACGGGCTGCTCGGCGGGACCGAGGAGACCACCTCGGGCCGGATGCGGCTCGAACCGCTCCGCGCGCGGCTCGGGCTGCCGATCCTGGTCATCAACGACAGCCCCATCAAGCAGTTCGCCGAGAACGAGCACGCCGTCGGGCAGAGCTCGCTGGAGTCCTTCCTGCGGCTGACGAATCGCACGACCAACGGGGAGCAGGTCACGGTGTTCGGGTACGGGGCATGCGGGCGGGAGGTGGCGGCTAACTTCCGCGGCGCGTACGCCCGGGTGTCGGTCGTGGACACCGACCCCGTCACCAGGCTCAGGGCGCACCTGGACGGGTTCAGCACGCCGCCGCGCGACGTGGCCGTGGCCGAGGCCGAC
>JBOHCK010000472.1:1419-3888 GCA_050698755.1 Streptosporangiaceae bacterium | reverse complement strand
GCATATGGCCGGATGGGACACCCGGGCCCGCCGCGACGGCACCGGCTACGGGGCCGCCGTGGCCCGGTACAAGGGAAACGCGGGGTACTGCGCCGCCATAGCCGAGGTGGCGGCCGATACGGATATCCGGCTGCACAGGCTGTGGCTCGCGGTGGACGTGGGCCGGGTCATCAACCCGGACGGGGTGATCAACCAGGTCGAGGGCGGCGCCGTGCAGAGCGCCAGCTGGACGCTGCGCGAGCAGGTCCGGTTCGACCGGGAAAAGATCACGTCGGCGAGCTGGGACAGTTATCCGATCCTCCGGTTCACCGAGGTTCCTGAGGTCATGGTGCGGATAGTGGACGCGCCAGGCGAGGCCGAGACCGGCGCGGGCGAAGTCGCCCAGGGACCGGTCGCCGGCGCCATCGGCAACGCGGTCGCCGACGCGGTGGGGGTGCGCGTCCGCGACCTGCCGCTTACCCGCGAGCGCGTCGCCCGCGCGATCGAGGAGAGCTGACCCGTCCTCAGGCTGCGGTCGCCGTCCGATAGGGGCGGAAGAACGCGCGCAGCTCGCGGGCGTAGAGTTCGGGCTCCTCGAACGGCGCGAAGTGCCCGCCGCGCGCGGGCTCGGTCACGCGCACGACGTTCGCCACGCGCTCGAGCCACGCCCTGGGCGGCCGGCTGATGTCGCCGGGGAACAGCGAGAAGCCGGACGGCACCTCGAGCGGGATGACCTTCGCGTAGCGCCAGAACGAGTCTGGCCAGCCGTGGCACAGGACCAGCGGCAGCACGGGGTCTCGGGTCCCGGCCGCCACGGCGGCCCGGGCGTGCACGAAGTGGATCCCGAGACCGCCGAGCCGGACGCGGAAGCGGGGGAACCGGGCGAGCATTGCCTCCTGCGCGGGCCAGTCGAACCCGTCCGCCCAGTACGCGGCGAGCTCGCGGAGGTAGGCGACGTCGGCCCCGAGCGACCATCCGGCGTCCTGCGGTGCGTCCGGCCAGCGCGTAGCGCGCAGCCGCGCGCGGAGGTCATCGAGCGCCGCGGGGGTGGGCTGCGGGGCGAACGGCTCGGGACGGGGCGCGGCGTCCGGTACCTCTGCGGCTGGGCTTGATGCCATGACCTCACAGGCTAACAACCACCGCGGGCGGACCCCGGCCGCTGTCCCCGGGCGAGATGATGGCGTGGTGGACCAGGACTTTGAAACCAGGCAACTGCCTGACGCTCCCGATGTTGTCGCGCCGGACGGCTCGGATGTCCGGGTCCTGCTGCAGCTCGCCGGCGGCGGGATGGCGCACTTCGAACTGGGGGCAGGCCGGGCGTCCCTGGCCGTGGCTCACCGGTCCGTCGACGAGATCTGGTACATCCTGCGCGGGCAGGGTCAGATGTGGCGACGGCAGTCCGGGCGGGAGGAGACGGTTCCGCTAGGGCCTGGTACCTGTGTCTCCATTCCGGTAGGTACGCATTTCCAGTTCCGGTGCACGAGCACTGATCCCCTCGCCGCGGTAGCCGTGACGATGCCGCCCTGGCCCGGCCCGGACGAGGCGTACCACGTCCCTGGCACCTGGCCCGCAGGTCCCCCTCCTCGGGCCTGAGCCTGTGACCCGCGGGCTGGCCGCCGGCTTGTTCGGGCATACCGGCGAAGCCGCGACTGGCCGCCGGCGGATTGTCACGTTCACGGGGGCTTACCACGGCGGCGTGCCCGAGATCATCGACGGCGGGCCTGACACCGTGCCTGTCCGGTACAACGACGCCGACCAGGCCGTGGCGGCGGTCGACTCCTCGGTCGCGGCCGTCTTCGTCGAGCCGTTCCTGGGCAGCGCCGGGGTAATCCCGGCGGCTCCCGGGTTCCTGACCCAGATCGCCGACCGCGCCCGGCAGGTCGGCGCGGTGTTCGTACTGGACGAGGTCCAGTCGCTGCGCAACGCTCCGAACGGAACCCATGCCGTCCTCGGCCTAGAACCTGACCTCCTGCTGATGGGCAAGATCATCGGTGGCGGCTTCCCAGTCGGCGCGGTCGGCGGCCGGGCGGCGCTGATGGACTTGACCAGCGCCTCCCGGCCGGGGGCGCTGTCGTGCTCGGGGACCTTCAACGGGAACGTGATCACCATGACGGCCGGGGCCGCCGCGCTGGCCGCACTCGACGGGCTGGCCATCGGGGAACTCAACGGACGCGCGTCCGAACTCGGTCGCCGGATCGAGGCCGCAGCGGCCCGGGCGGGGATCCCGGTCTGCGTGACCAGGGCCGGCTCGATCCTGGAGGTGCATCTGACCGAACGCGCCCCCACGTGCGCCGAGGAGGCCGCGGCGGTTCCCGCCGCCTGGGCGTCGGCCCTGCACCTCGCCCTGCTGCTGGAGGGCGTCTACGCGGCGCCACGCGGCAGCCTTAACCTGTCCACCGCGATCGGCGATGACCTTCTGGCCCGCGTCGCGGACGGCTACGCGCGAGCGTTCGGCCGGATCCGGGACGTGATCGACATCAGGGACCAGGT
>JBOHCK010000472.1:0-1319 GCA_050698755.1 Streptosporangiaceae bacterium | reverse complement strand
GGGGAGCCTGCAGCACACTCACCGCCAAGGCGAGCTAGCCGGATGTCGCTCCTCACATATTGAGGGCGAGCGCGGACCACAGGTACGATCGCGCCAGCGCCGGTTATCCCGCGCGGCAGATGACGACCGCGAAGAAAGGACGACCGTGACCGCCTCATCCATGTCTGAGTCGCCTGCGCTACCCAGCTTCCCCTTTCCCGGTGGCTCCGGCGGTGAATTCCCGGCCGGGCTGCATCGGGTGCTGGCTGAACCCAAGTTGACCAGGGTCATGCTGCCAAGCGGCCATCCGGCGTGGCTGGCAGCGCACCTCGACCACGTCCGGGCGGTGGGTACAGATCCCCGGTTCAGCCGCGCCCTGGCGACCCAGCCAGGCGCGCCAGCTCTCGGCCCGATATCGCAGCAGCTGCCTGGCAGCCTGCCGATTATCTTCAATCTCGACCCGCCCGAGCACACCCGGCTCAGGAAACTGGTGGCCGGGGCGTTCACCCAGCGGAAGATGGAGGGATACCGGCTGACAGTCGAAAGGATCGTCGCTAAACAAATCCAGGAGCTCGCGGAAAGTGGGCCCCCGGCCGATCTGGTCCGTCATTTCTCGGCGGTGATACCGGGAGCCGTGATCTGCGAACTTCTCGGCCTGCCAGCCGCCGGCGCCGAACGCTTCCGGCGCGCCGCGGAGGGCATGCTTACCGTGTCCGGCCGGTCGTCGGAAGAGGTCAGCGCCATCCGCGACGAGATGATCGGCTACATGATCCAGCTGATCGCCGACAGGCGCGCGCGGCCCGGTCAGGACCTGCTGAGCACGCTCATCTCGGCCCGCGACGACGATGACAAGCTCAGCGAGCTTGAACTGATCGTGCTATGCGGCACGTTGTTCATCGCCGGCAACCAGACCACTACCAACCAGATCTCCAACCTCGTCGTGACGCTGCTGGAGCATCCCGCCGAGCTGGCCCGGCTGCGCGACGACCCCGAGCTGCTTCCGGCGGCGGTGGAGGAGTTGCTCCGGTTCTTCCCGAAACGCGACGGCGGACTCCAGATCCGGATCGCCACTGCCGACGTCGAGATCGGCGGGGTTACGGTGCGAGCGGGCGATGCGGTCCTGATCTCCCACACGGCCGCCAACCGGGATCCGGCCGCCTTCGACGAGCCTGGCCGACTTGATCTCGACCGGCCGGACAATCATCACGTCACCTTCGGCGTCGGCGCCCATTTCTGCCTGGGAGCGCAGCTGGCCAGGCTCGAACTCCAGATCGCGATCGGAGCGCTGCTGCGCCAGTTCCCTGGCCTGCGCCTGGCCGAGCCAGCGGCAGAGCTCCTGT
>JBOHCK010000471.1:0-3893 GCA_050698755.1 Streptosporangiaceae bacterium | reverse complement strand
GGGGACCAACCTGCAGGCGCTGATCGACGCCTGCCGTGACCCTGGTTACGGGGCCCTGGTGGCCGCGGTGGGCGCGGACCGCGGCGCGATCGGCGCGCTGGCCCGGGCCGAAGGGGCCGGCGTGCCCACCTTCACCGTCCGCCTGGCGGACCACCCCGCGCGGGAGGACTGGGACCTGGCCCTGACCCGCGCGTGCGCGCGCCACGCCCCCGACCTGGTCGTCCTGGCCGGGTTCATGAAGCTCGTCGGCGATGAGTTCCTCGGCTCCTTCGGCGGGCGCTGCGTGAACACGCATCCGGCGCTGCTACCGTCGTTTCCCGGGGCGAGCGGCGTCCGCGACGCGCTGGCCCACGGAGTGAAGGTCACCGGGTGCACCGTCTTCCTCGTCGACGAGGGCGTGGACACGGGGCCGATCCTGGCGCAGGCCTGCGTACCCGTGGCGGACGACGATGACGAGGCAACGCTGCACGAGCGGATCAAATTGGCCGAACGAGCGTTGCTCACGGGCACCGTGGGCCGGATGGTCCGCGAGGGCTGGTCCGTCCGGGGCAGGAAGGCAACGATCGGGGAGGGACCGTGACCAGGGTTGCCATCAGGCGGGCGCTGATCAGCGTCTACGACAAGACCGGCCTGGAGGATCTGGCGGCCGGGCTGCACGCGGCCGGGGTCGAGATCGTCTCCACCGGCAGCACCGCGGCCAGGATCGGCGGGGCCGGCGTGCCGGTCACGCACGTGGAAGACCTCACCGGCTTCCCCGAGTGCCTCGGCGGGCGGGTCAAGACGCTGCACCCGCGAGTGCACGCGGGCCTGCTCGCCGATACCGCGGACGCCGGGCACCAGGCTCAGCTGGCCGAGCTCGGAGTCGAGCCGTTCCAGCTGCTCGTGTCCAACCTGTACCCGTTCGCCGCGACGGTCGCGTCCGGCGCCCGGCCGGCCGAGTGCGTCGAGCAGATCGACATCGGCGGCCCGGCGATGGTCCGCGCCGCAGCCAAGAACCACGGCTCGGTGGCGGTCGTCACCGAGCCGGCCAGGTACGCCGACGTGCTGGCCGCGCTGGCCGCGGGCGGTTTCACCCTGGACCAGCGCAGGCTCCTGGCCGCCGAGGCGTTCGCGCGCACCGCCGCCTACGACCTCGCGGTCGCGTCCTGGTTCGCCTCCGCGTACGCGCCGGACGAGCTCGCGCGCGAAACCGGCTGGCCCGCGGCGGCGGGCGCGCTGTGGCGGCGGGCTGAGGTACTGCGGTACGGGGAGAACCCGCACCAGCGCGCGGCGCTGTACGCGGCCGACCCCGCGGACGGCCTCGCCTCCGCGGAGCTCCTGCACGGCAAGGCCATGTCGTACAACAACTACGTCGACGCGGACGCGGCCCGCCGGGCGGCCTATGACTTCGGCCGGCCCTGCGTGGCCATCATCAAGCACTCCAACCCGTGCGGCATCGCCATCGGCACCGACCTGGCCGACGCGCACGCCAAGGCGCACGCGTGCGATCCCACCTCGGCGTTCGGCGGGGTGATCGCGGCCAACGGCCGCGTGACCGCCGAGCTGGCCCGGCAGATCGCCGGCGTGTTCACCGAGGTGGTGATCGCCCCCGACTTCGACGCCGAGGCGCTCGGCATCCTGTCCGCGAGCAAGAACATCCGGCTGCTCCGTTTGCCCGGGGGGACGACCCCCCAAGACCCCCCCGCTCATGGGGGGGCTGCCCGCCCCCCCATACCCCCCTGGGAGCTGCGCCAGGTGACCGGCGGGGTCCTGCTGCAGTCCGCCGACCTGGTCAGCGAGCCCGGCGACGACCCCGCGCACTGGGAGCTCAAGGCGGGCCCGGCGGCCAGCCCCGCGGAGCTCGCGGACCTGGCGTTCGCGTGGAAGGCATGTCGCTGCGTCAAATCCAACGCCATCTTGCTGGCTCGCGACGGCGCGTCGGTCGGCGTCGGCATGGGCCAGGTCAACCGGGTAGACGCGGCCAGGCTAGCCGTGCAGCGCGCGGGGGACCGGGCCTCGGGCTCGGTCGCGGCCAGCGACGCGTACTTCCCCTTTGCCGACGGCTTCGAGATCCTGGCCGCGGCTAGGGTGGCCGCGGTGGCCGAGCCGGGTGGCTCGATCCGGGATCACCTGACCATCGCCGCCGCCGAGAGCGCGGGCATCCCGCTCTACTTCACCGGCGTCCGGCACTTCTACCACTGAGCGGCCGCGCGGCGGCCAGCGCTGAGCTAGGGACGGCCCAGGAGATGCACCGACCAGCCGGCGTCGCTCCATAGTCCGGCGTCCAGGGTGCCGCGCGCGTCGATGATCACCCGGCGGGCGACGACGCCGGCGAGCGCGGCGGGGTCGATGGCCTGGTAGTCCGACCACTCGGTCAGGTGCAGGACGAGCTCGGCGCCCTGCGCCGCCGCGAAGACCGATGGCGCGTACGCCAGGTCCGGCCGCTTCCTGGCCGCGTTCGGCATGGCCACCGGGTCGTGGACGGACACGACCGCCCCCTCCGCCGCCAGGCCATCGCAGACGGCCAGGCTCGGCGAATCACGGACGTCGTCGCTGTTCGGCTTGAACGCCACGCCGAGGACCGCCACGCGCGTGCCCGCCAGCCTGCCCCCGGCCAGCGCCCTGGCCAGCGCGACGACCCGGTCCCGCCGGCCCTGATTGATCCTGTCCACCGCGGTGAGCAGGCCGACCACCGAGTCGACGCCGAGGTCGGCGGCCGTCGCCCGGAACGCCCGGACGTCCTTGGGCAGGCACCCGCCGCCGAACCCGAGCCCCGGCGACAGGAACCTCCGGCCGATCCTGACGTCGTACCCGAGCGCCTCCGCGAGCGGCATCACGTCGGCGCCCGCCGCCTCGCAGATCTCGGCCATGCCGTTGATGAACGAGACCTTGGTGGCCAGGAACGCGTTCGCCGCCACCTTGACCAGCTCGGCCGTCTCCAGGTCCATGACGAGCAGCGGGACCCCGGCGCCCAGCGGCGCGGCGTAGACCTGCCGCAGCAGGGCCTCCGCGCGGAACGAGGTCACCCCGAGCACGATGCGGTCGGGGGCGAGGCTGTCCTGCACGGCGAACCCCTCGCGCAGGAACTCGGGATTCCAGGCCAGCTCGACCCGCCGGCCGGCCGGCGCGGCCGCGCGCACCCGGCTCATCACCTGCCGCGCCGTCCCGACCGGGACGGTCGACTTCCCCACGATCAGGCACTCCGCCGTCAGGTGCGGGGCCAGCGCGTCGGCGGCGGCGTCGACAAAGCTGAGGTCGGCCTGGCCGGACTCGCCCTCCGGCGTGCCGACGCACAGGAAGTGGACCCCCCCGAACTCCGCCACCTCGGCGAAGGACATGGTGAAGCGGAGCCGCCCGGAGTCCAGGTTCTTTCGCAGCAGCGGTTCCAGGCCGGGTTCGAAGAACGGTGCCTCGCCCTTCGCGGCCCTGGTGATCTTGTCTTGGTCTACGTCGATGGCCAGCACTTCGTGGCCGAGGTCCGCCAGGCAGACCGCGTGGGTCAGGCCGAGGTATCCAGTTCCGATGACGGTGACCCGGGGCAAATGCGCGCTCCTCTCGGTCGAGCTGCCCTCACCATACGTTTCCGATGGCTTACAGATGGCGACGAAGAAGTAGCGGTCGTCTTGCCGTTGATGAAACAAACCGATTTCTACCAGCCAGTAACATTGAGGTCGTGACCCCGGTGCCCGGCCGCGCCGGGCGGTTTGGCAGGCTGTAGGCCAGCAACGAAGGAGGTCGGTGTCGTCCATGAACATCGTCGTCTGCGTGAAGCAGGTGCCAGACACCGCGGCCGACCGCAAGCTCAGGGCCTCGGACTCCACGCTGGACCGTGCGGCGGTGGACGGGCTGATCAACGAGCTTGACGAGTACGCCATCGAGGAGGGCCTGCGGATCGCCGAGGCCCAGCGCGAGGC
>JBOHCK010000470.1:0-3907 GCA_050698755.1 Streptosporangiaceae bacterium | reverse complement strand
CCACGCGCCGAACGTCCTGGAACTGGCCGGCCGCGCCGACGTGATCACGTCCTCGACCAACCCCACCCTGCCGTTCGGCCGGGATGCCCTCGCCGAGCACTTCGACATGATCGCGCTCGTGCACGGCCTGGACCCGTCGCGCCCCGGCGACGCGGAGCTGGCCAGGGACCGGATCCGAGCTGGCACGATGGCCGCCGAGGGGGTCCTCCACGACCTCGGCGTCATCCCCATCACGTCATCGGACGCGCAGGGCATGGGCCGGGCCGGCGAGACGATCCGGCGCACCTTCGCCCTGGCGGCCACCATGAAGGCCGCCCGCCCGGCCGGCGAGCCCGGTGACGACAACGAGCGCGTCCTGCGCTACGTGGCCAAGCTGACCCTCAACCCCGCCGTCGCGCACGGGCTGGCGCACGAGGTGGGCTCACTCGAGGTGGGCAAGCTCGCGGACATCGTGCTGTGGCATCCGGCGTTCTTCGCCGCCAAGCCAGTGCTCGTGCTCAAGGCCGGGATGCCGGCCTGGGGCGCCACCGGCGACCCGAACGCCGCGATCGACACCGCCGAGCCGCTGATCCTCGGCCCGCAGTTCGGCGGCTGCGGGGCCACCCCCGCCGAGATCTCCGTCATGTTCGTGGCCCGGGCCTTCATGGCGGCGGGCGCCTCGCTGCCCGGCGTGCGCCGCCGCGTCCCCGTCAGCGACACCCGCCGCCTCACCGCCGCCTCGATGACGCGCCACGGACAGCTCGGCCAGGTCCGGGTTGACCCCCAGACCGGGCGCACCACCCTCGACGGCCAGCTCCTCGCCACCCCGCCCGCCGACGCGGTCCCGCTCAGCCGCCTGTATTTCCTCTAGCCAGCTCCTATGCCGCTACTTCCTCTAGCCATCCCCTACGCCGCCGCGGCGGCGAAGACGGGGCGCTCGATGACCAGGGCGGTTCCGGAGCGGTCGTGCGTGATCAGCGTGACCGACCCGGTGTGCTGGTCCGTCCGCTGGCCGGGACTGTGCTCCGACTGCTTGCCGCTCGGTCCGGAAAGCCCGAGGGGGACGCCGATCCCGGCGCACAGGACGACCAGGCTGACCGCGCCGGCGACGCGGCGCCGGCGGGTCCTGCGGTGGCGCGCGATCACCACGCCGGCCAGGCCGTCGCCGGGCCACACGTCGTCGAGTTCGCACTCCAGCGCGATCCTCAGGCTGAACTCGTCATCAGCGTGGATGGACACGGCGATCTCTCTTCTCTTCGTCGTACAGGAGCTGCCGCAGCTGGTCGAGCCCTCTGCTCGCCGCGGACTTGACGGTGCCTTCGGCGATGTCCAGCGCGGCGGCGGTCTCGGCCACCGTGGCGTCGAGCAAGTAGCGGCAGACGAGCACCTCGCGCTGAACGCCGGGCAGCTGGCGCAGCACGCGGATCAGCACATGACGGCGGTCCACCGCCTCGGCGAACGAGACCACGTTGGCCAGTTCGTCCAGGTCCTGGCTGAATTCCGGGTGCCGGCGGCGGTGCCGCCAGCGTTCACGGCACGCGTTCACCAGCACGGCCCTGGCGTAGGCCTGAGGCGCCTGTTTGGCCTGCTCCCACCGCCGGTAGGTGCGCAGCAGCGTGACCTGGAGCGCGTCCTCGGCGTCCTCCCGCGAGTCGAGCAGCACCAGGGCCGCACGCAGCAGCGAGGGGGACGCAGCCTGGACGAACTCGGTGAACTCCGCGTCGCGGCTGGCTCGCGCGCCGGCTCGGATCCCTCTCACAAAATGTTTAATGCCGCTGCGCCGCCCTTGGTTCCAACGAATTTCGCTAGCCCAGGAAACCCTCGTAGGAGTGCTGCTCAAGCTGGCTCTGGATCTGCTTGACGGTATCCAGCCCGACGCCGGCCATGATCAGCAGGCTGACCCCGCTGAGCTGCAGCTCCTGGCCGAGCCCGATCTTGTCTATCGCCACCAGCGGGAACATCGCCACCAGGGCCAGGTAGACCGAGCCCGGCGCGGTGAGCCGGCTGAGCACGTACGCCAAGTAGCGGGTGGTGGCCGGGCCCGGCCGGAGGCCAGGGACGAACCCGCCGTACTTCCGGATGTTGTCCGAGAGCTCGTCCGGGTTGAACGTGATCGAGACGTAGAAGAACGTGAACCCCAGGAGCAGGACGAAGAACGCCAGGACGTAGAAGTACGGCGCGGTGAGCGCGGCGGGATCGAGGTTGCGGTCGATCCAGCTCACCCAGCCCTGCGGGTGTTGCTGGCTGCCGAACACCGACACGGCGAGCTGCGGCATGCCCAGCAGCGAGGAGGCGAACAGGACCGGGATCACGCCCGCCTGGTTGACCTTCACCGGGATGAACGTGGATCCGCCGCCGAACACCTTGCGGCCGGTGATGCGCCTCGCGTACTGGACCGGGATGCGCCGCTGCCCCTGCTCGACGAAGACGATGAGCACAATCACCGCGATGATCACCAGGACCGCCGCGGCCGCGTAGAAGAGGTGCTTGACGAGGTAGATCTGCCCGATCTCGCCCGGAATGACGGCGATGACGCTGGTGAACATCAGCACGGACATGCCGTTGCCGACGCCCCGGTCGGTGATCAGCTCGCCCATCCACATGATCACCGCGGTGCCGGAGACCATCGTGATCACCATGGTCACGATGGTGACCGGGGTCGGGTCCGGGATCAGCGGGTGGAACGCCGGGCCGCAGCCGCTGCCCGAGAACACCGCGCCCGTCCGGGCCGCCTGGACGTACGCCACCGCGTACATCAGGCCCAGCCCGATCGTGACGTACCTGGTGTACTGGGTGATCTTCGCCTGGCCCGCCTGGCCCTCCTTGCGCAGCTTCTCCAGGCGCGGGATCACCTGGGTGAGCATCTGCACGATGATGCTGGCCGTGATGTACGGCAGGATGCCGATCGCGAACACGGTCAGGTGCAGCAGCGCGTTTCCGCTGAGCAGGTTCACGATGCCGAAGAACCCGCTGGAGCTCGACAGGCGGGAGCAGTAGCTGACGTTCTCCTCGGAGATGCCTGGCGCGGGCAGTTTCGAGCCGAACCGGAACAAGACGATCATGGCGCCGGTGAACAGCAGCTTGGTGCGCAGGTCAGGTGTGCGGAACGCCCGGGCGAACACGCTCAGCACGGGCGCTGCGGGCAGGTAGCTGCTCACGCCCCTTGAATGCCGCTAGGCGCCCCCCGGTTCCGGGAGGCGCCTAGCTATACCTATGGGCGCGCCTCGTAGACGAGGTTGACCTTGGCGCGGTCCCGGCGGCCCGATCCGGGACCTGCGGCGGGCGCGAGGGCCCCCTGCTAGAAGCAGGGGGCCCTTTCCCTTCAGGTCTATCGCGCTCTACTAGTAGTGGCCGCTCTGAGGCGACCAGGGGTGGGTGAAGTAGATCGCGGCCCAGACGCCGTGATTTGTCACGCGGGGCTCGTTTTCAGCCAGCGTCTTGAGGATGTACACCACAGCCGCGCAGGCCGGTGCCGCCCACCACTGGATTTCCGGGACCAGGTAGGCCACGCAGGCCGTGGCGAAGGTTGCGATGACGGTGGCGTTGACGATTTGCTGGTAGGAGGCGATCACCCAGAAGTGGTCTCCGCCGCTGCCGTTAGCCCCGCAGGAGAAGCCGCAAGGGAGATTGACGCTCCAGTCGGGCCGCCGCGCGGTCTGGTACCCGCCACGGGTGGTGCTTTGCGCGGGACCGTTGAAAATGGCCCTTGGGCCGGGAGCGCCGGTGTTCTTCAAGATGTCGTTCACCCTGGCTAGGTAGCCAGTGGCCGCCGCCTCGGTGCCGAAGGTTACGGGTGACGGCAGCCTAACGCCGGACGGTCCGCCCAGGACCACTTGGTAGCGGCCAGATGACAGGACATCGATGTAGCCAGTGGCATGGTCGGCGAGGTGCTCCCGCGCTACCTGGTGCGCAGGAGTTCCGGCGGCAG
>JBOHCK010000469.1:0-3912 GCA_050698755.1 Streptosporangiaceae bacterium | reverse complement strand
TCCTGTGATGGGCGCTGGACTCGACACCCAAACGCCTACCAGGAGTCCCCGCCCATCTCCAAACCGCCACAAAACACCAGGTCACAGCTTCATCGAAGCGGCCACACCCTTAAGTACGTGGTGTTGCTGCCGGCCCTGGTGACAGCGACGCTGGGGGTCGAGCACTGCGCATAACCCTTCCTGGTGCGGAGGCTCACAGGTTGGCGAGCCAGTTGAGCAGTCCGGGGTCCTGGTTCCATTCGGGCAGGTCGTCGGTGACGATGTCGGTGTAGGCGGCTTCGAGGGCTTTGCGTTTGGCCTCGGTGGAGGCGCGAGCGTAGATATCGGTGGTGGCCAGCTCGGCGTGTCCGAGGATGTCGCGGATGTAGGGCAGCGGCACGCCTGCCCCGTAGAGGTGCATGGCCCGGGAATGGCGTAGTACGTGCGGGCTGAGCTCGGCGCGGGCGAGTGCCGGGTCGCCGGCCCTGGCCTGGTATTTGCGGATGATCCAGGCGATCCCGCCGCGGCTGAGCTTGTTCCCGTGCTGGTTGACGAACAGCGGGTGGTCGTCGTGACCAGGTCTGTCGAGGCCGTGCTCGGCGAGGTGGGCGTTCAGCAGCGCGGCGGTGTTGCCGCCGAGCGGGACGTGGCGGGTCTTGCGGCCCTTGCCGGTCAGCACGGCCAGCGGCGGGGGCTGCAGGCGGATGTCGCGCACGGTCAGGTCGGCGAGTTCCTGAACCCTGGCGGCGGTGTCGTAGAGGGTGGCCAGCAGGGTCGCGTCACGGCGGCCCCGCCGGGTGGACCGGTCGGGCTGGGCGAGCAGACGGCGGGTCTGCTCGACAGCGAGGTGGTTCACGCCCGGCCGGGCCTTTTTCTTGGCGGGGACGGCGAGAATGTCCTGGCAGCTGGCCATCCGGGCCGGGTCCTGGGATTGCAGCCACCGGGAAAACGAGCCGATCGCTGCCAGGCGCTGATTGCGGGTCGAGATGCTGTTGTGCCTTTCGGCCTCGAGCCAGTGCAGGAACCCGGTGATGGCGGCGGCGTCGACGTGATCGAGGGTGAGCTTGTCAGGCGGGATGGACCTGTCGTCGCGGAAGAAGGCGATCAGCAGCTTGAACGTGTTACCTATTGACTGAACAACGGGACGTTACCGCAGCTCAGAAAGCTGAGCCACCTTGGCGGTGAGTCACGAACCTGACCGAAATGCCGCGATCGACATGCTGCAGTGGCCGTGACCTCGACCCCGGCGCCACAGGAAGCGGACATACGGCGCCGAACGGCTCACCTGCCTCCTCCTCGCTGCTGCTTGTAAGCACCAGCCCGATCTGGCCATGAGTGTTCGCGCGGTTCCCCTGACCTGCGACGACATCCGAACCTTCAAGTCCATGTTGATTGTTCAGAGAACACGGTAGGACGCGATCGTGTTGGGTGAGCAGCCGCGCAGCCCGGCCAGATGCGATGTGAGGAAGCGGTGCAGGAAGACCGCGAAGTCAGTCGCCATGGCACGGCCCTGCCGCGAGCCGCGGGACGACGTCACCGAATGCACGCTGGATCCGGGCAGTGATGTGCGGGTAAGACTCGGCGGTCAGCCTCAGGTAATAGCCGGTGTCGGCGATCGAGGAATGACCCATGTAGGCCTGCAGGACCGGCAGCAGCGCGCCGGCGTCCTCGCCGCGGGCGAACCACGACCGCAAATTATTCACTGCCATGGTGTGCCGGAGATCATGGACGCGGGGGCCGTGACCCCGGCCGCCGTGCGGAATGCGGGCCTGCCACAGGAACCGGCGGAAGTTCTTGTCAATGTTGGCGAGCGTCAGCGGCCGCCCGGACGTGCCGGCGAAGAACCAGTCCCCGCCGGTGCGCCCGGCGACGCGGCCGTGGTAGTCAGCCAGCCTTTCGCGCAGCGGCGCGCTGACCGGCACCTGCCGGTCTTTGCCGCCCTTGCCGTCGCGGATTGCCAGGACGCCGGCACCGAGGTCAACGTCGCCGAAGCGCAGCAGCCGGGCCTCGGAGGCAGCAGGCCGCACGCGTAGATCGTGCGGAACAGCACCGGCATGACCAAGTGCCGGAACGGTACCTGCGAGTCGTAGTGGCAGCGGTCGGTCTGGGCGAACAGGGCCGCCAGCTCCTGGTCGGTGCAGATGTGCGGGACATAGCGGGCGGGCCTGGGCAGCGCCCCGGGGGGAAGAACGTAGGCCGGCACGCCCCGGCGGCCCAGCCAGCGGGCCAGCTCCCGCACCGGCGCGGCCAGGCCCTGCAGGGTCGCCGGCTTGACTCCCCGTTCGCGGGCCGAGGTGATCCACGCCTCGACCGAGGCCCGGGCGGGCGCGTCCAGCCCGGGGAACTGGCTGCCGGAGAACGCGGCGAAGCGGGCCAGCACCCGCTCCTCGGCGTCGTACTTATAGCCCACGGCGCGTTTCTCCGTGACCAGGGCCGTGATCGCCCCGGCCATCGTGATGCCGGGGCTCATCGCGACACCTCACGCGCCGGCGCGTCCGGGTCCAGCGCGCACTTGGCCAGCAGCCCCAGCGACGACTTCAGGTAGACGCCGGTCGACTGAACTGACTGGTGACGGGGCTGATGTAGCAGCGGAACGAAAAGTCACGCCAGCGAGCCCGTCCGGCGCGGGCTTGGCGTGACTGGCCGCTCCAGAGCTATCGGCTAGGCGGCGGCGATGCCTGAACTTGGGACTCTTTCGATCGCGATTTCTCGCGGTGAGATTGACAGACAACCCGCCGGAGCGACGGGGTGGTTGGTTAGCGTCGGCGGTGCGGGTCGCGGCGGGCTTGCCAGCGGGTGAGCGCGTCGGGCGATACGCGGGTGTAGCGGGCAAGGCTGGCGACGGACGTATGACCGGAGTAGGCCAGGAGGGTGCCGGTGTTGGCGCCGTTCTCGGCCGCGTGGGTAAGGGCACTGTGGCGCAGGTCGTGGAGAGTCCAGCCAGGCGCGGCGGCGAGCTGGCCGGGGTCGGTGATGTCGGGGTGGGACAGCGGCTGGGTCAGCTCGGTGAAGATCTCCTCGGCGCGCCGGTAGGACAGCCGGGCCCGGCCGGAGGACGGGTCCAGGTCGGCGGCGGCCAGGGCGACGCGGGCGCGGCGGTCGGTGAGGAACACCGGCCCCCTGGTGCGGCCGTCCAGCAGCCTGGGGAGCAGCCGGGCGGTGCCGGTCTGCCAGACGATGATGTCGACCGCCGATCCCTTACGGGTGACCTTGGAACGGCGGTTGCGCCGGTCCAGGTCCTCGATGTCCAAGGCGAGGACCTCACTTGAGCGGGCGGCGGTCTCGTACAGCATCGTCCACAGCGTCTTCTCCCGGATCGGGACGTCCATGCCGAGCAGTGCCTCGATGTCGGCGGCTCCGAGCGCGCGGGTCCGGTCGGGTGCCCGGCCACGCCGGCGCAGCCGCCGGGTCGGGTCGCTGGTGAGCCACCCCTGGCTTGTCCAAAAGGATGAGGCGGAGCGCAGCGCGTCCAGATGCCGGTTGAACGTCGCGGCGGCCCGCCCGCCCCACCGGGCGGTGAACCATGTCATCAGCCGCTCGACGTTGCCGTCGTCGTCAAGCTCGGCGACCTCGAACCGGGTGCCGGAAGGGGCGAACTCGGCGGCTAGGGCGCGCAGGGCGGAGCGGTAGGCCAGCTGCGTGTTGCGTTGCTCGGGGCCGGAGAGCGTGGCGAGGTAGGCCGCCGACGCGGTCGGCAGAGGAGGTGACCCGCCGTCATCGAGCCGGCGCACCTCGCCCATGCAGCCCTTCCCGCCTCTATCGCAGATAAGCATGCCGTGCCGTCCCCGGTTCGGGAAGGCGTTCGGTGTGACCTTCAGAGGTTTATGGCATCTGATCTTGGGCGCTACATGGCGTCTGCAGCCTGCTGGTGACGAGCGATGACTGTGCCACGCGCATGCCGATGCTGTCTTCGGTGCCGGGGACCGCCGTGGC
>JBOHCK010000468.1:0-3916 GCA_050698755.1 Streptosporangiaceae bacterium | reverse complement strand
GTGAACACTGGAGCTATCGGATGACCACAACGTCAGTGCCAGATCTGAGCGGCCGGCGGCCCCCGGGCCTCGGCGGCTTCAACCTGACCGCGCTGAGTCTGGAGATCCGCCGACTGCGGCGGAACCCGCGCGCCGTCATCATCACGGTCATCGTCCCGGTCGTCTTCTTCTTCGCCTTCGGGCTGAATAAAACGAACACGACAGGCAACTACGGCCACGGAAACTACGCCGCGTGGGTTCTGATCAGTCTTGCGCTTTATGGCGCCATATTCTCGACCACCTACACGGGCGCGGGGGTATCCGTCGAGCGCGCCCAGGGCTGGAGCAGGCAGCTCCGGCTGACGCCCCTATCGCCTGCTGCCTACATCGGCATGAAGGTGGCGACCGCGCTGGTTCTCGGGCTCGTCCCGATTGCTGTCGTGAATGTGGTCGGCGGCATCCTGACCCACAAGGCCTCGATGCCCGTCTATCTCTGGATCGTCAGCGCCCTGTGCGTCTGGATCGGCTCGCTGCTTTTCGCCGCGTTCGGGCTGTTCATCGGTTTCCTGGTGCCCGCCGATGCCGTCCCGCAGCTTCTTGGCCTGATCATGTCGCTGTTCGCTTTCGTGGGCGGCCTGTTCATCCCGATCAGCCTGCTCCCGCAGTCGATACAGGACATCGCCAAATGGTCTCCTGAGTACGGGCTTAACCAGCTGGTGCACGCGCCGCTGCTCGGCGGCGGCGTGGACTGGACCTGGATTGTCAACGTCATCGCGTGGCTGGCGATCTTCGCCGTGGGCGCGGTCTGGCGATTCAGCAAGGACACCGCGCGAGTCTGAGCCAGGTCAGCGGAGACGCCCTGCGTCCCGGGCGGCGGTAGGCTGGCAGCGGAAGCAGCGGGAGGCGTGATGGTCTGGCTCAGTGGCCCGCGGCGGGGGGTGGCAGGACCAAGCCGCTCGTGCTGCATGATCCTCCCCCTGGCTATCGACCGCCTAGCAGGCCGGCGTGGTACTTGCTGGTGAACGAACGCCATGCCGGGCTCATCGTGCGCGTTACCGCAGTAATCCTGGTCCGTGCGGTTGCTGCGGTGGCCGTGATCGTTGTCCTGATGATCGCGGGGTATCACTAGCCTCGGGTCTTGCGCGAGCTCGGCCAACCGGAGGATGAAACGCTCACTGGCCGGTTGGTGCAAGGCCGTCGAAGGAGACCAGCAGCTGAATGCGCCCATCGGCTGCGAGCTGGGCGAAGTCCTCACCTGCCAAGGACGGCTGCCCGTTGTTCCATTGCATAGTCCAGGCCACCCGCGCGAAGCCGCCATGCTCATCGGGACGGCCGAAACTCACGATGGCTGCCGGGAACGCCCGACGGAACTCCGTGATGCTGGCACTGAGCGCGCCGATCCCCGCCGTGTGCCCCTGAGGCGAGAGAAAGACCGCATCCGGCAGGCACGCGGCGGTGAGCAGCCGCAACCGCTCATCTCCGTCCTCGATGTTCCAGGCCCGCGCGAACAGGGTCTGGCGGGCAGGCTGCTCGCTGAAGTGACCGCACTCGCGCGTTCTAGCGGGATGGCCTTTATCGTCCTGTTCGCTGACGACGATCGCCTGTACGCCAGGAACTGGTGGGCGCGGGTCACGAACCGCTGCTCTTGGGTGAGAATCGACGACCATGTGACATTGGGGCTGGCCAGGCAGGCAGATCCCGGCGCCATGATGGTCAAGGCCATCGGAGAGCAAGCCTGGCCTGAGGGTGATGTCGATCTGCTGGGCCATTTGTTCTGATCTAGTCCACGCCCGCGTCCCGTGAAATTTCTTCTGGCCGAGCGGTGGATCCAGAGCGAGTCGTTCGTCTATGACTTAACGTGCGGCCGGAGTAGGCCGCCTGGCCATGGGAGTCATGGGATGACCCGGTACCTGATCTCGTTCGATGCCCACGCGATGGACCACATTCCCGACGAGGACATGCCCGCCGTGGGCAAAGCCGCGCACGAGGTAGTCCAGGAGGCCGTGAACGCCGGCGTGTGGGTTTTCGGCGGCGGACTGGAAACCCAGAAGGCGAGCGTCGTGGCCACGGGCGGGACGGTCACCGATGGCCCGTACCTGGAGGCCATCGGCGGACTGTGTGTCGTCGAGGTGCCCTCACGCGAGCAGGCGCTGGAATGGGCGGCCAAGACCGCCGGCGCCTGCCGCTGCGCGGTAGAGGTCCGGGAGTTCATGCCCGACCCCGAACTTGACGAGATGCTCCGCCAGGCTGATAGGCGACGGTGACGTCTGATCGAAGGAGACGCGACGGGGCTGAGGGTCCTGGTCATGGTCCTTGGCGATCGGCCCTGCTGGTGAGGGCGCTTTGATTCATGGCTGCGCGGGTGGGGCTCGGCTCGGTGTCGCGGAGGACGCCTAGGCTGGGCGGTGTGTGCGAGGGACTGCCCGCCGTTACCGGGAAGCGGATGGCGGGAGTCCGGTCGGCCGGCATGTGGGATTCGGCGCTGACCTCGGATGAGTTCGCCGCGATCCGTAGCGTGGGCTTTGAACCTGTCGGCCAGGTATTCGGCGCGGCCGTCTACAGCGCCGGGTCGGCCAGCGGGTCGAGTTGCCCAGGGACCGGGGCATCGTTCGGCGACGCGGCGCAGGCCGGGTCGGCCATCTACGTGTCGGGGCAGGGCGGCCCGGGGTCGTTGGGCCCGCTGGTGCAGGCCATGAATCAGGCGCGGCATACGGCCATCGACCGGATGACCGCCGAGTGCGCCGTGCTTGGCGGGCACGGGGTGGTGGGCGTCCGGCTGTATCGCGGGCCGTTTGTCCTGGGCGGCCTGGAGTTCAGCGCCATCGGCACCGCGGTCCGCGCCCGGGGCGCCACGCACGGGCCGCGAGCGCCCTTTACCTGCGATCTGTCCGGGCAGGACTTCGCCAAGCTGATCATGACGGGGTGGGTACCGGCGGGGCTCGTGCTCGGCATCTCGATCGGGTTGCGGCACGATGACCGGACGACGAAGCGCCAGGCTCGCTGGAGGTCGGGCAACGTCGAGGTCGCGGGCTGGACCGAGCTGGTCGGCCAGTCGCGGCGCGACGCCAGGGGCCAGCTGGAAGTTGACGTCAGGCGGCTCGGCGCCGAGGGCGTGGTGATCGCCGCCATGCAGCTGCAGGTCCGCGAGCGGGACTGCCCAGTGCAGGTGGGCCGGCGCGACCACGTCGCGGAGGCAACTCTCATCGGCACCGCCATCGCCAGGTTCTCCCCTGCCGGGCAGCCTGGCGCCGGGCCGGCCGTGGCCATCATGTCGCTCGACCCGCAACGGCGCCAGGCCAGGATCCGCGTACAGGCGGCACCCGTCCGGCCCTCAGGGCGCTGGGCTGGGGGTTTGCACCTCTAGCGGTCAAAAGCTGCGCACTAGCCGGGCCTAGCTAAGCTGCGTCCCATGGCTCGCTACGTGATCGACGCACCGACCTTGCTCCACCTCGTGGATGCCGGGCTTCACGTCGATCCTGGCCACCAGCTGGTCGCGCCGAACTCGATCCGCTCGGAGGCACTGCAGCTGTTGCTACGCGATGTCCGTGCCGGTAAGCGCGCCGAAACGGCAGCCCTGGAAGCACACGAGCGGATGACCGAGGTAAAGATGCGGCTGCTCGGTGACCGGGTGTCGCGCCGCACCGCGTGGCAGCTCGCACGTCAGCACGACTGGGACACGCTCAGGGACGCCGAGTACCTCGCGATCACCCGGCTGCAGGCTGATGCCCTGGTCACGGTGGACCCAAGCCTCGCGGCCACAGCTCGCGACATCGTGGCGGTCGCTTCCGTGGACGACCTGCTCGCTCCAAGATAACCGTCGTCCGCGTTTCGTTGTCCCTGGGTTTGGAGAGTGCCAATCGTGACGCACTCGATAACGGTCTCGCAATCGGGATGCCGTGTCCGGAACGGAGAAGGTGAGACGGCGGTGACTCAGCGC
>JBOHCK010000467.1:0-3917 GCA_050698755.1 Streptosporangiaceae bacterium | reverse complement strand
GCTAGAAGAGGGATTGTCTAAGATCTGCTCTTCTTCGCAAGGAGCCTCTGTGCCTTCCTACCCTGCTTCCGGTGGTCCTGTCTGCGTTTTCGCTGATGAGGGAGATCTTCCGGCCGGGGTGACGGTCGCGGTGCGGCTTGCTGACCTGGTCTCGCCGCTGAAGAACGGCGCTCTGCCGGGCGGCGGGGACCGGTCGGCGCTTGCCGTGGCAGGCACGGAGACGATCCGGACGGGTGAGCCGGCCGTATTCCTGAAGGTCGTGGCACTCGCGCCGGCGGTGGTGACGAGGAAGGGACAGGTCCTGGCGGAGGGCAGCCCGTGCTCGCACGCGACGCTCGGGCCGCTGGAGGACTGGCTGGACGCGCAGGCCGGGCCGGGCGTGATCGACAGGATCGCGGGACGCGCGGTCCTGGACGGGAGGTTCGCGAAGGGCGAGCGGGAGCGGCTGCTGACCGCGGCGTTCATGATCCGGGTGCTCGTGCTGCAGTCGCAGATGCCGGATGCGCGGCCCGGCGACGTGATCGCCGCGCTGGCCGGGGACCTGGCGCTGGTGCCCTGGTCGAGGCCGTGGCGGCCGGCATCGGAACGGGCCTGCTCCGACTGGCGGAAAGCGCTCGGTCCTGCGCCGCTGGAGGAACTGCAGGCGGCCGTGCTGGCCGCCGCGCGGGGGGAGCACGCGGCCCGGCCGGGGCAGTCCCTGGTCACGGGCCGGTCCCGGCCGCTGTCGGTGCACTCGGCGGACGGGTCGCTGCTGCGGGTGCCGGGCACGCCGGCGAACCGGGCCGCGTTCGGGTCGGTCGGCACCGCTGACGACTCGGCCGCGTGGCCCGCGGTGCGGCTGTTCCCGCTGAACAGCGTGCTGACCCGGTCGCTGCTCGCCATGCCCTGGGGCGCCGCGGGGACGGACAAGGCCGCCGCGGAGCAGGGCCTGCTGGACGAGGTCCTCGCGAGGCACCCGGACGTGCTGTCGCACGGCCAGGTCTGGCTGCTGGACCGGCTCTGGCACGGCGTCCGCCGGATCGCCGCCCTGGCGGAGCGCACGCACGTCCTGATCAGGGTCAAGAGCGACATCACGCTGAAGCGGACCTCGGAGATCCTGCCCGACGGGTCGTACCGGGCAGAGATCGCCGGCGACGGCCTCACGATCACCGTCCGGGTCATCGAGTACTTCGTCGATATCGAGGGCCAGCAGGTGCCTGAGATGTTCTGCCTGGTCACCGATCTCCTCGACTGGGAGGAGTACCCCGCCCGGGAACTCGCCGGGCTCTATAAATGGCGGTGGGACGGGTCCGAGACCGGGCTGCGGGAAGCCAAGGCCCCGCTGCACGGGGCCGGGCCGGGCACCGGGGCGATGTTCCGCTCCGGCAGCCCGGAGCTCATCGCCCAGGAGATCGCGGCCTGGGCCGCCGCGACCGAGATGACCCGCGGCGTCGCCCGCGACGCCGCCATCGCCGCGCCGCCGGCGGCGAAAGGACGCCGCGCCGGGCAGCCCGTCCGCTACCGCGACCTGTCCCTGACCCGCGCCCGCCGCCTCATCCTCGCCGCGATCCGCTCGGGAAAGACCAGCTACAAGGCGCTGACCAGCAAGATCGCCAGGTTCCGGGCCGTCACCGACAGGAACCGGCACCGCGCCCGCAAGTCAAAGTCCCCCAGTACTTTCGATCACGCCGGGCCGAAAGACACAGTCACCCGCACTGCGCCGGCCGTCATCACCATGGCCAGCAAGCCCGCCCCGCCGGCACTCGCAGAAGAGCCGCAGAACACCGCAAACCACCCGTCCAGCCAGCGGAAACCCGCCACCCGGCGACGCGGCATCCCGGTCACCGCCATGCCCGGGAACCAGCGGCCACGCACCGCTACCAACCGGAAAACCGCCCATCAAGGCGTAAATGCCTAAACCCCTGGGCATTGCGTCTAGCCGTGCCTTCGTCGCCAGCTGGGTGAGCCATGAGTTAGTATGTCTGGCAGCGCAACGATATAAATGCGGGTCATGCACTCTCATCGGCATGTGCGGTAAACCGGCTCGCAGGTTGGCCAGAACCGGGAACGCACACCTGCCAGCGGCAGGCGGCGGGAAATCGGCCCGTATGGTGCACAGCGGCGCGGTCGGCGAACGTGGCAGCAGTGTAGTGCGGCTACGTGCCGGCAGGCACGCAGGCACGGTGGGGCTGCGCCCGAGCGTGGTCCGTGGCCCGACCGTGGCCGGGCCTTTGTCGTGCTGAGGCTTGGCGGTCTCTTGCGCGCGGGTAGCGCCGGGTGCGGATGGTGCGCACAGGGGGAGAGCTACGCCCATGACCACACCGCGACCGCGTTCCCGGCAGCCCAAGCAGCTGGACGCCGGGATACTCCAGGCCGAGATCAGCTCGTTCGCCCTGCGCCTGGCCGCCGAGGGCAAGGCCACCAAGACGATCCGGACCTACACCGAGGCGGTCCGGTGGTTCGCCGCCACCTACCTGCCCGGGCAGGCCAGCCGGGCCAGCTGGGAGCAGGTCAGCAGCCGCGACATCCAGCGGTGGATGGCATGGCTGCTAGACCGGTACAGCACCGCGTACGCCAGCAACCAGTACCGTGCCCTGCAGCAGTTCTTCAAATGGCTGGCCGCCGAAGACCACCTGCCCGACCCGATGGCCGGGCTGCAACCACCGCGCATCACCGACAAGCTGGTCCCGGTCTACACGCCCGGGGAGCTGACCCGGCTGGAGCAGGCCTGCGCGGGCCGCAGCTTCGCCCAGCGCCGCGACACCGCGATCATCGCCGTGTTTCACCGCGACCGGCATCCGGCTGTCCGAACTGGCCGGCCTGCGGTGCGGCGACGTCGACCTGTGGCAGCGGGAGCTCACTGTCTGCGGCAAGGGCGGTAAGGACCGGATCGTCAAGATCGGCCACCAGGCCGCCCGGAGCTTGGACCGCTATATCCGCGCCCGCTCCCGGCACGCCCAGGCCTGGCGGCCTCAGCTATGGCTAGGCGCGGGCAACCGGGAGCCGCTGACCGCCGCCGGCATCTACCAGATGATCACCCGCCGCGGCCGCCAGTGCGGCGTGAACGCCTACCCGCACCGGTTCCGGCACCACTTCAGCCACACCTGGCTCGACCGCGGCGGCCCCGAGGGAGACCTGATGGAACTCAACGGCTGGACCTCCCCGCAGATGCTCCGCCGCTACGGCGCCAGCGCGCGAAGCGCCCGCGCCCGCCGCACCTACGACCGCATCATGACCGACACCTGACCGCGCCAGCACTGGCCTGGACGGTGCCGCGCCGACTTGCCTGGGATCACCCTCGCCGTGAGAAACAAGCGAGGACGAGAGCCCAGATCAACCGCCCGCCAAACTATGCGGGCTCAACGCGAATCGGCCCCCGGAAGCCGGAGTCCCGAGTCTCCGAATGGCCAGCTACGTGAGTGGCGAGGCACCTTCGGCGGTCCCCGCAATAATCCCACAAGTACGCCTCCCGGGCCGCCCCCACAGACATCCCACGGACACGGCGGCATTATGCGGCACTCTCCGGCACTCATGCTAAAATAGGGACGAAAACGTCTCCTGAACAGGCGCAACGCAGGTGCTGCAGGCTGCTAGCCGTGCCGATCGGTGGTGGTCAGGGACAGGATCGAACTGTCGACCTTCCGCTTTTCAGTCGGTCGCTCGCGAGCCGGAGGCCGAGCGACTGCTAACAGCAGTTAGAGACTAGCCTGCGCCGCCTCCCGCCGTATTACGGGCACGCCGGTACCACAGCACATCTAGGTAGGCCCGCAGCTCCCTATCCGACATGCCCGCCACTTCGGAAGGGGATTCCCCGAACTCGCGCTCCAGCTCCCGCAGGAGCCCTGGATTCTGCTGCGGCGGAGGCGCGTCTTCCGGACCGCGCAAGCCGACGCTGTACCCATCGCTGCGGCGCTCGGGCCGCTTTCCCTCATTCACGC
>JBOHCK010000466.1:0-3924 GCA_050698755.1 Streptosporangiaceae bacterium | reverse complement strand
CGCCGGCGGCGTCGGCCTGATGGCCATCCAGCTGGCGGCCGACGCGGGCGCGCGGGTGATCGGCACGGCGAGCGAGGGCAGCCACGCCCTGCTGCGCGAATTCGGCGCCGAGCCGGTGACCTATGGTCCCGGCCTGGAAGAACGCATCCGCGCCCTTGCCCCCGGAGGAGTGGACGCAGCCGTCGATGCGGTCGGCGGGGACGAGGCCCTCGACACATCCCTGGCCGTCGTGGGTGAACGCGATCGCATCGTCACCGCTGTCGCGGGCCCGCGGGCCTTCGACGCGGGCATCAAGGTAATCGGCGGCGCGCCCGGCGCCGATCCGGGAACCGAGATCCGGGACGAAGCCCGTCTGCAGCTCGTCCGGCTTGCCGAGGACGGGAAGCTGCGTGTGGTGGTCGCGGCGGCCTATCCGCTGGCCGAAGCCGCTGCCGCGCACCGGGCCCTGGCCACCGGCCACACCCACGGCAAGATCATCCTGATCCCGTAGCGGGCGTAGCGGGCCGGCCGGGGCAGGTCCCTGGCAAGATCGTTTTGGCCGCGGCTAGCCGCAATGCCGGGAACTTAAGATCTGGGCGCCGCGGTCAAGCACCGGCGCCGGCGTGTCGTGACCGGATGGCAACGGAGGTCCGGTAAGACGGGAAATCGACCAAGATCCACCCGTCGCGAGGACCTCCGTTGCCTGTTCAGTCTGCCACCGGTTCGGCTGTCACGACTATCACCAGGGCAATCACCGTGGCGGCGGGGGTGTTCGCGCCCGGGCACCTGGGTGAGCTGACCCAGGTGATCCCGTTCGACCTGGTGGATGGCGTGCTGGCGGACACTCGCGCTGGCCAGCAGCGGGTGCGGGCGCTGCCCTCGCGGGTGGGGGTCTACTTCGTGCTGGCGCTGGGGCTGTTCCCGCGGTCGGGCTACCTGGGCGTGTGGGCGAAGCTGACCGCGGCGCTGGACGGGCTGGGCCTGGCGGTGCCGTCGGCGGCGGCGCTGCGGGGGCTGCGCCGCCGCCTGGGGCCAGCCCCGTTCCGCGCGCTGTTTGAGGTGCTGGCCGGCCCGGTGGCCTGGCCGCGGACCCCCGGGGTGTGCTTCGGCCGGTACCGCACGGTGGCCTTCGACGGCTGCCGCTCGATCAAGGTGCCGGACACGCCGCGCAACCGGGCCTGGCTGGGCAAGCTGAACGCCGCGCTCGGGGTGACCGGCTACCCGGTGATCCAGCTGATGACCGTGTGCGAGACCGGCACCCGGGCGCTGATCGGCGCGGTATTCGGCAGCACCGCCGACGGCGAGATCACCTGGGCGCGCCAGCTGCTGCACCTGCTGGATGTGAGCATGCTGGTCTTGATGGACCGTGGCTTTGACGCCGCGGAGTTCCTGGCCGAGGTCGCCGCCACCCGCGCCCAGTTCCTGGTCCGGCTGCGCTCCACCCGCCGCCCGCCGGTCCTGCGGCACCTGCCCGACGGGTCGGTGCTGTCGGTCATCGGCGGCGTGAAAGTCCGCATCATCACCGCATCGGTGACCGTGACCTGCCACGACGGCACCAGCTACGGCGACCGCTACCGGCTGGCCACCACACTCCTGGATCACCGCGCCTACCCGGCGGACGCGCTGATCGCCCTCTACCACGAGCGCTGGGAACACGAGATCGCCTACCTCGCGCTGCGGCACACCCTGCTGGCTGGCCGGGTACTGCGCTCGGGCGACCCGGCCGGCCTGCAGCAGGAGATGTGGGCACTGCTGACCCTCTACCAGGCGCTGCGGATCGCCGTCACCGACGCCGTCGCCACCGTCCCGGGCACCGACCCCGACCGCGCCAGCTACCAGATCGCCGTCCAGACCGCCACCACGCTGGTCACCCACGCCGACGGCGTCATCCCCGCCACCACCTGCCTGACCGGGCGGATCGGCCGCGCCGTCCTGGCCAGCCTGCACGGCCCCCGCCGGCCCCGCGTCTGCGCCCGCAGGGTCAAATCCCCGCTGTCACGCTGGAACAAGCACCCGCCCGGCAAGCCCCGCACCTGCCTGCGCGTCACCAGGCTCAGCACCGCCATCAACCAAGATCACGAACAGGAAAGCAGGACACGCCGACAACGCAGCTTGACACCCGCTCAAGGGCCTTAACTTCCCGGCATTGAGACTAGACGGAGTTGGGCTGGTTCGGTCCGGGTCGGGAGGCCACGGACTTTGCGGCGGCCTCCCGACTTGGTGTCAGCGTCTACTACTTACGTGGAGGGTGACCGGAGCCGAGCCCGACATCGGCGCACTCGTCGTCCTGTTCGAGCGTCCCTCCGGCGATTGCGATCGCACCGACGACGACACCGCCGCGCCGGATCAGCCGAGCGGCCCCGCCCGCCACGATGGGTGCTCCCGCTACGTCAATTATCTGCGCGAACACCGCGGGGTAGGCCTGCTGCAGACGCAACAGGTCACTGCCGTCCTGATGAAACAGCGCAACGCTGGATGCTTTCGCCGGGGCGACACGAGCCGACATCGGAGACGCATCGTCCATGCGATCGAGAACCTGCAGGTGCCCGCCGCCGTCGACGATTGCGATCGTGACCTTCGCGCCGAGTTCGGCGGCGTGTTCGCGCACCCGGACGCTGACGGCCCGAGCTTCGTCCAAAGTGAGTGACATCGTTTCTGCCTTCAATCTCTTGGGTCGACCAATCTTGGTCTGACCAAGGGTAACACGATTCATGGGATGGACCAAGGGATTGGCTAGACTCCGTGCATGGAGATGGACGAAGCGCCGGCCCGTCTGCGCCGCAAACCGAGCTGGCTGATCGGCAAGGTTTCCGCGCGGGCGCATCGGCTCATCGGAGAAACGATGGCCGCTGTCGATGGGCACGCCTATCACTTCGCGATCCTCGCCGCGCTGGACGAGTTCGGCCCGGACAGCCAGGTGCGGATCGGCCAACGGTGCGGAATCGACCAGAGTGACATGCACACAATGCTCAATGAGCTGACAGAACAAGGCCACGTCGCGCGCACCTCAGACCCCGGCGACCGGCGCCGCAACCTGATCACCCTGACCGCCGCCGGGCGACGACGGCTCGAAGAACTGGACACGACACTCACAGGGGTTCAGCACGACATCTTGGACGCCTTGTCGGCCACCGAGCGCGACACGCTCACCGTGCTGCTCACCCGCATCCTCGCCTAGATCCTCACGCCGGACCGACCCGCCGACACGTCGGACTTCACCCTCGCAATCCCCCCGAAGCAGGTTCAATTGTTCAGGACCGTGTGGGCCTGGCATGGGCCAGGACCTGGTCGGCAGTCTTGGTCCAGACGAACGGCTTCGCACAGGTGTTGTAGGCGTCGATGTAGCGGCGGATCGCGCCGGTCAGCTCGTGGACCGAGCGGAACGTGCCGCGCCGTATCGCCTGCCTGGTGATGATCGAGAAGTAGATCTCGTCGGGTAACCCCGGCCCCCCGCCCGGCCCCCTCATGTAAGGGCAGATCGGCTCAAGCAAGCCCTTGAGGCTGCAGACCGGGCAGAAGTGCCGGGCTGGTGCCGTTCCCTATGCGGTTGCGGCAGTGTGCGTGTATGAGGTGGTGTGCGACGCGTCCGTCCGGGGTGCCGAGGTCCGTCACGCTGTCGATCGCGTGTCTGCGGATCGCTTTGCGCGTGGCGGTGTGCCACTGCTGCCATTCCTCCGGGCTCTGGGGCTGATGGTCGGCGTGCAGGAGCAGTCCCCGGCAGAGGGGGCACCGGCCGCGCTGGCGGCGCAGCAGGTGCCAGGTCGCCGGGTCCACCGGGAGGCGGTCGCGGCGTGCCCCGCCTTGCCCCGGCCACACCAGAGGAACGGGCACTCAAACGCGCCCGCGGGAGGGCGGAGCAGGCCGAGCAGGACGCTCTGCGGCACCGAGATCAGCGCCAGCGTTGGCGCGACGAAGGCATGTACCCTCACCCGGGCGGAGTTGGAG
>JBOHCK010000465.1:0-3937 GCA_050698755.1 Streptosporangiaceae bacterium | reverse complement strand
CTCAAGGCCGCGCTCCGCGACGGGTAGGCACCGGTTCCCCGCGGGGGCGGGGAGGGGCACCAACGCTCGTTCGGGATAAAGGTCTGCCCACTGCGCGGCTGAGATACATAAGCATGTGATATAAATAACTTATGGAAAGTTCAAGGGGTCGTCATGCGGCGGAGCCTGCGCTCGCGGGCGAGGTCGCGGCCGCGCTGGAGCGCGTGTTCGGGTTGTTCCGCTCGCTGAGCCCGCCGGACGGGCTCTCGCTGACCTCGGCCGCGACGCTGTCGACCCTGGAGCGATCCGGGCCGTGCCGTCTGACCTGGCTGGCGGCCCGGGAAGGCGTGACCCAGCCAGCCATGACCCAGCTGATCGCCCGGCTGCAGGACGCCGGCCTGGTCGACCGGGCGGCGGACCCAGCCGACGGGCGGGTGGTGCAGATCCGGCTGACCGACGACGGCCGGGCCACGGTAGCCCGGCGCCGGGCGGTGCGCGCCGACCGGCTAGCCGGGCTGCTGGCCGGGCTCACCCCGGGCGAGCGGGACGCACTGGCGGCGGCCGTCCCGGCCATGGACGCGCTCGCCAACGCCCGCCGCGCCGCGCCGGTGCTGACGCCATGAGCGGCCCCGTCGCGAGCCCGTTCCGGCAGCCGAAGGCGGTCTTCGCCGTCGCGTTCGCCTGCGTCGTGTCGTTCATGGGCATCGGGCTGGTGGACCCGATCCTCCCGTCCATCTCCCATGAGCTGCACGCCTCGCCGAGCGAGGTGACGCTGCTGTTCACCAGCTACCTGGTGGTCACCGCGGTAGCGATGCTGATCACCAACTGGGTGTCCAGCCGGCTGGGGGCCAAGAAGACGCTGGTCGCGGGCCTGATCCTGATCGTGGTGTTCAGCGCGCTGGCCGGGGCGTCCCCCACGATCAGCCAGATCATCGGGTTCCGGGCCGGATGGGGCGTGGGCAACGCGCTGTTCATCGCGACCTCGCTGGCGGTGATCGTGGCTTCGGCCAGCGGCGGCTTCGCGGGCGCCATCGTGCTGTACGAGACCGCGCTGGGCGTCGGCATCGCGGTCGGCCCGTTGCTGGGCGGCACCCTGGGCGAGATCAGCTGGCGGGGCCCGTTCTACGGGGTCGCAGCCCTGATGGCGATCGCCCTGATCGCCACGATCGTGCTGGTCGAGCCCACCCCCAAGCCCGCGCACAAGACCGGCCTGTCCGCTCCGCTGCGCGCGCTGCGCCACCGCGGCCTGCTCACCTTGTCCCTGACCGCGCTGTGCTACAACTGGGGCTTCTTCACCGTCCTGGGCTACGCGCCGTTCCCGATGAACCTGAGCCCGATCCGCCTGGGCCTGGTCTTCACCGGCTGGGGCATCCTGGTGGCCCTGTTCGCGGTGTTCGGCGCACCTCGCCTGCAGGCCAGCTTGGGCATCGCCAGGACCATGTACCTCAACCTGGCCGCCTTCGCGGTCGTGGTGCTGGTCATCGCCATCTGGACGACGGACCGCGCGGTGCTGATCCCGGCCGTCATCGGGTCGGGGATCTTCATCGGGGTCAACAACACGGTCACCACCCAGGCCGTGATGACCGTGTCTCCGGTCGAGAAGCCGGTGGCCTCGGCGGCCTACAGCTTCGTCCGGTTCATCGGCGGCGGGCTGGCGCCCTACGCGGCAGGCCGGCTGGTCCTGGCGATCAACATCCATGTGCCGTTCTTCATCGGGGCGGGCGCCATCGTCTTGGGCATCGGCATCTTGTCCACCGCGCACGGGCTGCTGACCGAGGCCGAACGCGTCCAGGCCAAGCAGGTTGCCGTGGTCAACTCGGAGCCGCGGCCAGCCGTGGCCGCCGCGGAGCTGGCCGCATCACTGCCCGCTGACGCGGGGTAACAGGCGTTCGGCCAGCCAGGCGTGCACCTCGCCGACGCGGTTCTCCAGCAGGGTCAGGTGACCGTCGTTGTCCGTCAGCCTGGCCTCGACCCCCGGGATGTGCGCCGCGAGCCACTCTCCGTGCCCGAACGGGACGAACTGGTCCTGACGGCCGTGGAGCAGCAGGAGCGGGACGGAGATGCCGGACAGCTCGAATCCCCACGGGCCGGAGTGCGCCACTGCGTCCTCCCACCAGCCCTCGCCGCCCGGGGCCAGGCCCTCGTGCCCGGTGTAGCTGAGGTACTCCGCGAGATCGCCCGTGAAGGCCGCCGCGTCGGTCGGGGTCAGCAGCGACTCGAGGATCTTGGCCTCATCGGCCGGGGACGCGGCGAGCATCTCCTCACGGTCGGCCTCCAGCTTGGCCCGCGCCGCTTCCTTGTCCTGTTCGAACAGCTTGAAGTCATCGACGTTGAGCTGGCCCATCCCGGCGAACCAGTCGAGCCCCTCGGCGCCGACCGGGGCCAGCGAGGCGAGCGACGCCGCGGCCGTGACGAGATCGGGCAGCAGGGCCGCGCAGGCCAGGACGTGCGGCCCGCCGCCCGAGATACCCCACATGGCCAGGCGGTCGATCCCGAGTTCCGCGCAGATGGCCCGCACGTCGGCCGCGCAGTCGGCGACCTTGCGATCGGGGTGCGGGGTCGAGCCGCCGTAACCCGGGCGGTCGTAGCCGATCAGGCGCAGGCCGCGGGCGGCGGCGTCGGCGGCGTTCTTCGCGTAGAGGTGCCGGGAGTTCGGCGTGCCGTTGTGGACGAGGACCGGGCGGCCGTTCGGGTCTCCGGCTTCCTCGATGGCCAGGGTGCGGCCGTCCGGCGTCTGGGCCGTCCGCTGGATGTTGTCTCCCATGGGACGGCTCAGTAGCTGTCGGTCGCGAGGATGACGTCGGAGGCCTTGATCACGGCGGTGACCTGGCTTCCCTCGCTCAGCCCGAGTTGCTTGACCGCCTCCACGGTGATCGAGGCCACCAGGCGAACGCCGTTCGCGTCCAGCTCGACGTTGGCGATGGCCTCTCCGGTGTTGATGCTGGTGACACGGGCCGGAATCTGGTTCCGCGCGCTCAGAGGCATGTCCGGGACTCCTCGTTGGTGGGTTGGGGTCAGCTGTGAGCCTTACGCTACCCCGCCCACCAGGTCACGAGGTCGGCGACCTGATCCTCGAGCGGCGCGGCCGCGGTGAGGCGGTTGTCGACGGTGGCGTGCGGTGCAGCAGGCTCGACGCCGAGCCTGATCCGGTCGGCGAACGCCCCGAACTCCGCGAGCTTGGCTTGGTCGCGCGCCAGCCCGCGGGCCGTCAGCCGGCTGCGCACGGTAGCCGGGTCGGACCTGACCCAGACCAGGTGGACGGGCTCGCCCCCCAGTTCGGCGACCCAGGACCGCCAGCGTTCGGCGTCGTGGATCTGCCCGGTGAAGGGGCCGGACAACAGGACCGGGCACCCGTACGCGCGGATCTCCCGGGCGGTCGCCGTCATCCCGGCGTACTCGTGGACCTTGACGTGCTCGTCGTACCAGGGGCCTTCGCGCTCGCCCGGGGGGCGGCCGGCGGTCGCGAGGACCGCCGCGACGAACGAGCCGTACATCGTGTCCTTGTCGAGCAGCGCCGGAGTCGGCACGAGCCCAGCGAGCAGGAGCCCGGCGACGGTGCTCTTCCCGGTCCCGGGCGGGCCCGCCACCACCCAGGCCGGCGCGGGGACGCTCACAACCAGCGAGCCTATGGCCCCGGGGGCCTGGGCGTCGCAGCATGGATGCATGCGCGTACGGATCACCGCGGCCGTCGTCGCCTGCCTGGCTGCCGCCTGCGTGAGCGGGTGCACGCAGCCCTCGCAGACTTGCGCCGTCGCGGATTACGGCGGCGCGGGCGCGCCCGGCTACCAGACGCCTCAGCAGGCCCTGCAGTCGGTGCTCGCCGAGCATGAGCAATGAGCTTCCTTCATCCTGAGTTGTCGCAGGGTGTGCCCCGGTTTGACAGGCATGGCCCTGGTCCTTTCCGCTGCTTCCGGGCACTTTTCGTGCGGCTCTCGAATACGGCGCTGTCGGCGGCGCC
>JBOHCK010000464.1:0-3946 GCA_050698755.1 Streptosporangiaceae bacterium | reverse complement strand
TCAACGTCCTGCAGGGCGACGTCGTCTGCGTGGCCAATATCTTCATTTTTGGCTGAGGGAGGGTCACGTGTCAGCTACGCATGAGACAACGACAGGACGTTCTTGTTTTACGACCCTGAGACGGGCCGGATTGCTCATATCGTGCGCGAGGTCACGCATGGGAACGGGCGGGCCTCAGCAGAGGCAGAGTTGCGGGAAATCGCGGAAAGGCACATCGTCGGCCGAGGACTCGACCCAGCGGCACTGTCGTCGCTATTCATCGTCGGCCCGCAACTGAAGCCGCGCCGGTACAAAGTGGACGTCGCGACCGGGACGCTGGTAGAGGACGAGGCTCCGCCGCGCCGTTGAGAGGTAAAACCTCGGACCCGCTGCTAGAAGCTGAACGTCGTTGAGGGACTAGCCGAGGTCGGGGGCGGCGAGGTGGTAGGCGCGGTCGTGGTCGGCGAGGGGCTGGGCGACGGCGACGGGCTGGGTGATGGGGACGGCGAGGGAGTGGGGGATGGCGAGGGAGTAGGGGACGCCGAGGTCTTGGACGCCGAGGTCGGCGCCGCGGGGGTCGGCGCGGGCGTCAGGAACGCCGGAGGCGACGACGACAACGACGGTGAGGGGCTCGCCGAAGGTGACGGGGTCGGGGGAAACGTCGACGGCGGGAGCGAGACCGAAGGTGACGGCGTGGACGTGGGCTGGGGCGCGGGGGTAGTCCGTGCACCAGCGCGTAGGCCAGGACCGCGCCGCCCACCACCACCGCGGCTACGATCCCGGCCACGGCGGCCGCGCTGATCTCGCGGAGGCGGCGCAGGTGCAGCAGGTGCGCCAGGTGATCCAAGTGCAGGACGTGCCATAGGTGCGTGGTACGCGCCGCGTGGGCACCCTGGCGTGCCCCCTTCTCCGCGGCCTCGCGGGCCCCCTGGGACAGGTCCAGTTGCTGCGTGGCGAAGCCTTGTACGGCGGGCGGCGCGCCCAGCGGCCACAGCGCCACCAGCAGGAGCGCCGCCTCACCCAGGTGCGACCGGCCGCGTTCTTCCCAGGCCGGCCCGTAGGCGCCGGCGGCGGCCCGGCGGAGCGCGGAGACCAGGCCAGTGCCGTCGGTCGGCCGGTATCCGGGTTCCTTGGCCATCCCGGCCTCGACCAGCGGGCGCAACGGCCCGGGCAACGGCCCCAGCGGCACCGGCTCGAACTGATGCTGGTACAGCAGACGTTCGGCACTGTCCCCCACGAACGGGGGCCGGCCGGTCAGGCACTCGTAGAAGGTGGCCGTGGCCGAGTAGACGTCCGAGGCCGGGGTGGCCGGGGCGCCGCGCATCTGCTCGGGGGCCGCGTACGACAGCGTGCCGGCCGGGATCGGCTGGTCACCCGTGCGGGCCGCGATGCCGAAGTCCGTCAGCTTGCTCGCGCCGGCGCCATTGACCAGCACGTTCTCCGGCTTGTAGTCCCGGTGCACGACGCCGCGCCGGTGCGCGGCGGCCAGGCCGAGCAGCGAGCCCTGCAAGACGACCAGCGCCGCCTCCGCCGTGGTCTGGCCCTGGTGAGACAGGATCTCGCGCAGCGAGACGCCGTCGACAAGCTCCATGACGATGGCCGCGCCGACGTCTGATTCGACGTACTCGTACAGCCGGACCACGTTCTGGTCGTCCAGCGAGGACAGCACTTCGGCCTCGCGGCGGAAGCTCTCGGTGAACCCGGGGTCGGTAAGCAGGTCACCGCGCAGGTACTTTATCGCGACCAGGATGCCCGACGCGTCGTGCCTGGCCAGCACCACGTCGCCGAACCCGCCCCGGCCCAGCGGCCGCATCTCGGTGTACCCGGGCACGTGCCAGCCCGCCCGGCCGCCGCCGTAGCCGTCCGGCCCGGCGTAACCAGGACCGGATGACCCATCGCCCATCTGGCTCATCTTCGGGTCCGATGGGGCGCAACAGAACCCCTGGTCACAAAAGAAGAGTAACCGCCGCGCCTCGCCGCTAGCTGGTGCCCAGCCCAATGGAACCTGTGAAGCCCAGCTCCGGGTTATGAGCCGGAGGTGAGGACCGCGGACTTCTCGCCGGTCCGGGCCGAGGCCGGCGAGAAGTACCGCGCGCCGATGTAGTACACGACCGCGGCGAAGACGAAGCCGACGATCCACGCGATGTCCGCGCCACCGAGGGATTTCGCCGCCGCGCCTACGATCCACGCGTTATTCATGAACGGCCACTCGACCAGGACCGTCGCCGCGTACACGACCAGCGCGAACCAGTTGAACTCCCCGTAGATGCCGTTGGCCTTGAACAGCTCGGGTATGTCGTAACGCCCGCGCCTGATCAGGTAGAAGTCGGTCAGGTTGATCGCGGTCCAGGGGACGAGCAGGTAGAGCGTGAAGACCAGGAAGTTGGACAGGTCAGTGATGAAGTGGCTGCTCGCCTGCCATGCGATGATCGTGCCGATGATCGCGACTACGGTGGTAGCGATGAGCCGGGCGGACCGGCCAGTGGTCTTGGACGCGAGCTTGCCGGATGGCGAGATGATCGCCATGAACGTGAGGTACGGCCCGTAGAGGTTGCCGAAGTTCCCCGAGCCGACCCCCAGGATGATGATGATCAGGAACAGCCACTTCGCGCTGCCCAGCAGCCCGGCCAGGTACGAGGGGGCGTCCGCGGTCACGGCGGCGCTGGCGACGACGGCCGCGATGGCCCCGATGATCATGACCAGGGACGCGCCGACCACCGCCCCGACGTACGTGTAGGTGAAGGTCTTCCAGGCCGGGGTGCTCTCGGGCATGTACCGCGAGTAGTCCGACACGTACGGCGCCCAGGTGACCTGCCACGCGACGAACACCGAGATCGCGAGCAGGATGTTGCCCGCGGTATTGCTCCCGGCCGGCATGTGCTTGGGGAGGATGGTCACCAGCTTGATCAGCATGGCGACGAAGATCCCCGTCGACAGGACGGTGACCCACCTGTTGTACGCGTGGAACATGTCGTAGCCGAACCAGGTGATCAGCAGGACGAAGGCGTTGATGATGATGATGCCCTCAAGCGTCGTCACGTGGAACAGGTTGGCCACGGCTTGCCCGCCGAGGATCGCGCTGGAGGTGAAGTAGCCGATGTACATCAGGACCACGATGATGTTCGGCAGCGCGGTGCCGTACATGCCGAACTGCGCCCGGGACTGCATCATCTGCGGCAGGCCCAGGCGGGGTCCCTGCACCGAGTGCAGTGCCATGTAAAGCCCGCCGGCCGCGTTCCCCAGGATGATCGCGAAGATCGCCCAGGGCAGGCTCAGGCCGAACACGATGGCCAGTGCGCCGACGGAGATCGCGAGGATCTGGACGTTGCTGGCCGCCCAGAAGGTGAACAGCGTGTGGGGCTTGCCGTGGCGCTCCCCCGGCGGGATGTAGTCGATCCCGTGCCGCTCCAGGATCAGCGGTTCTTCGTGCGCTCTAGTCGCTTCCAGGTCAGATGCAGAGCTCATAGCATCTCCTCTTACCGCTGGCCCGCGCAGGACAACAGTCCCGGCATCATCGTCACTATCTCGTCCCCGGGCGGTCAACGATATGGCGCCAGATGCCGAAGAATGGCCAGGGTTGCTGGCAGTCCTCGCCAATGAAGCGGCCCGGGACGGGGCATACGATGCTGTGGGAAGCCGGCCGAGTACGGGCCGCTCCCACCGTAGCCCCGTGCCCGCCCACCTCGGCTGGAGGCCTTGATGACCGTCGAGTTCGGACTGGCCCTGGAGAACTTCACCCCGGAACGCAAGGTCCCTGACCTCGAGGCCGTCTCGGTCTACTCGGTCCTGGCCGAGGACCTCGGCTTCGCGTCGGTCTGGGCCTGGGACCACCTTTTCCTGGGGGCGCGGCGCCCGTTCCCGTTTCTCGAGGCGCTGACCACGCTGAGCATGGTGGCCGCGCGGACCAGCCGGGTCATGCTCGGCACGGGCATCCTCGTGCTGCCGATCAGGGAACCGGCCATCCTGG
>JBOHCK010000463.1:0-3972 GCA_050698755.1 Streptosporangiaceae bacterium | reverse complement strand
GGAACGACGGTGACGAAACGGTCCGCGGCGTAGGCGACGAGCGCACGGAGGTCGTCTTTGCTGTAGGGCGTTTCGGTTCCGGCCGGGCGACCGACGGGGAGGCGCCAGCTCTGGTCGTCGGTCAGGTGCAGGTGCAGGACGTTGAGCTTGTAGAGCGCGAGGAGGTCAATCACCCGGCGGATCTCGGCTGAGGTGATATAGGTGCGGGCCAGGTCGAGGGACAGACCGCGCCAGGCGTACCTGGGCGCGTCGGCGATCCGCGCGCCAGGGAGCCTGCCTGGGCTGGCGACCAGCAGCTGGGTGAGCGTGGTCAAGGCGCGCGCGACGCCGACCGGTTCCGCGGCGCGCACGCGGACCTGATCCGCGGTGACCGTCAGGTCGTATCGCTCGTCGGGGGGGCTACCGCCGGCGGGTGAGAGGCCCTGGGGCTTGTCACCGAGTTCGGCCCCGGCGGCCAGCTCGATCTGGATGGACGGTTCGCCGGGCTCCGGGTGGCCCGCGGCGGACGGCACCATGCGCAGGCCCGTGCGCCGGCTGATCTCCTGCGAGAATCGTTCGGCTATATGGGCGAGTTCGGGGACGGCGGGGTAAGCGATCGGGGTGCCTGACTGCGGTGCGAACTGGCCGTCAGCGCCTTCGAACCGGGCCGGGGCCGGGATGACGGGGTGGCTCACGCCTCGGCGCCCGGGCTGTCGGCTGGGACCGTCCTCGCCTCCATCAGCGCGACGTGGCAGGCGGCGAACTGCGACGGCGCCACCTCGCCGAGTTGCGGCGTGACGTGACGGCACACGTCGATGGCGAACGGGCAGCGCGGCTCGAAACGGCATCCGGGGGCGGGGTCGACGACCTTCGGCGGCTCGGCGGCGTCGGCCGGGCCTGTCTCTTCGCGCGCCGCCCGGGGGTCGGGGACCGCGGAAAGCAGGAGCTGCGTATACGGGTGGCGCGGGGCGGCCATCACCTGCTCGGCCGGGCCGGTTTCCACGATGTGCCCGGCGTACATGACGATCACCCGGTCGGCCACGTACCGCGCCGAGGCCAGGTCGTGCGTGATGTACAGGATGGACACGTCCTCGCGGGCGCGCAGCTCGGCCATCAGGTTCAGCACGCCCACCCGGATGGAGACGTCCAGCATGGAGACGGGCTCATCGGCGACGATGAGCTTCGGCCGCAGGGCGAGCGCCTGCGCGAAGCCGACCCGCTGGCGCTGGCCGCCGCTCAGCTCGTAGGGGTACTTGGACAGCATCGTTTCCGCGGGATACAGCCCGACCGCCTCCATCACCCGGACGGCCTCGGCACCGCGGTCCGCGCTGCGGATGTCCGGCCGGTGCAGCTCGATCGCCCGCATGATGCCGTGCGAGACGCGGTACGCGGGGTTGATCGAGGCGTACGGGTCCTGGAAGACCATGGGGACGTCGCCGCGGTAGGCGAGCTTGTCGCTGCGCCCGCGCTGGGCGCTGATGGGCTTGCCCTCGAAGCGGATCTCGCCGGAGTTCGGCGCGTAGACGAGGGTCAGCAACCTCGCGACCGTGCTCTTGCCGCTGCCGCTCTCGCCGACCAGCGCGACGATCTCCCGGCGGCCGATGTCGAAGCTGACGTCGTCGACGGCGTGCAGCGTCTTCTTCGACCAGACGCCGCGGAGGTTAAAGTACCGGGACAGGTCCTCGACTTCGAGCAGCGGGGCAACGGGTTCGGCTGGCTGCGGGAGGCCGGTCATCGGCTGGGCTTCGACCGCGGCGTTCGGGATCAGGGTTTGGGTTTGAACTTCGGCTCGGGGTTGGGGTTGGGCTTGGGCTGCTCGCGCGGAGCGGCCGGCGAGGGTGCCGGTCCCGAGCGGCGCGTCCTGGTACAGCAGGCAGCGCACGATCGAGTCGCCCATGTCGTACAGCGGGGGCGGCACGGTCGAGCACTGGGGCATGGCGTCGGCGCAGCGCGGCTGGAAACGGCAGCCCGGCGGGGGCGCGGCGACGTTCGGCGGCGAGCCCGCGATGCCGGTCAGCGGGACCTTCGGGCCGCGGACCGTGGGATACGCCTCGAGCAGCGCGCGGGCGTAGGGGTGCCGCGGAGTGGCGAACAGCGAGGAGGTGGAGCCGAGCTCGGCCACCTGGCCGGCGTACATCACTAGCACGCGGTCGGAGAAGTGCCCCACCAGGGATATGTCGTGGGTGACGAAGAGCGTCGCGAACCCGAGCCGGTTCTGGAGTTCCTTGATCTGGCGCATCAGCGATCGCTGGGCTACGACGTCCAGCGCCGAGGTCGGCTCGTCCATGATGACGAGGTCGGGGGTGAACAGCAGCGCCATCGCGATCATGCACCGCTGGCGCATCCCGCCGGAGAGCTGGTGTGGGTAGCTTTGGAGGTGCACCGGATCGATCGAGACGAGTCTCAGGACCTGTTTTGAACGTTCGGCGATTTCTTCCTTCGACATCGTTCCGTGCGCCTTGCACGCGTCCCGCATCTGCTGGCCGATCGTCATCACCGGGTTCAGCGAGTTCATGGCGCTCTGCATGACGACGGCGAACTCCTGCCAGCGGACGTGCCGGAGTTGCTTGTCGCTCATCTGCGCCATCTCGCGGCCGCGGAAGACCACGCTCCCGCCGATGATGCCCGCGGGCTTGACCAGCAATTGCGAGATGGCGAGCATGAGGGTCGACTTCCCGCACCCGGACTCCCCCACCACGGCGAGGAACTCCCCCGCGCTCAGGTCCAGGTCGACGTGGTCCACGGCGACGACCGGCTCCGCGTCGGTCGCGTAGGCCACCGACAGCCCGCGGACCTCGAGCAGCCGCCCGGACCGGTGGCCGTCCGCGTCGCTCGCGAAGGCCGGGTCGGATGCGGGGGGTGACACAACCGCCGTTCGGCTTCGTGTTGGCCCTTCTGGTTTTGTATCGGCACGGACGGCGGGCTTGCGGGTGAGGCGGCGCACCGGGCGCAGGGCCGGGTTCGAGATCTCGTCGAAGGCGTAGTTCAGGAAGGCGAAGGCCCCGCCGAGCAGGGCGATGCAGACGCCCGGCATGATCGCCCACAGGGGCATGCCCGCGCCGAGCGCCTCGTTGTTCTGGGCCCAGTAGAGCATGGTGCCCCAGCTCTGCGCGCTGGGGTCACCGAGGCCGATGAACTGCAGGCCGGCCGCCGTGAGCACCGCGAAGACGGCCGATCCGAGGAACGTGGCCACGATCAGCGAGGTCATCGTGGGCAGGATCTCGGCCACGATGATGTAGCGGCTCCGCTCGCCGCGGACGACGGCCGCGGTCAGGAAATCCCGGTTCCGCAGGCTAAGCGCCTGCACCCGCAACTGGCGGGCGCCGTAGGACCAGCCAAGCGCGCCGAGGACGATGATGATGTCCCCCAGCCCGGCGCTGCGCAGGTACGCCGCGATGACGATGATCAGCGGCAAGATCGGGATCACCAGCAGGACGTCGGTGATGAGCGAGAGGACGCCGTCGATCAGCCCGCCGCGGTAGGCCGCCGTCACGCCGACGAGCACCGAGATCAGGGTGGCCAGCCCCCCCGCCGCGACGGCGATGATAAGCGTCTGGCGCGCGCCCCAGATGAGCTGCGAGTAGATGTCCTGGCCCTGGGAGGTCGTGCCCAGCCAGTGCACGGCCCTTGGTCCGAGGCTCCGCGGGAAGCCGATGTACGCCGGGTTGTACGGCGCGATCTGGCCGGGGAAGACGGCCAGGACCACGAAGAACAGCAGCAAGATCGCGCCTATGTTCCCCTTGCGGTCGCGCAGGAGAGCGCGCGCGAACTTCCCGCTCGCCCGCTGGGTGTCCTTGCGCTTCTTCATGCGCTAACTTGTTTCCCTGGTCCGGGGATCGGTGAACGCCGTGACCAGGTCGGCCGCCAGCACGCTGAGCATGACGGCGAGGGTAATGAGCAGGAACAGGGCCTGCATGAGCGGGTAATCCAGCCCTTGCACCGCGGTCAGCAGCAGGGTCCCGAGGCCTGGGTAGTTGAAGACGTACTCGACGA
>JBOHCK010000462.1:0-3980 GCA_050698755.1 Streptosporangiaceae bacterium | reverse complement strand
CCGTAGACGCCGGAGACGGGCAACTCCCCGCCGGCGTGCTGCCTGGCCACGCCCCAGGCTCCGAGCTGATCCAGGCACGCGGTCATGAGCGCGCCCGCCGCGTCCGCCGCGTCGGGCCAGCACGGATTGCCCGCGGGGGCGTGCGGCCAGTAGAGCAGCCAGCCGATCTCGCCGACGTCCCGGGCGGTCGGCCCGGCCCGCTCGTCAGGGAAGTACCTGAGCAGGTGCGCGGCCGCGGCGACCCGGTGCTGCTGCTCGGCGACCAGGGTGATCCGCTCGGCCACCCACGGATCTTCGATGAACTCGCCGGGCTGGCGCTCCAGCGAGCTGAGGACGGTGTTCACCGACACGCTCATGCCGGGCACGACCGCCCCGGCGTGGGCGTTGACGAGCGCAGTGAGCTGGTCGCGGTCGGTGCGGCGGAAGGGACGCACCTGGATGGACGGCATAAGGGGCCTCCTGGGCAGGCTGAACGCGGGATACTGGAGGCCGCTACCCGTGCGGTACAGCCTTGATGGTAGCAACCGCCCCTGCCGGGAGCCGCGATGAGACTGCAGATCCTGCACGTGCCGGGCTGCCCGGGCGCGGACCTGCTGGAGACCCGGCTGGCGCCCCTGCTGGCGGCTCATCCCGGCATGGAGCTGACCCGGCAGGTCCTGGTCGACCAGGCCGGCGCCGAACGGCTCGGCATGACCGGCTCGCCCACCCTGCTGGCCGATGGCACGGATCCGTTCGCTCGTCCCGGGCAGCAGCCCTCGATATCGTGCCGCCTGTACACCGACGAGCACGGTCGCCAGGGGCCGGCGCCCTCCGCGGACCAGCTCCGCCAGGCCTTCGGCCTGTGACCGCGTGGCCGGCCGCCCTGGGCCCTCAGTCCGGCCCGGGGCGCCGCCATATGTCGCGGTGGTGCATGAGCTCGATCTGCCGGTCGATGACTTCCCGGCGGTACTCGGCGTGCGTGAACGGAGCGCGGTCCAGGTAGAGGTTTTTCGGGTAGATCGGCTGCTCGTAGATGAGCTGGTACTGCTCGGTGGTCAGGTCCTTGATCCAGTTGTCCCACTGCGCGCTGGCCCGGAACTTGCGCAGCGCCTCGACGTCGACGGTCCCCGCGACCCACGAGGATCCCGCGCTGTAGTCGTGCCGACCGACCACCTGACCGCGGTAATCGACCACCATGGACCCGCCCCCGAAGGTGTCGATCGGGACGTCGGAGTCGGTGTGCAGGTAGTACGTGCCGACGTTGCACGCGATCAGGTAGAAGTTGTTGTCCAGCGCCCGCGCCCGGTTCTGGATCTCGAACAGGCCGTTGCCGACGTGCGGGTGCGGGTACGGACCCCGGTACACAACCTCGGCGCCGTTCATCGCGAGGCCGCGGGCGTTTTCCGGGTACGAGCCCTCGTTGGCCATCAGGAACCCGAGCCGGCCGATCTCGGTGTCGACCACCGGGTAGAAGGCGTCGAGGTTGCGCCCGTACAGCTCGATCCACTTGTCCCAGACGTTGTGCGGGGTCACCGAGTGCTCGACCGGAAGCAGCGGCACCACCTTGTGGTGCCGCAGGATGATGTCACCCTCGGGGCTGATGATGAAGCCGATGTTGAAGAAGCGCCCGGGGAACTCCGGATGACGGGCCTTGGCCTGCGCCATCAGGTACGCGTTCCACTGGTGGGCCAGGGCGCCCAGCGCGTCGGTCTCGGGCCCGGGGATGTCGATCGCGCACTCGCGGGCGAATTCCTCGTGATCGAGGTCGAGGACCTCGTCGTTGAAACCCTGCAGGGTGCCCTCGGGCACGGCAATGAGGCGCACGGGCAGGTCGAGGCTGGACAGCCACGACGCGGCCTTGATCAGGTGCGACACGTGCTCGATGTTGACCGCGATCTCGTCACGGCGGCGGATGCCGCGCATCGTGGGCACCAGGCCCACCGCCTGGTAGGGCTCGACCATGACCTCATCCTAGGTCTGAGAGACTGACGCCATGCCCCTGAACATGAGTCATGAGGAGCGCGAGGAGTTCCTCGCCGGGTTGCACGTGGGGGTGCTCAGCGTCGCGTCGCAGGACGGCGGAGGCCCGCTGGCCGTCCCGGTCTGGTACACCTACTCACCCGGCGGCACGGTGAACGTGTGCACCGGGCGCGGCACGCGCAAGGCCGCGGCCATCATGGCGGCCGGCCGGTTCACCCTGTGCGCCCAGGATGAGAACCCGCCCTACAAGTACGTCACCGTCGAGGGCCCGGTGGCCTTCGAGGACGCCACTGAGGACGAGCGCCTGGAGCTGGCCCGCCGGTACCTGGGCGTCGAAGGCGGCGACGCCTACATCGCGTCGGTTCCCGGCAGCGACGAGATCATCCTGCGGCTCACGCCTGAGCACTGGCTCACCGCGGACTACGGCAAGGACGCCGGCTGAGCCGAGGCCGTTCCTGATTGTGACGGAATGCTTACGTCGAGGTTCCGCCTTGATCCGTCTGCGTATCCGTGCCGTTCCTCTGAGTAGGAACAGGCTGATTTGTGTCGGCCCGGTGCCCGGCGGAACCCTGCGCCGCCGGGCACCTCCCGGGCTCAGCTAAGACGATGATGCCGCGCACCGACAGGAGCGGCTCGGCCAGCATTGGGTCACCCGAGAGCTGGACCTGGCTAACGTCGTAGCGGGCACCCGTGAGCAGCCGCCAGGCCGCCTCCCCGCTCATCGACAGGCGGGCGGCCGGCGCGGCGGCCGCCCCTTCGCCCAGCGACCACCCGGCCGGTGTTCTGGTCAGGATCCACGAGGCGAGGCCGGAGACCTCCACGGCGATCGCGGTACCCGGAGGGGCCGGAGCCCGGTACTGGTGCGGGAAACCCCAGACGAACGTCCGCAGGACCAGCGGGAGGAATTCGTCCGGCGGCTGATCGGGCTCACCGGGCCGGGCGGCCTGGAGGATCTGCCGGTAATGCACCCAGCGTTCGGTGAACTCGCGGGCGAGGTCGAACCACAGCGGGACGTCCCCGGCCCAGTAGACCGAACTCGGGCCCGCCAGGTCGATCGTCCCAAGGTGGGCATCGAGTTGCTCGCCCGCCCACTGGAGCAGGCCGGTGACCAGGCGTGGGCTCAGGCCGCGGGTCCCGACGACCCACCACTGGTTACGCTCGCCCAGGGCGCGGACGAACTCCTCGTGACGGGTGGACATGGGGATCATCCCGGCCCGGTCGTGGTCCCGGCCGCGGGCGACCCAGTTCAGGTCCACGTCGAGCAGGTGAAGGGCGATGTCCTTGACCGACCACGCGGGCGCCGCCGTGGACGCGCCCCACTGCTCGTCGCTCAGCGACGCGAGCAGGCTCAGCAGCCGCCCGCGCTGCGCCGTCAGCGGCCCGCGCACGTCCACCACAGGAATCTCGGATAGGTTCATGCCCCCTCCTCGGCCACGTCTTGGTCGGCCCGGTAACGTACGAGACCGGGCAGCAGGGCGCACACCGCGGCTACCGCGGCGGCGCAGATCAGCCCGCCAGAGACCAGCGAGAACCGGACGCTGGTCAGGCTGGCCACCACGCCGGACCTGAGCTGGCCGGCGGGCGGGCCCACGCCATAGCTCAGCAGCTCCACGCCCGCCATCCGTCCGCGCAGGGCGTCCGGGATCGTCTGGTTCCACAGGGTCTGCCGGAAGATCCCGCTGATCATGTCGGCCGCGCCGGCCGCGACCAGGAAGCACAGGGCGGCGGGCAGGTCGGGGGAGAGGCCGAAGCCGGCCATCATGAGCCCCCAGGCGCCGGCCGACAGCGCGATGGCCAGTCCGTGCCGCCGGATCCTGCTCATCCACCCGCTGACGACGGTCACGCCGAACGCCCCCGCCGACGGCGCCGCGAACATCAGCCCGGTCGCCCAGCGCGCGTGCAGGTCCGCCGCCACGAACGGGAACAGTGCGTTGGGGTAGGCGAAGATCATCGCGGCCAGGTCGGCCAGGTAGGAGCCGAGCAGGTCCCGCCGGCCCGCCGCGTACCGCAGTCCCGCGGTC
>JBOHCK010000461.1:0-3992 GCA_050698755.1 Streptosporangiaceae bacterium | reverse complement strand
CTGCGGTCGATGTATGAGACCGTGCTCGGGGAGGCGGGCTGCCCCGAAGACCTCACCGGCTGGCTGGACCGTGACACGCTGATCCGCCTGTGGCCGGACCTGTACCTGCCCAAGGGCGTACGGCGGGCCTGGGAAGAAAGACACCAGGCCTTGCGCGCCGCGGCAGGCCGGGCCGCCTGATGCCGGTCAGCGAGCTGCACCGCCAGGTCGCCGCCATCGCCCTGCGCGCAGCTGCCCGGCACGGGTTCGCCCTGGCCGGCGGCAACGCCCTACTCGCGCACGGGATCACCAGCCGGCCCACCGAAGACGTCGACCTGTTCACCGACGATGAGCACGGCGTGGAGGCGGCCGCCACCACAGTGGAAGCCGCCCTGCGCGATGCCGGCTTCCAGGCCGAGCGGCGCGACAAGACCGGCGGGCTCGCGGACATCTGGCCCGGAATGGGCGAGGGCCTGGCCGAATGGATCATCACCGTGCCGGACGGAGAGCAGATGATGCTGCAGATGGCCTACTTCGACCGCAGCCGCGGCCCGGTCACCATGGACGTCGGCCCCGTCCTGGCCATCGAGGACGTGATCGGCGGCAAGGTATGCGCGCTGGCCAGCCGCGCCTACGAGCGCGACTACATCGACACCGCCGCCGCCCTCACCCGCTACACCGTGGAGCAGGTGATCGGCTTCGCCCAGCGCCTGGACCCGGGACTGGAAGACCGGGATTTCGCCGACGCCGGGCGGCGGCTTGACCAGATGGACGACGAGGCATTCGCCCGCTACAGGCTCAGCCGACAAGACGTCGCAAGGCTGCGGAAGCGGTTCACCGGCTGGCCCCGGACCTGACCTGGCATAGCGCAGACGTGAGGGGCTTCCCGGGAAGGCCCTCACGGTGTCTCGCCGCTGACCCGCGTCCTGCGCCTGACCATCGACGACGTCCTCCACCACGACGGCGAGGTCAGTATCCGGCTCAGCGAGCTGCCCGCACCGGTCCCGGCACCCTTCGCTGGCCTGTTGCTCCGCTACACCGGCCAGCGGCTCAACCTCACCACCGCCACCAACGTCGGAACGCTGAATGGCGGTAAATTCACCCGCGCCAGCTCGCTAACGCCACTGGCCGTTCCGCTGTTGCTCGAGGCCCTACGCCTAGCAGGACCCCTGGTATTCGTACTGGGAGAGCTCAGAGGCTGAGCTCGTCGCCGTCAGAAGCTTCGTTCCCGTCTCGACGACTTTGGGAACGGTCTTGCCCTGCGCGGCGTTGACCGCGTACTTGACGGCGACCATGCCTTCGAGACGTGGCTCTTGGGCGATGAGGCCTTGCACTGTTCCACTTTTGAGGGACTGGACTTGCGACGTGGCCGCGTCGTACGCGAACAGTTTCACCTTGCCGGACTTGTTGGCGGATGCCAGGCCGGAGGCGGCGCCGATGCCGCTCTGGTCGTTGGTGGCGAAGATCCCAGCCAGGTCCGGGTATCGGCTCAGCTCCGACCTGACCTGACCCGCTGTGGTAGCTGGCTCGTCGTTGCTGTACTGGGCGCCCACGTAGCTGAGGCCCGGGTAGCTCTTCAAGCCCTCGAGGAAACCCTGTGCCCGCTCGTCCTGAGAGGTGACTTGGCCGGGCTCGGTGGTGAGGACGAGGACTTGGCCGTGGCCGTTTAGCTCGTGGGCCATCTCGGCAGCTATCTGCTTTCCACCCGCGATGTTGTTAGACAGCACTTGTGTGACAACTCCGCTGGTGTTGCTGAGTATCTGGTCGGCGGTTACCACCTTGATGCCTGCAGAGATCGCCTGCTGGGCGGCCGCGTTCAGGCCGTTGGGGTCGGTTGGCACTAGCACCAGCGCGTTCGGGTGCGATGAGATGGCGGCGTCGACGATGGGGACTTGTTGGGCGGGGGCGAACTGGCTCGGGGCGCCCTCCTTCAGCGTCACCCCTAGCTGCTTCGCTTCGGCTTTCGCGCCGCAGACCCAGGACTCCTGATATGACGGCTTGGCGACTGCCCGTCACTCGCGGTCTGACTTGCGGTTTTGATAGGCTTTCTTCGCCTTTCCGGCTGCACCACTCCCCGTTTCCCGATAGAATTACACCAATGTAAGGCGGTTCCCGGGAGGCGGTCATGACGGTGCGGCTGGGCCAGCTGCCGCTCCCGTGGCTGCCCGAGGGCGCGGTGCAGATCGCGCCCGGGATCGGCGTGGTGCTCGATGCTGACGGGGGCGGCGCGGCGTGGATACACGGGATGGCGGCGTACTGGTGGGCTGGCGGGGACTGGGCGGGCCGCAAGCTGGCCGCGGTGCAACTGGCTGAGCTGACCGGGGCGGATAAGAAGGACATCGCGGCGGCGTTCGGGACCGACGCGGCGACGTTCTGGCGCTGGCGCAAGGCATATGACGAGCACGGGCTTGCCGGGCTGGTGACGGGCAAGCGAGGACCCAAGGGCCCGTCGAAGCTGACGCCGCAGGTCAGCGGGCGGATCCGGGAGCTGGCCGCGGACGGCGGGCTGTCGCAGGCCGAGATCGGCCGCCGGTGCGGGGTGTCGGAGTTCGCGGTGCGGACCGCGCTGGGCCGCGGCGGGGCCGCCGCGGGACGGCGGGATGCTGGCGGTGACACCGGCGCCGGACGGGCGCAGGACATGCTACCCGAGCAGGATGAGGCGGGTGCCCGGGACACGGATCCGCTGCCGGTGCTGCCGGATCCGGTGCCGCGCGACGGCGAGCGGGCGCTCGCCCGGTTCGGGCTGCTCGGGGAGGGCGCGGCGCCGGTGTTCGCGCCGGCCGCGAAGGTCCCGCTGGCCGGGCTGCTGCTGGCGCTGCCCGCGCTGGCGCAGACCGGGCTGCTGGCCAGCGCCCGCGCTGTTCACGGCAGGCTCCGGGACGGATTCTACGGGCTGGAGACGGCCCTGGTGCTGCTGGTGTTCCTGGCGCTGCTACGCGCGCCGCGCGCCGAGGGCGCGACCCGCATCCCGCCGCCCGCGCTGGGCCCGGTGCTCGGGCTGGACCGGGCACCGGAGGTCAAGACGATCCGCCGCAAGCTCGGCGAGCTCGCCGCCGCTGGCAGGGCCGCGGACTGGCAGCTGGCCATCGCCCGGCACCACGCAGCCGCCCGCCCGGCCACCCTGGGGTTCCTGTACATCGACGGGCACACCCGCGCCTACTTCGGCACCCGCGACGTGCAGAAAATGCACATCGCCCGGATGAAGCACCCCGGCCCGGCCACCGAGGAGACCTGGGTAACCGATGGCGCGGGCGACCCGCTGCTGGTCGTCATGGCCGAGCCGTCCGCGTCGCTGGCCGCCGAGATCAGCGGGCTGCTGCCGGGCCTGCGGGGCATCTGCGGCGAGGCCGCGGAACCGGTGCTGTGCTTTGACCGGGGCGGCTGGTCACCGGACCTGTTCGCCGCTATCATCGCCGCCGGGTTCGGCCTGCTCACCTACCGCAAGAACCAGGCCGGCAAGGACATCCCCGACCTGCCCGCCGAATCGTTCACTACCGCCAGCGTGACCGGGGACGACGGCCGCGACCGCACCTACGACCTGGCAGACACGAGCATCGAGCTGCCCGTCACTAGCGGGAAGCATAAGGGCGACGTGCTGGAACTGCGGCAGGTCACCCGCCGCGACAAAGGCCGCCAGATCCACATCCTCACCACCCGTGACGCCGCCGCCCTGCCCCCCGCCGGCGTCGTCTACCGGATGACCAGCCGGTGGCGGGAAGAGAACTACTTCCGGTACGCCCGCGCGCACTTCGCCCTGGACGCCCTCGACTCCTATGCTGTCATCCCCGACAACCCGCAGCGCCTGGTCCCGAACCCGGCGAAGAAAACCGCGGCCGCCGCGGTCAGGACCGCGAAGGAGGCCCTGGACGCCGCCGAGGCCGCCCGGCAGCGCAAGCTCGACGCGCTGCGCAGCCCCGCCCCCGGCCAGCAGACGGTCATCACCAACGCGATGCTCGCCAAGCTCGGCGTCCCGGCCGAGGCCGCCCGCCGCACGCTGGAAACAGCACAGGCCG
>JBOHCK010000460.1:0-4022 GCA_050698755.1 Streptosporangiaceae bacterium | reverse complement strand
GAAGCCCGTTCCCGGTACATACGCGACCCGCGAGGAGATCGCCCGGGGCAGCATGGCCTTGGCGTTGACGCCGTCCGGGAGCCTCAGCCACACATAGAAGCCGCCGGCCGGGCGCGTCCAGTGGCACCCCGGCGGCATCATCCTGGACAGGGCGCTCAGCGTGGCATCCCGCCGCTCGCGGTAGAGCTCGCGGAAGGTCTTGATCTGCTCCTGCCACGGCTGGGTGGCCAGGTACTCGCGGACGGTCAGCTGGGCGAAGCTCGAATGGCAGAGCACGGCCGACTCGGCCGCCAGGATCAGCTTGTCCCTGATGGCCGGCGGGGCGACCGCCCAGCCGACCCGCACGCCTGCCGCGAACGTCTTGGAGAACGTGCCGAGGTACACGACTCCCTCGTCGTCGTCCGCCCGCAACGCGCGTATCGGCTCGCCGTCGAAGCCGAGCAGCCCGTAGGGGTTGTCCTCGACGACGAGCAGGCCCTCGCGCTGGCAGATGCCGAGAATCCGGTGCCTTCGGCCGGCGGCCAGCGTGACCCCGGCCGGGTTGTGGAAGTTCGGCACCGTGTAGAGGAACTTGGCCCGCCGGCCCGCCGCGGCGGTCCGGCGGATCGCCTCCTCCAGCGCCTCGGGAATCAGCCCTTCGTCATCCATCGCGACGTGCACCACGGACGCCTGGTAGGCGGCGAAGGCACCCAGCGCGCCCACGTAGGACGGCGCCTCGGCCAGGATCACGTCACCCGGGTCGATGAAGATCCTGGCGAGCAGGTCGAGCGCCTGCTGGGAGCCGACGGTGACCACGATCTCGTCCGGATGGGCCGGTATCTCCTCCAGCGCCATGACCTCGCAGATCCGCTCCCGCAGCCCGGCGTCCCCCTGTGCGGTGCAGTACTGCAGCGCGCTGTCGCCATGGTTGGCGACCAGCTGGCCCACCATGTCGCCGACCGCGTCGAGCGGGAGCGCCGCCACGTAGGGCGAGCCGCCGGCCAGCGAGACGATCTCGGGCCGGGCCGCGACCGCGAACAGCGCCCGGATCTCGGAGGCGACCATGCCGACGGCTCGCTCGGCGTACTGACCGACGTAGGGGTCGACGCGCTGTCGCTGCGGTGCAGGCTGCTGTCCGGGTGTCACGGCCTCTCCCCGAGTCCCTGAGCTTTCTCATCCAGGGGACGACCCCCCGAGTATCATGCCAGGATAAGGGGTATCTTCCGGGAACGGTTATGGATTCTGCCGGGGGACGGTCAGCCGGGGAACAGGATGTCGCGCCGTATCGCCAATATCACGCTGGACAATCTCGGTGATTTGCCGCCGAAGTGCCGCACGTGTGTTTTCTGGGAACTTGACCCGGTCAGCCGGGCCCGGGCCGAGGAAAGCGGCGACCCGGGACTCGAGAAGGAGTCCTGGGTCTCATCGGTGCTGCTGGAGTGGGGCAGCTGCGGCAAGATCGCGTACGTCGACGGCGTCCCGGCCGGGTACATGCTCTTCGCGCCGCCGCAGTACGTTCCCCGCTCGATCGCGTTTCCCACCAGCCCGGTGAGCGCCGACGCGGTCCTGCTGATGACCGCGCACCTGCTCAGCGAGTTCGCCGGCGGGGGTATCGGCCGGATGCTCGTCCAGACGATGGCCAAGGACCTGACCCGGCGCGGCGTGAAGGCGATCGAGGCGTTCGGTGACCGGCGCTGGGAATCGCCCGCCTGCATGCTGCCGGTGGATTACCTGCTGGCGGTGGGGTTCAAGACGATCCGCCCGCATCACCACTACCCCCGGCTGCGGATGGAACTGCGGACCGTCCTGACCTGGCGGGAAGACGTCGAAGTGGCGCTCGAGCGCCTGCTCGGCTCGATGACCCCGGCCGCGACCCAGGGGGTGCTGCGCCCTGTCTCGGCGGCATCGCAACCGTAAGGCCGGCCTCGGGATCGAGGAGGCCGGCCTTGTCCGATCCCGATTAAAGGAACTCGGCGATCTCGCGCAGCAGGGCCGACTTCGGCTTCGCGCCGACGATCTGCTTGACGACCTCGCCGCCGGAGAACACGTTCATGGTCGGGATGGCCATGATGCCGTAGCGCTGCGAGGTGCCGGGGTTCTCGTCGATGTTGAGCTTGACGACGTCGATCTTGTCCGCGTATTCGGCCGCGATCTCTTCCAGGACCGGGGCGACCATACGGCACGGACCGCACCACTCGGCCCAGTAATCGACGATGACGGGCTTGTCGTTCTGCAGAACCTCCGTCTCGAAGTTCGCGTCCGTCACGACCTTGGTCGTGCCCACTGGCCATCACATCCCTTGCTTGTCCTGGGTAATTCCTGTCACGCAGGTGTCAGTGTTCCTTGCTCGCCAGCCAGCGCTCGGCGTCGAGGGCGGCCGCGCATCCCGTCCCGGCCGCGGTCACGGCCTGCCGGTACGTGTGGTCGACCACGTCGCCGCAGGCGAACACGCCCTCGATGGCCGTGTACGTCGAAGGCTGGTCGACCAGGAGGTAGCCCTCGGGGTCCGTGGCCAGCTGCCCGGAGAACAGCTCAGACCGCGGATCGTGCCCGATCGCGACGAACAGGCCGGTCACGGGAAGCACGTGTTCCGTGCCGTCCCTGGTGTCCCGGATCAGCAGGCCGGTCACCTTCTCGGTGCCGAGGACCTCGGCCACCTCGCTGTTCCACAGGAACTTGATCCTGGGGTTGGCCAGCGCGCGCTCCTGCATGATCTTGGAGGCCCGGAGCGTGTCGCGGCGGTGGATCACGGTCACCGACTTGCCGAACCTGGTGAGGAACAGCGCCTCCTCCATGGCCGAGTCACCGCCGCCGACGACCGCGATGTCGTGACCGCGGAAGAAGAACCCGTCGCAGGTCGCGCACCACGAGACGCCGTGCCCGCCGAGCTCCTTCTCGCCCGGCACGCCGAGCTCCTTGTACCGGGAGCCGGTGGCGATGATCACGGCCTTGGCCAGGTAGGTCTCGCCGTCGGTCTTGACGACCTTGGGGCTGGCGGCCAGGTCGACCGCGGTCACGTCGTCAGGGATAAGCTCAGCCCCGAAGTGCTCGGCCTGCTTGCGCATCGAGTCCATCAGTTCAGGGCCCATGATGGCGTCGGGGAACCCGGGGAAATTCTCCACCTCGGTGGTCTGCATGAGCGCACCGCCCGCGGTCACCGACCCCTCGAATACCAGCGGCCGTAGCTGCGCGCGGGCCGCGTACAGCGCCGCCGTATAACCGGCTGGGCCCGATCCGATCACGATGATGTCCCGGACCCCGGTCACCTCTGCCAACCCTCATCAACCCCTCACCTGACTGGCATACCAGTGAACCGATCCTAGGGCGCGGAGATTCCCGGGAGCGTCGTCCTGGCGAGCACGCCGGCGCTGGTGGCGGAGCACCCCGGGGTGACCCAGCCGGGGGTCACCACCCAGGCCAGGTAACCGCTGCCGCTGGACACGATGATGACGATGGCCGGCCGGCCCTGGTAAAAGGCGCTCTGGATCAGCTTCACGGTTCCGGGCGTGACGCCGCTGGTCAGCCGTCGCACGCAGGCCCCGAGCGGGTCGGAGGGGCGCGGTGCCGAGTGCGTGGCCGCCGGCGCCCGCAGCGCGGCTTCCAGCTGCGCCCGGAGCGTGGCGGGCAGCAAGTCGGTCGCGTTTGGCACGAGGCCGAGGGCCGACTTCTGGATACCCGGTGCCGCGGCGCGAGCCGACGCACTGGGCGCGGTCAGGCCGTTCGCCCGTGCCGCAGAGGGTACCGCGGACGCTGCGGCCGGCTCCCCGGCCGATCCGGCCGTGGCCGAGGAAGAGGAGGACGAGTTGCCGCCGATGAGGCTGAGACCGTACCCGCCTGCGGCGAGTACCACCAGGGCGGCGGCCGGGACGAGCACGCGCGTCATCACGAGCTGGAGGGTGGGCCGCCGCGTCGGCCGCGGGGCCCGCCTGCGATCTCGCGGATGCTGAGTCCCCGCTCGTCCGGCTTCACCCTGGCGCGCTACTTCGGCGGCGAGCGCCGCATCGAGCCGCTGCGCCACGCTGTCCGGCATGACCGGGGCCGGG
>JBOHCK010000459.1:0-4038 GCA_050698755.1 Streptosporangiaceae bacterium | reverse complement strand
GGTGGTAGGCGGACCCGGTCAGCGCGGTCCGGCTGCCCTAAATTGCCAGGCCCAGTCTCCGCGCGGGGGCGGTGGTAGGCGGACCCGGTCAGCGCGGTCCGGCTGCCCTAAATTGCCGGACCCGGTCTCCGCGCGGGGGGTGTGGTAGACGGCCTCGGCTCAGCGGGAGCCGTGGTAGGCGGACCTGGTCCGCTCGGTGTGGGTGCGCGCGAGCCGCTGCGCCCGGTCGGTGTCGGCGGATTCGATCGCGTCGATCAGCTCCCGGTGCTCGGACCACGACCCGTGTCCGCGCTCCGGGGCGACCATCCGGTAGTACCACTTCACGCGCCGGCCGACGATGTCGGCGAGTTCGGCCAGCACCGAGTTGCCCGCGATGGCCGCAATCTCGGCGTGGAAGGCGTCGTTGGCCGCGGCCGCGCGGGCGAAGTCGTCCTCCTCCGCCGCGGCCTGCCCCTCGTCGCAGACCTGGCCGAGCCTGGCCAGCTGGGCGGGGCTGGCGGCGCCGGCCGCGAGCCTGGCCGTCTCGGCCTCGAGCAGCGCCCGGACGTCGAGCAGCTCGTTCACTTCCTGGTCGGTGGGCACGTGGACGAACGCGCCCTGACTGGGGCGCAGGTCCACCCACCCCTCGGCCTCCATGCGGTGCAGCGCCTCGCGGATCGGCTGCCTGCTGACACCGAGCTGCCGGGCCAGGTCGGTCTCCACCATGTGCTGCCCGGGCGGCAGGTCGCCGCCGACGATCAGGTCGATCAGCGCGTCGTACACGGACTGGCGCAGCGGCACCGGCCGCTGCAGGGGGCGGATCACGACCGCCGACATCGTCACGCCTTGCGCCATCACGCGTTGCCTCCGCTCCCCCACCAGGGATAACAGGAGTTTATCGGCGACAGTATGCAAAGTGCGATCCCCAGATTCGGGGTGCGCGCCGGAGGCTAGCCGATGTCGCGCCGGCGCAGGCCGGCCAGGCCGGCCGCGGCGAACGCCAGGGCGGCCAGGCTCAGCCAGAGCAGCGGGGCGGCCTGCACGCTCCCCCCGGGCAGCCGCGGGGCGTGCGTGAACGGCGAGACGTCCAGCACCCAGTGGGACAGCTGCAGCACCTGGCCGAACAGGGCGAGCGCCACCACCAGGCCGACCGCGGTCCACGCCCCCGCGACCGACGCCCCGGGCCACAGCCCGAAGATCGCGATGGCCACCGCGGCTAGCACCAGCGCCGAGGGCAGCTGGCCCAGCGCCGCGCCGAACATCGTCGCGACCTGAGTTCCCGCGGACCCGGCCCGTAGCCCGTAGCCCAGGCCCGCGGCCACCCCCGCCACGGCCAGCAGCAGCGCGGCGCCCGCGCCCGCGACGGCAACGTGGCTGAGCGCCCAGCGGACCCGGCCGGTCGCGGTGGCCAGCACGGGCTCGGCCCGGTCCCCGGTCTCCTCGGTCCGCAGGCGCAGGATCACCGATACCGCGTAGGCGGCGGCGACCAGCCCGGCGAGCATCATGATCGCCGCCAGGTAGGCGTTGGTGATCGCGGCCTGGCCGCCGAGCCTGGTGATGGCCCGCTCCAGCGCGCTGCTGGTCCCGAGCAGCTGGCCGACGCCCTTGGCGGCTGCCCCGCTGGCGGCGAAGGTAAACGCGTAGCCGACGGCCCAGCCGAGCAGCGCGCCCCGCTGGAGCCGCCAGGCCAGGCCGAAGGGACCACGCAGCAGGCCGGAGGCCGTCGCGCGCCCCGGCCGGTCGGGCAGCAGCCCCGCGTCCAGGTCGCGCCGCGCGGCGAACGCGAACGCCAGGGCGGTGCCGGCCGCGAGAACCGCGAGCGGGAGGGCGAGCACCCACCAGCGCTCGCCGGCGAACGGCCGGGCGGCCTGGACCCAGTCGAGCGGCGAGGCCCACGACAGCCAGGAAGGACCGGCCGCGCCGGAACCCGGTTCCGAGTCGCCCACGCCGCGCACAATAAAGGAGACGCCGAGCACGGCGAGGGCGATCCCGCGCGCGGCGCGCGCGCTGGAGGTCAGCTGGGCCGCCACGGCGGCGATCCCCGTGAAGGCCAGCCCGCAGCAGCCGATCCCCAGGGCGAGCGCGGCCGAGCCGGCCGCCGGCAGGTGGACCAGCGGCAAGGCGATGCTCAGCAGGACGGCCACCGCGACACTGGCGGCGGCCGCGGTCGCCATTCCGGCGGTCAGGGCCGCCTGCCGGCCCACGGCCGCCGACCCGACCAGCTCGAGGCGGCCCGCCTCCTCATCGGTCCTGGTGTGCCTGATCACGATGAAGATGGCCATCAGCGCGGCGAAGATCCCGGCCCACATCCCGTACCGCCAGGTGGTGAGCGACCCGAGCGAGGAGCCGTTGATCCTGCCGTACAGGAAGCGCAGGGCGGGGTTCGTCCCGCCGGTCGCCGCCAATGCGGCGCGCCCGGCCGCGGTCGGGTACAGCTTCCTGAAGGTATAGGCCGTCCCCGCCACCAGCGCGGTGATGACGTAGACCCCGGCCGGGAGCGCGATCCGGTCCCGGCGGAAGGCGAGCCTGGCCAGCTCGCCGGTCCCGGTCAGGCCGGCCCAGGACGCGCCAGTCCCGGACCCACTGATCCCGGGCGCGCCAGTCCCGGACCCACTGATCCCGGGCGCGCCAGTCTCGGACCCACCGATCCCGGACCCACCGATCCCGGACCCACCGATCCCGGACCCACCGATCCCGGACCCACCGATCCCGGACGCGCCGGTTCCGGACGCGTCGGCGCGGGCCGCGGCGGTCATCCCTGGCCCCCGGCCACCGGTCGTTCGGGTGAATAGTGCCGCAGGAACAGTTCCTCCAGGGTCGGCGGCCGGCACACGAGGGAACGGACGCCGGCCGCGGTCAGGCGGGCCAGTACCACGGTCAGGGCGTCGTGGTCGACCTCGCAGTGCAGGTGCGTGCCGGAGACCGCCAGGTCGTGCACGCCGGCCAGGTCGTCGAGGCTGACCGGGGCGGCCAGCTCGGCGTCGATGAGGTTCCTGGTCAGGTGGCGCATCTGCGCGAGCGTGCCGGTCTCGACGGCCCGGCCGTCACGAATGATCGTCACCCGGTCGGACAGGGCCTCGGCCTCGGCCAGGATGTGGCTGGACAGCAGGACGGTCCGGCCGGCCTGGCGTTCGTCGTTGATGCACTCGCGGAAGCTCGCCTCCATCAGCGGGTCCAGGCCCGAGGTCGGCTCGTCAAGCAGCAGCAGTTCGGCGTCGCTGGCCAGCGCCGCGATGAGCGCGACCTTCTGCCGGTTGCCCCGTGAGTAGGCGCGCGCCTTCTTGGCCGGGTCCAGGGCGAACCGCTCGATGAGCGCCTGCCTGCGCTTGGGATCCAGGCCACCGCGCAGCCGGCCGAGCAGGTCGATGATCTCGCCGCCGGTCAGGCCGGGCCACAGCGTCACGTCGCCGGGCACGTAGGCCAGAGCGCGGTGCAGGCTCACCGCGTCGTGCCACGGGTCCCCGCCGAGCAGGCTGGCCTCGCCGGTGTCCTTCTTGAGCAGGCCGAGCAGGATGCGGATCGTGGTGGTCTTGCCCGCGCCGTTCGGGCCGAGGAAGGCGTGTACCTCGCCGGTGCGCACGGTCAGGTCCAGGCCGTCCAGGGCCCTGGTCCGGCCGAACGACTTGTGCACGGCGCGGATCTCGATCGCGTTCGCCATGGCACCAGCGTAAGGAGCGGGTGCCGGACTCCCGCTGGGACTGTTGCGACGTAATAGCCTGGGCCGCATGCGCTATCTCGTGCGGGAGAAGATCTTCGCGATCAAGGACGACTTCTGGGTTACCGATGAGAATGGCAACCGTGCCTATTTCATCGACGCCAAGATCCTGTCGCTGCGGCACACCCTCGAGCTCAAGGACGCCTCGGGGGCCGTGCTGGCCGCGATCAAGCACAAGCTGCTGACGTTCACCGACGCGATGGAGATCGAGCACGACGGCGCGGTGGTGGCCACCGTGCACAAGGCCGTGTTCTCGCCGCTGCACCACCGGGCCAACATCGACCTGTCGGGCGGCGAGCGGCTCGAGGCGGTCGGGAACCTGCTGGACAAGGACTTCGAGATCC
>JBOHCK010000458.1:0-4059 GCA_050698755.1 Streptosporangiaceae bacterium | reverse complement strand
GGCCGCCGCGCCGACGGCGAGTCCGTGACCAGCATCGCCAGGGGCCTGACATACAAAACCGCCGGCGGCCAGGAGCGGACGGTCTCCCGCCGCGCCCTCTACAACGCCTTCCGCACCCACGACGCCGAACAGGCCGCCGGGACCGCATAGCCGAACCCAGCCGAACGGCCGTCCGTCACGGCTTCAAGATCTGCTCATTGTGGCTTTTGGCCTCACCTTGGCTGGACCCCTACTCGCCCAACACATTGGTCTCCTACGCCCACGACCTTCAGCACCTATGGTGCTTCTTCGACCGCGAGGGCCTGACCTGGCAGGAGTTCGCCGCGCCGCAGGCGCTGAGGTTGCTGGAGTACCTGCGGTCGGTCCCCTCGCGCAGGCCTCGCCAGCGGATGACGTTGACCGTCGCCACGGTCGATGGGTACGGGCCGGGCACGAAGCTGGCGGCGACCACCGTGAACCGCGTCCTGGCCGCCGTCTCCTCCTTCTACGAGTACGTCATCATGGCCGGGCAGTTCGACCGGGCGAACCCGATCGAGAAGCGGCCCGACCCTGCTCTGCAACGGGTCTCGGAACGGCACCGGCCGTTCATGGGCCGGGCCAGCCGACAGAAGCCGATCCGCCGCAGCGTACGCGTCAAGACCGTGCAGCGGATCCCGCGGCCGCTGGACGAGGACCAGGTCAAGGTGCTGCTGGCGCAGCTCAAGCGGCTGCGTGACCGGGCCATCGTGCTGCTGATGCTCCAAGGCGGCCTGCGTCCTGGGGAGGTTTTGAGCCTGCACCTGGAGGACATCGCCTACGGCCGCCGGCGCGTGGTCGTACGCCACCGGACCGACCATCCCAAGGGCGCCCGCTCCAAGTCCCGGTTCGAGCGAGTGGTCGACCTGCATGAACCGGAGACGCTGGCGACGCTGAGCGCCTATGTGATGCAGGAGCGCCCCGCCGACTCCGACAGCCTGCTGGTGTTCCTCATCGGCGGGGGCGGGAAGCGGCGGCTGGAGGCGCTCAGCTACGACGGGCTGGTGCGGATGTTTTCCCGGGCGGCCGCCAAGGCTGGCATCCGCCAGCCTTGGGTGACCCCGCACGCCTGCCGCCATACGCACGCCACGCGCATGTGGGAAGGCGGGATGCGGGAGCTGACCTTGCAGAAGAGGCTCGGCCACGCCTCTCCGGAGTCGCTGCGGATCTACACCCGGGTCTCCGACCCCGAGGTGGTCGCCGACTACAACCGCGCCCTCGGCCAGGGCGAGTCCGGCCCGGGCGCGGGCGGGACACGGTGAGGGCCGGGCACGTGTCGGCCGCCGCCCTGACAGCGACCGCGCGGCCGGTCGAGCGTCCCCGCCCGACGCACTGCCCGGTAGCGCAGTACGCCGGTCATCTGCACGATCAGGGCCTGCACCCGCAGTATCTGAGGGCGAGGCTGCGCTTCTACCGGGCCTTCAAGGACAGGTGGCCGGCGTTGGCCGACTGGTTCGATGAGCCGCTGGTGGAGCGGGTCGGCCGCCTGCCCGGAGAGCTGGGCCATCAGCCGTCCTACCCGTTGTCGTTCCGCGCCCGCCGATACCTGATCTTCCTGGCACTGCACGGCTACACCACGCTCGACTACCCCTTCACCCTCGCAGCCGGCCAGCTGCGGGTCGTCGACACCGCCGGGGCGCTGGGCATCGACACGGGCGTCGATGCCCTGGTCGAGGAAGCCGTCTCACTCGGCTTTCACCGCGAATCGGCGCGGCAGGCGATGACCTGGACCGTCGCCCGCATCGCGCTGCGCACCGGGGTCCTGCACGCCGACGGCATTACCGAGGACCACATCAACGAGGCGCTGGAAGCCATCCGCCTGTTCAGCGAACGCGATGACCTGCGCTTCTTCTACCCCTCGGCGCAGAAATACCGCGACAACGCCCAGAAGCTGTGGGTCACCCACCTACATCAGCTCCACGTCGTGCTCTTCCACCGTGGCCAGGTCCCCACCCGGCCGCGCAAGAAGATGCCCGACCGCAAGCCGCCGCTGGCACTGCCGCCCCGGATGCAGGCGGTCGCCCAGAAGTGGCTGGCCGCGCGACGGCTGACCGACGCCCCCTCGACGACCGAACAGCTGGAGCTGGCGGTCCGCAACTTCGGCGACTGGCTCGCCGGGGACCACCCCGGCATCGTCTCCTGGACGGAGGTGACCCGGGACCACTGCCTGGAGTGGATCGAGTATCTGGCCGACACGCCGTCGGAGGCGACCGGCAAGCCGCTGGGTGTGATCTCCCGCAAGCAGCGCATCTCGGGGCTGTCCCAGCTGTTCCGGGAGACGGCGGCCTGGGAGTACGACGACGTCCCCGGCTACGCCCTCATCAGCGTCGGCGACGCTCCCAAAGCGCCGCAGCGGGTGCCGCGCTTCATCCCCGACCATGAGCTCGGCCAGCTTATGCCCGTCATCGACGAGATCACCTGCCCGTTCCAGCGCGCCGCGCTGCTGGCGGTCCGCTGGTCCGGGGCCCGCCGCGATGAGATCCGTCGGCTCCCCATCGACTGCCTAGACCGCTACCCGGACGGGACACCACGGCTTCGGCTCCCGGCCCGCAAGACCTACAAGGAACGGACCGTCCCGCTCCACCAGGACGCCGCCGACGCTCTCCAGAAGGTCATCGACCTGCGGAAACAAGGACGCGACCGGCCGTTCACCGACGAGCGCACCGGCGAGCAGATCCGCTACCTGTTCGTCCGCCACGGCAAGCTCATCTCCAGCACCTACCTGTTCGAGGACCCGCTGCAGAAGGCCAGCAAGGCCGTCGGGCTGGTCGGCCCCGGCGGCTGGCACGGCAAGCAGCGCGGCACCGTCTCGGCCCACAGATTCCGGCACACGGTCGGAACCCAGCTCGCCGAACGCGGCGCCAAGCTGCACACCATCATGAAGGTCCTCGGGCACTCCTCGGTCTCCATGGCACTGGTCTACGCCCAGATCAGCGACCGCGAAGTGCTGCGCGACTACAAGTCCGTCCTCGAACCCGGCGCCGTCATCGCCGGCCCCGCCGCCGAGGAGCTGAAGTCCGGGACGCTGCCCGCCGAGGCCGTCGACTGGCTGAAGTGCAACTTCCTCAAGACCGAGCTTGAGCTCGGCCACTGCCTGCGCCTGCCAGCCGAGGGCCCCTGCGAGTGCGACCTCTACCTGACCTGCGCCAAGTTCGTCACCACCCCCGGCTACGCCCCGCGGCTACGGGCCCGCCTGGAGGTCGAGCAGCAGCTCGTCCAAGACGCCGACGAACGCGGCTGGACCCGCGAAGTCGAACGGCACACCGCCGTGGCCCGGCGACTCCAGGGCCTGCTCACCAACCTCGGCGAGACCACCGACCCCGACGACGCCCCCCAGAGAGGATCATGATCTTGCACGTCTACCGATTGAGCGAGCCGATCGACGACTTCGACGGCCTCACCCCGCTGAACGAGTGGCTCGACGGCGACGCCGAACGGCTGGCCTGGGCGTTGCGGGCCGTCCTCGCGCTGGCCGAGGCGGCGCCCACGGTCGGGTGGAGGGGCGACATGCGGCACCTGCCGCTCGTCGGCCACCTCCCGACCAGTCCCTTCGTCACCCGCTACCTGGTCGCCAAGCAGGACAACAACGGAGACACGTTCCTGATCTGCCAGGCCGATCCAGCCGAACTGCTCGATCACGCCGCCGCCGCCGACGAGGTCACCCCCGGCCCTATCGGAGCCTGGCTGCCACCCAGCGCCAGCGACCTGCGCCTGGACGAGCCCGAACCCGGCATCGAGCTCACCGACATCGACCCGGCCGAGCCCGCCTTCTGATCGACGGAGATCGCCTTGACTTGTCCATATAAACAGCGACGTCGTCTTCGGGCTGCTGGAGCTCCTCGGGATCTCCTACCGGCCCGCGCTGGCGGACCTGCCGGACCAGAAGGGCTGGCGGATCAGCCCCTCCGCCGAATACGGGCCGCTGAACACCTTCGCCCGGGGCAAGGTCGACCTGCGGAAGATCCGCCGGAACTGGGAGGACATCCTCCGCGTGGTCGCCTCGGTCTACACCGGCACCGTGCGCGCCTACGACGTCGTCACCAT
>JBOHCK010000457.1:0-4066 GCA_050698755.1 Streptosporangiaceae bacterium | reverse complement strand
GCGGGCGGGCCGGCTCCGTCCTGGTGCGCGGCTGCGGCGGTGCCGGACCCGTTGGCGCTTTGCGCGTCGTCCGCGGTGGTCCCGACCGTGGCGTCAGTCGCCACGCCGCCGTCGGCCGCGGCCGTGCCGTCCGCGCCCTTCTCCCCGAGCAGGGTGGCTAGGTTCGCGGCGAACTGGTCCACCAACTTGCCGCCGACTTCCACCATCACGCCCCTGCCGAACTGCGCCGGGCGCCCGGTCACGTTCATCGTCGTGTGCATGGTGACCAGGGTGCTGTTCCCCGAGGCATCGGGCTCGAGTGAGGCCCGGACGGTGGCGGACGCGGTGCCCGCGCCGCGGGTCTCCTTGCCCGAGGCTTCCAACACCACCACACGCGTGTCGGTGTCACGCTCGGTAAAGGTCGCGGTTCCGCGGTAGGTCAGCGACACCGGCCCGACCTTGACCTTGATGTGCCCGTTGATCACGTCGCCTTCGACCTCGTCCACGGTCGCGCCGGGCATGCACGGCGCGATCCGCTTCACGTCAAGCAGGATGTCCCAGGCCTGCTCGGGCGGGACGGGCACGGTAAAGGAGTTGTCGAGTTCCATTGCCATCCGGACGTCATCCTCTCTGCCGTTCTGCCTGACGGGGTCAGTGGATTATGCCCGGTATCGGCCCGCATCGGCAAAGGCCCGCCGCGCGACGGGGCGGATAAGCCCGTCCCGGCCGCGCGGCACACCGTCCGCCTCACCCGATCCCGGCGGCTCTCGCGAGCGCGCGACCGGTGAGAACCCGGGCCAGGTGCCTGCGGTAGTCGGCCGAGGCGCGCAGGTCGGACGGCGGGGCCGAGCCCTCGTCCGCGTGCTGGGCCGCCCCGGCGAGCGCCTCGCGCGACGCCGTCGCCCCGGCGGCCGCCGCCTCCGCGGCGTGCGCCCGCACCGGGACCGTCCCCATGTTGGTGAGCCCGATCCTGGCCTCCGCCACGTGACCGTTGTCCCGGCGCACCAGCGCCGCGACGCCCACGATCGCCCAGGCCTGCGCGGTCGGCTGGAACTTCTCGTAGCGGTAGCCCCAGCCGGGGCCTAGCTTGGGCACCCGGATGGCGGTCAGAACCTCGCCCGGGGCGAGCGCGGTGGTGAGGTAGTCGACGAAGAAGTCGGCCGCAGGGATGGCCCGCTCGCCCTCGGGTCCGGTGGCGAGCAGCGTCGCGTCGAGCGCAGCCATCACGGCCGGCAGGTCGCCGGCCGGATCGCCGTGGGCGAGCGAGCCGCCGATGGTGCCGCGGTGCCGGACAGCGGGATCGGCCACCGTGCCGGCCGCCGCGGCGATCAGACCGCATTGATCGCGGATGAGCGGATCGCTGATCAGTGAGTAGTGCGTGGTCATCGCCCCGATCACCAGAGCGTCGCCGTCGTCCCTGACGCCCCTCAGCTCACCGAGGCCGCCGATGTCGACCAGCAGGCTGGGATACGCGAGCCGCAGCCGCAGCAGCGGCAGCAGGCTCTGCCCGCCGGCGATGACCTTGGCGTCGTCACCGCCGTCGCCCAGCGCCTGGACCGCTTCGCCCAGGGACCCTGGCCGGGCGTACTCGAACTGCGCGGGTATCATCGCGCGCCTCCCTTCGCCTCGTTGATGGCCCGCCAGACCCGCTGCGAGGTGCACGGCATCTCGATGTCCGTGACGCCGAGCGGCCGCAGCGCGTCGATGACCGCGCCGACCACGGCGGGGGTGGAGGCAATCGCGCCGGCCTCGCCGACGCCCTTGACCCCCAGCGGGTTACTCGTGGCCGGGGTCTCCGTCCGGTCCAGCACGTACGTAGGCAGGTCGGCGGCCGAAGGCACCAGGTAGTCCGCGAGGGTGGTGGTCAGCAGGTTGCCGTCGGCGTCGTAGGCGGCCTCCTCGTACAGCGCCTGGGCGATGCCCTGCGCGATACCGCCGTGCAGCTGGCCCTCTACGATCAGCGGGTTCACTACCACGCCCACGTCGTCCACCGCCACGTACGACCGGATCGACACCTGCCCCGTCTCGGTGTCCACCTCCACCGCGCACAGGTGCGTCCCGTGGGGGTAGGAGAAGTTGTTCGGGTCGTAGGTGGCGTCGGAGTCCAGGGAGGGCTCGACGCCGTCCGGGAGGTTGTGCGCCGCGAACGTGGCCAGCGAGATCTCCCCGATGCTGCGGCCCTGCTCGGGGTCGCCGCGGACCTGCCACCGGCCCGGGGTCCATTCCAGGTCGTCGGCGGAGACCTCGAGCAGCCCGGCGGCGATGACCTTGGCCTTGGCGATGACCTTCTCACAGGCACCGACCACGGCGACGCCGCCTACCGCTAGCGACCGGGACCCGTAGGTGTCCATGCCCTTGGGGGATACCGCGGTGTCGCCGTGCAGCACGCGGATATCCTCGAATGCCACGCCGAGCTGGTCCGCGACGATCTGGCTCCAGGCGGTCTCGTGGCCTTGGCCGTGCGCGCTGGACCCGGTGACCACCTCGACCTTGCCGGTGGGCAGCATCCGGATGGAAGCGTGCTCCCAGCCGCCCGCGCCGTAGGCGAGCTGGCCGAGCAGCCGTGACGGCGCCAGCCCGCACATTTCCGTGTAGGTCGAGATGCCGATGCCGAGCTGGACCGGATCGCTCGATGCGCGGCGGGACGCCTGTTCCCGGCGCAGCTCGTCGTAGCCGAACAGCTCGACGGCCTTGGCGGTGGCCGCCTCGTAATTGCCGCTGTCGTAGGTCAGCCCGGCGATCGTGGTGTAGGGGAACTCCTCGTGCGTGATCCAGTTCCGCTTCCGCAGCTCCAGCGGGTCCATGCCGAGCTCGGCCGCCAGGTCGTCCATCGCGTGCTCGATCGCGAACGTCGCCTCGGGCCGCCCCGCGCCCCTATAGGCGTCGGTGGGAACCTTTGTGGTGAACACGCCCGTGCACTTGAAGGAGAGGGCGTCCATCTTGTAGATGGCGTTGTACATGAACGCGCCGAGCAGCGGTATGCCCGGCGTGACCAGCATCAGGTAGGCGCCCATGTCGGCGAGCAGGTCCACGGACAGGCCGCGGAGCCTGCCGTCGCGGTCGGCCGCGAGCTTGATCCGCTGGATCTGGTCGCGGCCGTGGTGCACGGCCAGGTTGCCCTCGCTGCGCGACTCGGTCCACTTCACCGGCCGTGTCAGCTTGCGGGCGATCAGCACGGTCAGGAATTCCTCCGCCGTGACCTGGAGCTTGGACCCGAACCCGCCGCCGACGTCCGGCGCCACCACCCGCAGCTTCTGCTCCGGGATGCCGAGGACTGCGGCCAGCAGGAACCGCAGCACGTGCGGGATCTGGGTCGAGGTCCACAGGGTGAACTCATCGCCCACCGGCTCGCACACCGTCGCCCGCGGTTCCATCGCGCAGGGGATCAGGCGCTGCTGGCGGTAGGTCCGCTCGATCAGGACCGGCGCGTCACGGAACGCCGCGTCCATGTCGCCGTTGACCAGGGGCCACACGAAGGACTTGTTGCCCGCCTCGTGGACCTTCGGCGAGCCCTCGGCCAGCGCCGCCTCCATGTCCAGGACGGCGGGCAGCGGCTCGTAGTCGACGTCGATCAGTTCCAGGGCGTCCGCCGCCGCGTACCGGTTGCGGGCGACCACGCAGGCCACGATCTCGCCGACGTACCGGATCTCGTCGACCGCCATCGGCGGGTGCGCGGGGATGACAATATCCGGGGTGACCGGCCAGGCGCACGGCAGGCTGCCCTGCTCGGCGGCGAAGTCCGCGCCGGAGAACGCGGCGATGACGCCGGGGGCGCCGCGGGCGGCGGAGACGTCCACCGAGCTGATCCGCGCGTGCGCCATCGGGCTGCGCAGGAACGCGATGTGCAGCAGGCCAGCCAGCTGGATGTTGTCGGTCCAGTTGGTCTGCCCGGTCACCAGCCGCGCGTCTTCCTTGCGGGCCCGCGGCTTACCGATCTCGGTGACCGTCATGATGCGGCCCCTTCCGAAGCAGCGCGCAGCACGGCGCGGACGATGTTCTGGTAGCCGGTGCACCGGCACAGGTTGCCCTCGAGGCCCTCGCGGACCTCGTGTTCGGTCGGGTGGGGGTTGTCCCGCAGCAGGTCGGC
>JBOHCK010000456.1:0-4115 GCA_050698755.1 Streptosporangiaceae bacterium | reverse complement strand
GGCGACCCCCCGGAACCCCCCGATCCCGGGAGGGCTGCCCGCCCCCCCGTATCCCCCCCGGCCGACGCGGCGGGCACCGAGATAGCCGAATTGCGCCGGCAGATGCGGAAGCACCCGTGCCACGACTGCCCGGACCGGGAGGAGCACGCCAGGTACGCCGAACGCTACCGGCGGCTGCGGCGGGAGACCGAGGCCGTGGAGCGCCGGATGGCCGGGCGCTCGCACGTCATCGCGCGGACCTTCGACCGGGTGTGCGCCGTCCTGGAGCGGCTCGGCTACCTGGCCGGGGACACGGTCACCCCGGACGGCCAGCGCCTGGCCGGCCTGTACACCGAGCTTGACCTGCTGGCGGCGCAGTGCATGCGCCTGGGCCTGTGGGACGGCCTGTCCCCGGCGGAACTGGCCGCGTGCGTGTCCGCCCTGTCGTTCGAGTCACGCCAGCCTGATGACGCTCATCCGCCCCGCCTGCCGAAGGGCCGGGTACCCGAGACGCTGTCCGCCATGGTCAGGACCTGGGGGGAGCTTGATCAGCTCGAGAAGGATCACGACCTGTCCTTCCTGCGCCAGCCCGACCTCGGCTTCGCCTGGGCCGCCTACCGCTGGGCCCGCGGTGCCACCCTGGAGAGCGTCCTAGAAGCCTCGCCCGACCTAACCCCCGGCGACTTCGTCCGCAGCGTCAAGCAACTAATCGACCTCCTAGACCAAATATCCAAGGCCGCCAGCCGAGCCCCCGCCGAGTCTCCCGAGTCGCGCCCGGCCCCCGCCGAGCCCCTCGCCCCCGTCGGCCCCCTCGCCCCCGCCGAGCCCTCCGCCTCCTCGCCGCGCAGCCTGTCCGCGACGGCCCGCGCCGCGATCGACGCCATGCGCCGCGGGGTGGTCGCCTACTCCGCCGTCGCCGACTAGCACCGCGATCATGTCCTGCCGGCCGGTGAACCCGGCCGGCCGTATTCGCTCGCCGGTACGGCCAACGACCGCTTTTTGCGGGAGGATCCGGGTCTCCGGGAGGATTTGGTCCATCCCAGTACCCCGGATCCTCCCGCAAGCCCGAATCCTCCCGCGTAATCAGGGATCGGGTGCACCACGACGCGCTTCTGCACCACGGGACGCACTGGCATCTGTCAGCCCTGCTGGCCCGGAGGAGTCACCACCGCTCGTTCGGCGAAAGAAGAAGAGATCGCGAACCTGGCCCTTGCGGAATGATAGTTATCGATATATCGTTAACCTAACGACAGAGATCGAGAAGCGATCTAGAGACTTTGAAGGAGTCAACAATGCACGACGAAGAAGATTGGGGCGATCCCCGAGAAGGTCATCGTCATGGGCCGCATGTGCGGCGCGTCAAGATGCGCGGCGGTCCCGGGCCGGGGCCCTGGGGCGGTCCCGGACCTTGGGGGATGCCCGGCGGTCCGGTTCAGTTCAAGATGCGCGGCGGGCCGTTCGGGCCCCCAGGCATGGGCCGCGGGTTCGCGGGCCGTGGTCCGCGCGTCCGGCGCGGTGACGTCCGCGCCGCGATCCTCGACCTGCTGGCCGAGGGCCAGTCGTGGAACGGGTATCAGCTCATCCAAGAGATCGGCGCGCGCACGCAGGGCGTGTGGCGGCCGAGTGCAGGGTCGGTCTACCCGGCGCTGCAGCAGCTGGAGGACGAGGGCCTAATCACGGCGGAGGCCGCCGAGGACCGCCGGCGGAACTACACGCTGACCGATGAGGGCCGGACGTACGTCGCGGCTCACGCGGACGAGCTCAGGGCCTCCTGGGACGCCGTGACGGGCAGTGTGGACGACGCCGCGTTCCAGTTGCACAACCTGTCTAGGCAGGTTGTCATGGCCACCATGCAGGTGACCCAGGCTGGCACGCCGGCTCAGGTCCAGCAGGCCAGCAAGATCCTGGCCGACACGCGCAAGGCCCTGTACCGTATCCTCGCGGCAGACGACGAGGAGACGGGGGAGGCCACGAGCGAGTGACCCCAGCGGTCGCGGTCAGCGAGCTGACCAAGAAGTACGGCGAGATCGAGGCCGTCCGCGGCATCGATCTCGAGGTCGACACCGGCGAGACGTTCGGGTTCCTCGGACCGAACGGCGCCGGCAAGTCCACCACGATCAAGATCCTGTGCACCCTGGCGGACCCGACCTCGGGTACCGCCAGGGTCGCGGGGCACAACGTGGTGAAGGAGCGGGACACCGTGCGCCGGAACATCGGCCTGGTGTTCCAGGACACCACCCTGGACAGCTACCTGACCGGGGAGCAGAACCTGCGCTTCCACGCCGAGTTGTACGGGGTGCCCAAGGCGGCGTTCACGCCGCGGTTGCGGCAGGTGCTGGAGATGGTCGGGCTGTGGGACCGCCGCGACGGCGTGGTGGCCACCTACTCCGGGGGTATGAAGCGCCGCCTGGAGATCGCCAGGGGCCTGATGCACGCGCCGCGAGTGCTGTTCCTCGACGAGCCGACGGTGGGTCTTGACCCGCAGACGCGGGTCTCGATCTGGGAGTACATCAACGACCTCAAGCAGCGCGAGGACATCACGATCTTCCTCACGACGCACTACATGGACGAGGCGGAGAACTGCGACAGGATCGCGATCATCGACCACGGCCAGATCGTCGCCCTGGACACCCCCGAGGCCCTGAAGGCCTCCGTCGGAAAGGACCGGGTGCAGATCAGCACCGCGGACGACCCGGCAGCCATCCGCGCGCTCGCCGACGAGTTCGGCCTGGAGGCGGGGATGCACGAGGGCCTGGTGACTTTCTCCGTGGAGTCGGGCGAGCACTTCGTGCCCCAGCTGTTCTCGCGCCTGCCGGTGGCGATCCGCTCGGTGAGCGTATCCCGGCCCTCCCTGGACGACGTGTTCATGTCGTACACGGGTAAGACGATCCGTGACGCCGAGGCTTCGGTGGTCGACCGCAACCGCATGCTCGCGTCGCGGTTCGGCAGGAGGTAGCGCACGATGGCAGCTCAGGACACCGCGCCGCGGGACACCCTCGAGGTCGGGGAACAGGCCCTCACCGACATGATCAGGGTCGCGGTCCCGGAACGCAGCCTGCGCCACGATCTGCGCGCGGTCAGCATCGTCTGGCGCCGCGAGCTGATCAGGTTCCGCAGCGACCGGCTGCGGGCGGTCACGGCCCTGGTGCAGCCCATCCTGTTCCTGTTCGTGCTCGGGACCGGCCTGTCCAGGCTCGCGTCCCGCGGCCTGCCGAGCGGGGTGCACTTCGAGACGTTCATCTACCCGGGCGTCCTCGCGATGTCGGTGCTGTTCACCGCGATCTTCTCGGCCGCGTCGATCGTATGGGACCGGGAGTTCGGCTTCCTGGCCGAGATGATGGTCGCGCCGGTGCGCCGGTGGACGATCGTCATCGGCAAGTGCCTGGGAGGCGCCACGGTGGCCACCTTCCAGGGAATAATCTTCCTGGCCCTGGCCGGCGTGGCCCACGTGCCCTACTCGCCGACCCTGCTACTGACCCTGCTCGGCGAACTGCTCCTGCTGTCCTTCACGCTGACCGCGTTCGGGGTGATGATGGCGGCCAGGATCAAGCAGATCCAGGCGTTCATGGCGCTCACCCAGATGGTTGTCATGCCGCTGTTTTTCCTGTCCGGCGCGCTCTACCCGCTCAACGGCCTGCCGACCTGGCTGACGGTGCTGACCCGCATCGATCCCCTTACCTACATCGTCGGCCCGATGCGCCACGCGGTGTTCAGCCACCTGACGCTCAACCCCCTCGCGGCCGCCGTCCTGAGCCCCGGCATCACCTGGGACGGCTGGCTAGTCCCCATCGGCCTATCCCTGGCCATGGTCGCCGCAATGGGCGCCGCCATGCTAGCCATAGGCATAGCCGAGTTCCGCAAGACCGAATAACGCATTCCCTCCCACAATGTGGCCCACGCCCATTGCTCGCGCCCAGAACAACAATCATCGGATGTTTTGTCAGCGCCTATAGCGAAAACCCAAGCAGAAATGATCAGCACCCGCTTACCATTCCTGCGGCCCACCCAGAGCCCCCGCAGAACTCTCCCAGAGCCCGCGACTGAATACATTATGCAAGTCAAGCGGAACGGTTCCAGATGCAAGTCAAGCGGAACGGTTCCAGGTGACGCCACTCCCGTAGCGTCAGTCACTCCCT
>JBOHCK010000455.1:0-4120 GCA_050698755.1 Streptosporangiaceae bacterium | reverse complement strand
GACGGCGACCTCGAGCGGGTCCTCGAACACGGCGGTGGCGGTGAGCCCGGCCTCCTGCCAGGCCCCGCACAATGGGCCGAGCCTGCGCAGGGCCATCGCGGAGGTGGGGCACTCCTCAGAAACGAACAGCAGCAGCGCGCCGCCGCCCGCGGCGAGGCCGGCCACGGCCACCTCGGCAGGGCCGGGCCCGCGGACCGACAGAGCCGGAAGAAGATTGGCTTCCTGTCGTTCGGGCACTGGTCATCGTCACCCGGCTCGCAGACACGGTCGGCATCGGAGGCGTTGCTGCAGTCGATCGACCTCGCCGTCGCCGCCGAGGAGCTGGGCGCCGACGGCGCGTACTTCCGCGTGCACCACTTCGCGAGGCAGCTGGGATCTCCCTTCCCGCTGCTGGCGGCGATTGGCGCGCGCACCAGCCGGATCGAAATCGGCACGGCGGTCATCGACATGCGCTACGAGAACCCGCTCTACATGGCAGAGGACGCCGGCGCAGCCGACCTCATATCCAGCGGCCGCCTCCAGCTGGGGATCAGCCGCGGCTCGCCTGAGCAGGTGATCGACAGCATCCTCACCCACGTGGCGCCTGCCCTCGCCTGGCGATAGCCAGATCAGCCCTGGCTGCGGCTAGGTCTCGCGCCGTACCTGTGGCCCGGCCCTGTCTGCGGCATGAGAGTAAGTCGGGGCAACCGGATAAGACACACCGTTCTGCGCCCTCCCTGCCAAGGGTGCCGTCACCATGAACGACGTGGCCTACTGCGAACTATGTGAGATGGACCGCGAATCCGACATGGTAGGCGCGCAGTACCGGCAGCAAAGCAGGCAGCCGCCCGAGCTCGGCGGCGGCCTCGACACCAGCGACCCGACTTCGGCCACGCTAGTGCGCAAGTCGTGCGTGAAGCGGTATACCAAGCGGCGCTCGACGCGGTTCGAGCACGCGGAGCAGATCTAGCGTGACGACGGGCCGCGGGATTACGCATCCGACGAGGCGGAGCTGGTGGCCTGGATAGATGTCCGGGGCTGGGCCGCCGGGGACGGGCCGGGGGTCATCTTTGCCGGCGCGGTGACCTGGCTGCGGGAATGGCGGGTGCTGCTGGCCAGGGTGACCACCCTGGCCCGGCTGGGGGCGCGAATCTCACGCGCCGCCGGTTCAGGTCCAGAACCCATCATGAACGCTTCTAGCCTCGTCTTCCAGGGCTGGACCGACGACCTTGATTGAACCTTGGCCGTGCGCGAATACGTCCCGGCAGGGCAGGGACATGGTCGGATTCTCCTCGTGGCTGCCGGTGAGTTTTAGCAATCCGGCCTCGGAAAGACCGTAGACGACCCGGCTGATGCCACACCAGTAGATCGCGCCCGAGCACATCGCGCACGGCTCTGTGCTGGCGTACATCGTGCACGAGCGCAGATAAGCACGGTCGAACCTCCGGCTCGCGATACGCACCAGGTTCGTTTCCGCATGCCCGGTCACGTCCTGCTCGGAGACGACGGTGTTTTCCGCCTCGGCGACGACGACGCCAGCAGCGTCGACGAGGAGCGCACCAAACGGGTGGCTTCCGCGGTGCCGGGAGCGCCGGGCCAGGTCTATGGCGGCTCGCAGGTAGGTAACGTCTGCGGAGGTCAGGTCGTCGGTCATGTGATCTCCTTTGGCGGACGTGCGGCACGACGGCCGCAGGTACTGCTCGGTGGCTGTCGCGCGGCCGGCGATGGCACGGTCAAGCTGGATCTCGGGACTGTACCTGTTGTTCTGCCGGGCCCGTGGCCGTCTTACCCGCGGTCTGCCGGGTGCAGTGGCAGCCGCGCATCGACAGCTTGGCAGAGAGGGCAGAGGACGGGCGCGATATCCCTTCGCCCAGCTCCGCTGCACCCGGCCGCCGGGACATGGACAGAGTGCTAGCGCCACCGTGGCCTGCGCGTTCATCGCTGTGACCGGGTCCGGCTGTAACCAGGCATCGGGCCGGTCTCCGGGACGTTCCGATCGCAGCACGGCCGACTCCGGCAGGCCACCGGGGCGGCCTTCGCGTGACTCCCCAGCGATAGCCGTCACTCGCTAAGTCAGAAGCTGTCTGTCACCTCGTGGAACCGTTGGCCGTGCAACTCCTGGTGGGATCGTGACAGTGGCTGGCCGGCGAGCCGTGCGGTGATGCCGGCGTTGAAGTTGGGGCATTGCGTGATGTCCTCGTGGGGGCAGCGCAGTCCGTGCCTGATGGCATCGCGGGCGGCCTGCGCCCTGGCGATCTGCTCGTCGAGTTCCGCGAGCTTGCGCCGGGCAAGCTGTCTCCATTCACCGGACGCGCTCTTGCGCGAGGCCATGAGGGCCTTCTGCTCGGCGAGGGTGAACCCCGCGTCACTGTAGAGCAGGATGGCACCGACGAGCCGGGCCGCGGATTCGGGGTAACGACGCTGCCCCGAGATCCTGGCCGGAGAGGGGAGCAGGCCGAGTTCCTCGTAGTAGCGCAGGGCCGAGGCGGTGACTCCCGCGCGGCAGGCCAGTTCGCCGATGGTGAGCAGGCCCCCGGGCGTGTTGACTTCAGGTGCGCTTGAAGGCGTTGACTGCCGGCCATGGAAACACGACATGAGGGAAGCATGCCACGGGTAGTGCAGCGGGCAGTGCAGCGGGCAGTGACCGCGGCCGTCGAGTACGGAGTCGCGTGTGCCGGGATCGCCGCCGTGCGGGCCCTGGACCACGACGTCATCGGCCAGGCCCATCATCCCCGGGGCGCGGCCGGGCGCGTGACCGCCTGGGAGATGGCCCACCGCCCGTCCAACCGGCAGCGCAACCGCTGGGTGGTCTCACTGCTCGGTATGCGACCCGCCGACCAGGTCCTTGAGATCGGCTTCGGCCCCGGCCTGGCGATCGCGGAACTGGCCCGCGCCGGCGCAGGTCACGTGTACGGCATCGACCATTCCGGCGTGATGCTCCGGCAGGCGTCCAGGCGCAACGCCGCCGCCATCCGGGCCCGACGGGTCACCCTGATCAGGGCTTCGGTCGATCAGCTTCCGACCGCCCTCGACGGCCCCTTCGACGCCATCCTCGCCGTCAACTCCCTCGCGTTCTGGCCCGCGCCGGCCCAGCGGCTCGCCGAGCTGCGGCTGCGGCTCGCGCCTGGCGGGCGCATTGCCATCGCGTCCCAGCCCCGCTGCCCCGGCGCCACGGCGGGCACGTCCCGCAGCGCCGCCGGGGAGGTCGAGAACCTGCTGCGGAGCGCCGGCTTCAGACAGATGAGCACCGAGACCCTCCCCCTCAGCCCGCCAGTGATCTGCGTCCTCGCTGCCGCCCCAGGCCCGGACGCCAATCACGCGCCGCAAAGATGACCACAGCATCCGCAGTGTGTGGAGCAATTCGACGATGAGCCGGGCGCCGGTCGGGCCCTGGGGGTGACCGTAGATCAGGCTGCAGCCGTAGGCGTTCATCCGCTCCAGCGCAATGCCGGTCTGCTGGCTGAACCACAGGTCGTTGACCGCGAACGGGTTGTGGGTGGTGACCGCGTCCACATCGCCCACGCCGAGCCCGGCACGGCGCAGCAGGGTGACCTCATCGAGGCTCTCCCGGGTCAGGCCGGCCTCGGCCGCGACCCGCTCGGCGGTGGCGGCCATCGACATCCCGCCCCACGGATCGCGCCGGAAATTGTCTAGCACCCAGTGCTCCTGCCGGGGCGCCCCGCCAGGAGACGACGGCGCCGGATAGGTGAGCAGCGGGCCGTTGGAGGTGCGGTCCGCGGTGATCACCACCGACAGCTCGTCCAGCCCGGCCTCCACCCGCAGGGCCGCCGCCTCCAGGCACGCGGCCGAGGTCGCGCAGGCCTGCGACACCATCGCCCCGGTGGCGTGCGGCGTGCCGATCCGGGCGGCGACGGTGGGAGCGCCGTAGAAGATCTCCGGCTGCGGGACCGTCCAGCCGAAGACGATCCCGGTGACCTCGGCGGCGGGCAGCCCGCGGCTGGCCAGCGCGTCGACGGTGACCTGGGCGGCCAGGTCCAGGCTCGTGACGTCCGCGCGGATCTGCAGCTTCAGGTCCCGCTGACCCGGCTCGATCCGCACAGTCTGCCGGAGCGGCTCGTATTCGAACCCGCGCGCGACGTCGACGACGACGTCGCCTCGTGGCAGCCATCCCTGGCAGGTG
>JBOHCK010000454.1:0-4125 GCA_050698755.1 Streptosporangiaceae bacterium | reverse complement strand
AAGGCCCGCGGCAGCCTCGCCCGCGTGCTGGTCCTGACCAGCGCCACCGAACCCGCGTCGGCCAGCCTCGCGCTCCGCTCGGGCGCGGCGGGCGTGCTCTACAAGGACGTTGACCCCGACGCGCTCGTCCGGGCGATCCGCTCGGTGCACGACGGCCACCTGCTGCTCGCCCCGGAGGCAGCGGGGACCCTCGTACAGCACGCCGGCCAGGCCTGGGGCGGCATCGACGCGCTGACCAGGCGCGAGCGCGAGGTGCTGGCCGAACTGGCCAAGGGCCGCTCCAACCGGGAGATCGCCCGCGCCCTGCACGTCTCGGAGAAGACGGTGAAGGCGCACGTGAGCGCGGTCCTGGCCAAGCTCGGGGTGCAAGACCGCACCCAGGCCGCCCTGCTCGCGGTGCGCCACGAGCAGGGGAGTGCTAGATGAGGTGCGCGTACACGATGATGTTGTCGAGGTAGTGCCCGCTGGCCTTATCGAAGGGGCCGCCGCAGGTGATGAGCCGGAGTTCGGGGTAGCTGGCCTTCCCGTAGACCAGGGCGGTCGGGAAGGCGGTCTTGGCCACCTTCTGCACCCCGTCCACCGCGAAGGCGGCCGCCTTCGCGTCGGCCAGCGTGACGTAGATCCGGTCGCCGGCGTGCAGGTCCTTCAGGTAGAAGAACACCGAGATCCCGGTGAGCGAGTCGACGTGGCCGAGGATGACCGCGGCGCCGCGCTGGCCGGGCGCCGGGCCGCGGTCGTACCAGCCGGCCAGGTTGTGATCGCCGAGCGGAGGCACCTGGACCGTCCCGTCCGCGTTCTGGCCGAGCCTCATCACCGGCGCGCTGACCTCGATGGCGGGGATGCGGATGCGGACCGGTGCCGAGCGGGCCAGGGCGCGGACGCGCGGGTCGTGCCGCTGCGCGGGCACGGCCGTCGTGACCGAGGCCGGGGTCAGGGTGGCCCCGGCGCTGGCCGGGGTAACGTCGGCCAGCCCGAGCATCGCCGCCCCGAACCCGCCCGCGCAGAGCGCGGCGGCGGCCAGGGCCACCCCGAGTGACCCCCGGCCCGGGCGTTTCCGCCGGTGGCGGGCCAGGTACATCCCGGTCAGGCCGCCGGGAGGTGCGTCCGCCGCCAGCGGCGGAAGGCGAACAGGCCGAAGATCCCGGCCGCCAGCCCCGTCGCGGCGCCGCCCGTGGCCAGCGGCACGTTGCTGCCGCCCGCGGTGATGCTGCCGCCCCCGCCGGTGTCGGCTCCGCCCGCCGGGGCCGCCGAGGTCGTCACGGGCGACGGGCTCGGCGAGGCGGCCACCGCGGGCTGGGCCGTGGCCATGACCGCGGCCGGGGCGCTGGTCGGCCACGTCTGGGCTGGTGTCGTCCAGGCCGGGACCTGGGTGGGCCACGACTGGCCCGATGCGCCCCACGACTGGCCCGGCGCGCCCCAGGACTGCTGCTGTCGCTGGGTGCATGTCGGGGCGGGCGTGGGCGGCGGCGTGTAGCACTGGCACTGTCCCCCGTGCCCGTGGGCCGCCGAGCGCACCGCCGCGTGCGCCGCCGTCCCTGTGAGCATGACCGCGGCCGCTCCGAAGGCGAAACAGCCTGCTAGCACGCGAATTCGCAACCCCATGTCCCGCTCCTTCTGGCCAGACCGCTCCTGCGCGGTCAGCGATTCTGAGTAAGCAAGCGGTAGCGTAGCGTGCATTTCGCCAGCAAAGCGGCGCGGTCAGCACCATGTAATCCCAACCCGACAAACCCCTCAAAAACCAAAAATCCCTATTTTCCGAACGCCGCGCCCTCTCCGTTCCTGACCTGCGGGCCCCCGTTGCGCGGAACATAGCTGCTCAATGCGCTGAGTGCACACTCGGGCACGCTCCGATAAAAAGCCTCCCCGGGGAGAGGACCAGGCTCGCGCTGTCTGCCTTCCGCCCCGCGGATATGACGTGGTTATTACCATGGAGCCAACCCGCATCTTTGCGCATACAGGCCAGGCGAAACTGATGGGTTTGGCCCGGCCGAGCCGGATGGCCAGCCGGGATAACGGCCGCGATCTGGCCGTCCGGGCTGGCTGACCGGGGCGCGGTGGCATAGGTTCGGTCTCGGCGGTCAGAGAGGGGTCTCATGTCCGACGAGGTACTGCGCTTGCGTGGCGTGGAGGTCCGGCGCGACACGGCGGTCTTGTTGCGCAACGTCGACTGGACCGCGCACGAGAACGAACGCTGGATCCTGATCGGGCCGAACGGGGCGGGCAAGACGACCCTGCTCCAGGTGGCGGCCACCGCGATGTTCCCCACCTCGGGCACGGTCGAGGTGCTCGGCGAGCGCCTCGGCGAGGTCGACGTCTTCGACCTGCGCCCGAGGATCGGGCTGACCAGCGCCGCGGTCGCGGAGCAGGTTCCGGCCGCCGAGAAGGTCATCGACCTGGTGCTTACCGCCGCCTACGGCATGCTCGGCCGGTGGCGGGAGGACTACGACTCCGCGGACGTCACCCGCGCCGTCGAACTGCTCGACGCGCTCGGCTGCGCGCACCTGATCAGGCGGAAGTTCGCCACGCTGTCGGAGGGCGAGCGCAAGCGGGTCCAGATCGCGCGGGCCATGATGCCCGACCCCGAGCTGCTGCTTCTCGACGAGCCGGCCGCCGGGCTCGACCTGGGCGGGCGGGAGGACCTGCTGCGCAGACTCACCGGGCTGGCCCGTAACCCCAAGGCGCCGATGATGGTGCTGGTCACCCACCACGTGGAAGAGGTGCCTGACGGCTTTACCCACGCGATGCTGCTGCGCCGGGGTTCGGTGCTCGCGGCCGGGCCCATCGGCGACGTCTTCACCGCGCGGAACCTGTCCCGGTGCTTCGGCGTTCAGCTAGAGATCGACTACCGGCAGTCACGCTGGACCGCTCGCGCCCGCTGACGGGGAGCGCCCCGATGCGCACTGGATGAAGTCGCTTGCCGTCTGTAACGTAGCAAGCAGATCCGGAAAATCCGGACACGTCAGTGGAGCCGTCATGAGCACTCTGGTCACGATCATCCTGCTCATAGTGTTCGTCGCCCTTGTCGTCGCGGTGGTCATCAGGTCGGTCCAGATCGTGCCGCAGGCCAAGGCGGGCATCGTCGAGCGGTTCGGGCGGTACCACCGGACCCTCAACGCGGGCCTGAACGTGGTGGTGCCGTTCATCGACCGGCTGCTGCCGCTCATCGACCTGCGCGAGCAGGTGGTCAGCTTCCCGCCCCAGCCGGTGATCACCAAGGACAACCTCGTCGTCAGCATCGACACTGTCATCTACTTCCAGGTGACCAACCCCAAGGCGGCCACCTTCGAGGTCGCCAACTACATCGCCGCGGTCGAGCAGCTGACCGTGACCACGCTGCGGAACGTGGTGGGCGGAATGGACCTGGAGTCGACGCTCACGTCGCGGGACCAGATCAACCACGAGCTGCGGACCGAGCTCGATGAGGCGACGGGGAAGTGGGGGCTGCGGGTCAGCCGGGTCGAGCTCAAGGCCATCGAGCCCCCCGGGACCATCACGGACTCGATGGAAAAGCAGATGCGCGCCGAACGTGACAAGCGCGCCGCCATCCTGACGGCCGAGGGATCCAAGCAGGCCGCCATCCTGACCGCGGAGGGGGAGCGCCAGGCGGCGGTCCTGAAGGCCCGCGGCGAAGCCGACGCGGTCATCCTGCGGGCCGAAGCCGACGCCCGGGCGCAGGCGGCCCGGGCCCGCGGTCAGGCCGAGGCGATCGGCACCGTGTTCAAGGCTATCCACGACGGCAACCCGGATCAGGGGCTGCTGGCCTACCAGTACATGCAGATGCTCCCGCAGATCGCGCAGGGCGACGCCAACAAGGTCTGGATCGTGCCGAGCGAGATCTCCCGGGCGCTCGAGGGGATCGGCGGGTTCTTCAGCGCCGCCAGCGGGAGGCTCGGCGACCAGCCCGCGACGCCCGCGGCGCCTGCGCCGTCAGGGAACTCAGGCCACTCAGGCCCGGGGCCGGAGCTCGACGCGCCCGTCGGGCGTCACGCGGGTCTGGAAGGATGGCTGACGAGCAGTAGCAGGCCCGTGTACGACCGCGCCGTCGGCGATTACGAAGGTGGAGCCGTGCCAGGGGCAGCTGACGCAGGCGCGGCCCCGTTCAACAACGATCCGCCCCTGGTGTAG
>JBOHCK010000453.1:0-4145 GCA_050698755.1 Streptosporangiaceae bacterium | reverse complement strand
CTCTGCCGGAAAGCCGATCCTGGTTCAGCCCGGCGAGCCGATGTCACGGCGCCTGTACGGCGGCTGGATCGCCGACGCCGAGACGAAGGGCATCCGGCTGATCAGCTATGACCGCCCTGGCTACGGCGGCTCGACCGCGCACCCCGGTTACACCGTGGCGTCGGGAGCAGACGATGTCCGGGCCATCGCCGAGGCGCTCGGGCACGACCGGATCGGCCTCTGGGGCATATCCGGGGGCGGCCCGTACGCCCTGGGGTGCGCGGCCTTGCTGCCCGACGTGGCGGTCGCCGTCGCGGCGGTGGCCTCGCTTGCGCCCTACGGTGTCGAAGGCTTCGACTACTTCGCCGGGATGGGCGAGTCCAACGTTGAGGGCACTAAATCGTTCTTTTCCGACCCGGAGGCATCTCGCCGCGATCTGCGCGAGGACAGGGAGAAGATTCTCCCGGCCACGCCTGAGCAGTTCGCTGAAGCGATGGAGAGCCTCCTGTCACCGGCCGACGGCGAGGTCCTGACTGGGGACCTGGCCCAGTGGCTCATCGAGACCCAGCAGGTCGCCCTGTCCCCGGGCGATCAGGGCTGGTGGGATGACGGAGCGGCGAAGCTGACTAGCTGGGGGTTCGATCTGCGCGACATCCGGGTGCCCGTCAAGATCTGGCATGGCCGTCAGGACCGGTTTGTTCCCGTGCAGCACGGTCAGTGGCTGGCCGCCAACATCCCCGGTGCGCAGGCTGACATCAGTGACCGCGACGGCCATCTGACCATGATCGCCCGCGTCGGCGAGATCCACGACTGGCTCCTCCAGTACTTCTAGGATGCCGCGCGGTGCACACTGAGTTGAGGTCAGCCACCGGCTGGGCCCGTTCTTCTTAGGGCTCGGCGGACAAGCCGGCTAGCGCGCCACGCGGTAGCGGAGGTAGACGACTCTCGAGCTGAAGGTGCGGTTCTCGACGAGTTCGAGATCCACCCGGCGCTCGCCCTGGGCAAAGAACGGGATGCCACCGCCCACCAGCACCGGGTAGACCCTGGCCCGGTACTCGTCGACCAGACCCAGCGCGGCCGCCTCGGCGGCCAGAGTCGCGCCACCGATCGCGATTTCGCCCTCCGCCGGCTCGGCTCGCAACCGCTCGATCTCCTCCGCCAGGCCGCCGGAGGCCAGGCGGGCGTTGCCCTGCACCGCCGACAGCGTGGTGGAGAACACCACCTTTGGGAGCCGCTTCCAGATCGCGGCCCACTCGAGCATTGAGTCGTCGAGCGATGGATCCTGGTCGGCGGTCTCCCAGTACAGCATCGTCTCGTACAGCCTGCGTCCCAGCAGGTGGACGCCGACCTCTCGTATCTCGTCGGTGACGAAGCGAAAGACCTCCTCGTCGGGCGCCGACCAGTCGAAGCCGCCGTCCGGCCCGACGATGTAGCCGTCAAGTGAGACGCCCATCGAATAGGTCACGGTGCGCATCAGAGGCCTCCTTGGTAACGGGTTCGACAGTACGACCGCCGGACGCCGCATGACTCATCGCGGCGCGCGGGACAGGGCAAACGTTGCCGGTTACGGCACGAGTTACGAGAACGGTTCGTGCTCATCGAGCACGCTCCGAGGGGGTTCGCAGGAACGTTTACAGCGAACGGGCAGCAATTCGCGCACATGCCGCCTGATCTTTCCCGCCTCCACCCGTACCAGCGACTCTAGCCGTGGAGTCACCGGCAGCCGGGGTGGTTATCCGGGTGCGGGTGGTGGGCTGTGGCTGCGGATGACCTTCCCGCCGGGGCTGCGGACCTCGCTGGTCCCGTCCGGGAAGACCCTCAGCTGCCAGCCCATCTGGTGGAGCACCACGTGATGATGCCACCAGCAGTAATGTTTCAGGTCCGCGAGGCTGGTGTGCCCGCCGTCCTGGCGGTGCACCACGTGGTGCGGTTCGCAGCCGGAGGCGGGCTGGTCGCAGCCGCCGGGGAACTGGCAGGTCTGGTCCCGCAGGGCCACCAGGCGGCGCAGGTGGACGGGTATGTCGTCGGTCTGGCCGACGTCCAGCGGCAGGCTCGGGCCGTTCAGGCCCTGGCCCAGCAGGTTCCGTCGGAGGAAGGAGGCGACGCCGCCGGGGCCGGAGACGATCTGCAGGACGGTGGCCAGGATCTGGTGCTCCAGCATCGCCAGCACCTGCGCCGTGCGCCCGGCTTGCCCGGCCTGGCCGGCCTGCCCGGCCGGGGCGGCGGGGCGGTGGCCTGATCCGGCCGGGATGACCGCGCCGCCACGGGTGCCCGCGCCGCCGCCGGTGCCCGCGCCGCCGCCGGTGCCTACGGCGTCGTCGGTGTCCGCGGCGTCGCGGGTGACCGGTCCGTCGTCGCCCATACGGCAGCCAGTGCCGCCGCCGGGAGCCGGTGCCTGCCGGCGCAGGTGGTCGTACTCGGCACACAGATTGATCAGGACTTCCACCGCGCCCAGGTCCAGGTCACAGGTGACCACCGGGACCAGCATCGCGTCACACGCCACCCGGCGGGCCGCGTCGCCCTCTAGCCAGGCCCCGCCATCGCCGGTGCTCACCGACGCGGCGGCCCGCTGGGCGGCCCACCGGGCCCGGTACTCGGTGATCCACGTGTCCTGCAGCCTGGAATCCACATCCAGGTCGCACAAGTCCGCGAACGAGACGTGCACCAGGGCTTTGACCGGCTGTCCGGCGCGCCGCGGCAGCAGCCCGGAGGCCAGCAGGCGCTTCATCGCCTCGGCGAGCGCGTCGTGGTAGCGCTGCGGCCGGGTCCGCAGGTCCCCGGCCCCGCCCGGGGCCGACAGGGCATCCAGGACGGCCTGGACCATCGCGGCGCACTCGGGCGTCAGGTCGCCGCGCAGGACCCCGGCGCCGTCCAGGGTCGTGTCCAAGAAGAGGGCCCGGTCCTGGGCCGGGTCGTCGTCGGGGTCGGGCGGGACGGTCCGGGACAAGATCTCGGCGCAGATCTGGGCCAGCGCCCGCAGGTCCGCCCCCGCCCTGGCGGCCGCGACGAGGATTTCCTCGGCCTGGCCGCGGAACTCGGCCGGGATCTGCCGGGTCCACCTGGCCAGTTGCAGGGCCTCGGACGTGGTCAGCGCCCGGGTGCGGAGCCCGGCCAGCAGCGACTGGTGGTCGCGGGGCAGGGCCCGGATCGCCTTGTACTGGGCGGCCTGGCCCCGGGTTACGCGCAGCATGTGCACCAGCCAGGTCCCCAAGCTGCGCTGCCCGTCGGCCAGGTGCCCGTCCTTGGTGTCGTACGCGGCCAGCATCGGGGCCAGCGCCGCCGTAAGTACCGCGTCGGCCTGTACCAACTCCCGGATGCACTGGGCCAGCGCCTCGGCCGGCATGCTCGCCGCATCCAGATCGGCCAGGTACCCCAGGCCCGCGTGCACCGCCTCCCGCGCCTCCTTGGGGCTGGCAAAGGTGGAGACGGTGCTCATCGGATTACTCACCTCGATCCGGTTCTCGGGACGGGTAGCTTGATCTCTACTAACTTCAGCTATTAGTTCGATTCTAGCTGCTGGCTACGACATTTCTGGGGTTATCCACAAGCGATCCGGATTATTGCTTTTCAGCCCCCGGTGGATCCCCCAGTGGCGGCAGGCCGTCCCGAATCGGGCAGGCCACGGCGAGGTTTGCCGCGTTTCCCCCAGCGCCCCCGGTGGATCGCCCGGTGCGCGGCGCGAGGCTGACTGACGCAGGTAGCCAATTGTCTAAAGACCACTGAGAAAGGATTGACAAAATGTCTGTCAAGAGGAACGTTCTGCGGGTTGCGGCCACCACCGTTGCGTCCGGGATCCTGGCGACGGGAGCCCTGACCCTGGCCACCGCGGCCAGCGCGAGCACCGACAGCCCCGCGTACAGTTTCATCACCCTGGACAACGCACACGACCCGACGTTCAACCAGCTGCTCGGGATCAACGACGAGGGCGTCATCGCCGGGTACTTCGGTTCCGGCATGCCCGGGCACCCGAACAAGGGGTACGTGGTGACGTCGCCTTTCGGGCAGCAGAACTACGTCAACGAGAACTTCCCCGGTTCGGCGCAGACCCAGGTCACCGGGCTGAACAACCGGGGCGTCACGGTCGGGTTCTGGGCCGACGCCCAGGGCGACAACTTCGGCTGGGTCAACGTCAACGGCTCCTTCCGCCAGGTGGACTACCCCACGGG
>JBOHCK010000452.1:0-4151 GCA_050698755.1 Streptosporangiaceae bacterium | reverse complement strand
CATTCTCTGAACTAAAGATGATCATCAATATCTCTCGGGTTCGGGCGTTTTCCGGATGCGTGCAGGATCGCGGTGACCAGTCGCTGGATGTTGCGGTCGTCGAGGCCGGTTGCCGCGTCGCGGAGATCGACGGGGATGCCGCCGGCGAGGCTGGCAGATAGAAGGAGGACACGCCTCTCGCCTGCGGAACAGGGAAGTTCGCCAGCGTGAAGTGCGGTGATCACGGAGTCCCAGTCGATAGAGGCCATTGCGGCGCCGCTGCTGGTGCCGTGCTCGATGAACCGGGTGGTGAAGTCGTCGCGGCGGAGGAAGGTGCCCTCGGCGATGAGCAGGGCGACGCCGGCTTCGAGCGGGTAGAGTCCGGCGGCGCAGGCGTTAAGTGCCGCGGTCAGTTCGTCAGTGGTCATAGCGGGTGGCGTCTTCCTGCTGCGGGCCGACGGGGATCGCGGTTCCCAGGTCGGCCGGGCCGTCGTGTCCGGAGCGGCGGTCGATCTGGGTGAGCTTGTCGCTGGCGCCGGCGAGGCTGATCTTGAGTCCCTCGATTTCGCCGAGCCAGCCTTCGCGCTCGGCTTCGGCGATGCGGGCGGTGAGGTTGTCGCGGATCTCGGCGATGCGGTGCCGCTGGGCGGGGTCTGGCCAGTGCATGCTGCATCGCAGGCAAGCGTGCTCGTGAATGCAGGGAGTGCTGAATGCGCGGCCGCATATCCCGGTTGCAACTTTCCGGCGCTCGAAGTGGCCGAGGAATTCCTGCCATTCTTCTTCGCTGGGGACCCGGTATTCATCGGTGGGCCGCTGTGCCCGCCGCCGGGCCAGGAACGCCAGGTGGGACTGGATGGCCTCATCAGGATAGACGGCCTTGTAGCCCATCGTGACGTTAATATCCTTGTGGCCCGCGATAACCTGCGCAATATGCGGGGGCAGTCCGCTCATGACGGCATCCGTGATAAAGATTCTCCGGAAATCGTGCGGCGTGTAATGCAATGGCTGGCCCGTGGCGAGGTCCTTCATGCCGGTATGGGCAAGGGCCTCGTCCAGCATTTCCCGGAGCGAGGTGTCGCTGATCGCCCGGCACTCGCTGGGGAACCTGCGCTGGAACAGGACCGGGGACGGCGGCCGCCATAGGCATTCGTAGCGGTCGTAGACGGGGACGAGCGGGACGCTCCCGTCGGGCTGGCGGATCCGCTGGATGATGGCTGACAAGACGTCCGCCAGCTCCGGGGATACCACGAGAAGTCGCTCCTCATCTGTCTTCGAGGGGATGATCTGCAGCAGGGGGACGATCTCGCCGGTGGACGGCAGCCGGTACTGGATCAGGCTGTGGTGGCTGAGCTCCAGGACTTCCTCGATCCGGCACCCTGTGAGCCTGAAAACCTCGACGGCGGCCCACGCCCAGAACGCGTGATCGTCTTCGAGGCCCAGGTCGCGGCGCCTGCCGGAGCCGGGATCGTCGGCCCAGGTCTTGCGGGCGGACTTGGTGACCGAACGGGTCAGCGTCTGGCCCGCGGCGGTGAATGCCTCGCCGGGCTGTGCCCGGCGGGCGGCCTCCAGGAGCGCGGAGGAGTTCTTGCGCCGCTCGTCGACGGTGCGGGCCAGCACCGGCAGGACGGGCAGCCGTTCCCGGGTCCGCGCGTCCATGCGGGCCTTGCGGTGGCGGGCGAACTTGCGCTGGCTGATCTCTTCCTGCCTGACCGGGCAGGGGGCGGCCCACTGCGCCCAGCGGGCGGGATCCTCGATCGCCCACTGGGACAGGTCCAGGTAGAAGGCCCGGACCGGGGTCAGGCACTGGCGGTAGCCGATCCGCTCGGCCGTGACGACGGTCCTTTCCCCGTCCGGTGCGGTGATGATCTGGGGCTTGGTGCGCTGCCGCTGTTTCCACGCGCCGGCGACCTCGGCGGTCAGGTGCAGGCTGTCGATCCCGGGGTGGTGCTCCTCAAGGTCGGCCCAGAACCGCTGCGCCAGGTAGTAGGAGAGCATCTTCAGGCTGGTGTAGTCCACGGCGGGCTGACGCTCGCGCAGGTAGTCCACGATCAGGTCCCGGACGGGCCGGCACTGCAGGTGGTAGCGGTCGACGAGCTCCTCGGGAGTGAGCTGGCCCGCGGTGCGGAACGCGCGCAGCCGCTCGGGTGCCTCGTCGCCGAAGATCCCCAGCTCGCGGAGCATCCGGTAGAAGACCTTGTGATCCCGGACCGGGCAGGTGAAGTGCTCGGCTTCGCGGTCCATCAGCTCCAGAACGTCGCCGACGGTGATGCCGGCGAGCATGCCGCCCTTGGCCGCGATGATTTCGGCGGTGCGGCGCAGCGTGAGGCTCACGGCCTCGGCGGACACGTGCGGGTCGGCGCCGCAGAGCGCCTGGATGCGGGCGAAGCCCTCGGGGTCGCGGGTGCGGGCCAGGCTGCGGGTCAGTGCCCCCTTGCCGGCCCCGCCGGCGACCAGGCAGGCAAGCGAGGGACGGACGAGGTCGCCGCAGACCGACACGACCAGGGCGCCGGACAGCTCGGCTCGCAGCCACCGCGATTCCCGGCCGCGCTCGCGCTGCCAGGCGATCGGCTCCTGCCGCCAGTTCCCTCCCGCCGCGTCGGCGCCGCTGGCCATCCAGCGCTGCTGCCAGGTCTCGCCCGGCTGGTCGGACAGCCAGTCCAGGAACCATTTCAGGGCGCGCCTGCGCCGTTCCTGGCTGCCCTCGTTGTCCAGGACGAATATCCCGCTGGTGAGCCGTTCGAAGGCCTCATCGCGGTCCTGCCTGGTGGCGGGCCAGTCCGCCGCGGCCGGCCGCGGCGGGAACGCTGTCCGGGCCGACTCGCGCCTGGCCTTGGACGGGCGGGCTGCGATCCCCGGGAACGCGACGGTCCCGGTCATGACGTGCGGCCCCCGAACAGCACGTCCATCGTCTCAGGCCGGTAGCCCGGTGCCGGCGCCGGGCGGGCCCGCTCAGCGGCCTGCCGGGTCTGCTCGGCATGATGGGCCAGGACCCGGCGGATCACCTCTTCCTTGCGGGGCGTGAGGTAGATCTGCGTGGTCGTCAGAAGCACATGGCCGAGCACGGTCTGCACGTCGGTCAGCGGGAGGGCGGGATCCTCTGCCATCCGGTAGGCCGCCGTGTGCCTCAGCGAATGCAAGGTGGCGCTGCTCCCCGCCGCCTCGCCTGCCCGCTCGAACATGCGGTGCACCGCATGGTAGGTCAGCGGCCGCACCGGGCGGCGCAGCGTCCACCACAGCGGCTGCCGCCGGCCCCGGGGAATGAGGCCTTCCATCTCCACCTGGTAGAGCCGCAGCCACACGAACGCATCCGTGGACGCGGGCAGTTCCTGCAGTTCACGGGTGCCCTTGCGGGTCACCGCGATCACCTGGCGGCCGGGGTCGACCCCGGCCAGCGTCGCCGACAGCAGTTCCGAGGCGCGGGCGCCGGTGGAGACGTAGAACGCGACCAGCGCCCGGTCCCGGTGCGAGGGCAGCCGGGCGAAGATCTCGTTGAACTCCTCATCGGGGACACTGCGGGGAATCCGGGACGGAACCCGCGGCCGGTAGAGCCCGGACCGCTCATGGCGGAACGGCTCCATCGGGTTGTGATGGGCGTGCGCCCGCCCGCCCCGCCGCGTCCGGTCCAGCGGGAACGGGTTGATCACCGGGCCGCTGCCCGCCTCCAGGTGGAACTGGTAGAAGCAGCGCAGGACCGTTTCACTGTGCGCCCGCACCGACGGCGCGTACGCTTCCCCGCTCGCCGCGGACATCGTGTCCGTGCTGCGCCAGTGCGGGCGGGACGGCTTGCCCGCGACCAGCATCCACCGGCAGAAATCGCGGGCCTCGATCCGCGTCGCCCGGTTCCACGGCACTTCGACCGCCCAGAGGAACCTGAACCAGCGCAGGAGATCGTGCCCGTAAGAGCGCAGTGTCGCCTCCGACCGGCCCGCGGCCTGCAGGTCTCGGAAGAACTCGGCGACCGCCACCACGGGCTCGCCGCCGGCATCGACGATCCGGTAAGGCTCCCACGGGTCCCCGGTCTCCTGAAGAGCGCCGGCCAGCGGGACCGGCAACGCCTGTCACGCGCCGTTGAGGGTGGCTGTGGGGCGGGTGCGTGGTGCCGTTGACGGTGCCGATCTGGTGTAGTCCGGCGGGTTCGCGATGCGCGGGGTGGTGGGCGGCGTCACTGTGGC
>JBOHCK010000451.1:0-4156 GCA_050698755.1 Streptosporangiaceae bacterium | reverse complement strand
CCGAGGATCTCGAACGCCCCGTACTCGGCCAGCAGGACCAGCGCGACCAGCAGGCAGCCGCCTGCGATGGCGCCCTTGGCCTGACCGAGCGTGATCCTGACGAACACGCGGACCCGGCCGGAGCCCAGGCTCCTGGCTACCTCCTCCTGCCCGGGATCGGCGCTGCGGAGGCTGGCCGCCACCGGGAGGTACACCAGCGGGTAGACGGCCAGGGTCATCACGATGACCGCGCCACCGAAGCCCTGCGCCCAGGTCCACAGCGAACTCCAGCCGAAGCTGACCACGAAATCGGGGATCGCGAGCGGCACGACCACGAGCACGGCCCACGCCCGGCGGCCCGGCAGGTCGGTCCGCTCGACGCACCACGCGGCGGCGGTTCCGATCACCGCGCACGCCGCCGTGACCACGACGGTGAGCCGGACGGTGTTCCAGAGCAGCGAGGCGGTCAGCGGGCGGAAGATCAGGCGCGCCACCGCCGCCGCTCCGGCACCGCGGGCCTCGATCAGCACGAAGACCAGCGGCAGCGCCAGGATCGCCGCGACCAGGTAGCTGGCCGCGAGCAGGGCGAGCGGGCGGCGGGCGCGTCGTGGCGTGAGAACGGCCTGCTCGCGCTGGCCAGCGGCCAGCGTTCCCGGGCCCGCCATCAGCGACGTTGGCCGGCCGGGAGGCTCATAGCAGGCCCGCCTGGCGCAGCAGGCTGATGGCCGTCGAGCCGTCGCCGAGATCGGCGATCGTGATCGGGTTCGGCTGGAGCTGGGCGAACGGCGTCTCCGGGGCGGAGGTCGTCACGCCGGACGCGAGCGGGTATTCGTAACTCTGCTCGTTGCCCGCCGCGCGCGAGATGATCTCCTGACCCTGCTTGCTGACCAGGAAGGCGAGGAACTCCTGGGCCGCGGCCTGGTGCTGGCTCGACTTCAGCACCGCCGCGCCGGAGACGTCGATCACGTAGCCGGGATCACGCGGGGCGAAGTAGGTGATCTGCGAGTGCATCGCCGACGCGCCGATCTCCGCCTTCAGCCGGTACCAGTAGTACTGGTTGATGACGCCGAAGGCGACCTGGCCGCGGTTCACCTCATCGGTGATGGTCTCGTTATCCGGGACGATGTGGCTCGCCGCGTTCGCCTTGATGCCGTCGAGCCAGCGCAGCGCCGCCGCCTGCCCGTAGGTCTTGATCACCGAGGTGACGATCGGCTGGAAGTCGGTTTCCCCGGCGGCAAAGGCGAGCTGGCCCTGGTACTTCGGGTTGGCGAGCTGCATAACCGAGGTTGGGAGCTGGCTCCTGGCGATAAGGGATGGGTTGTAGATCAGTACGCTGACCCGGGCGGAAATCCCCAACCAGTCCCCTTGGGGTGAGTCGTACCCGGCCGGGACGTGCGCCAGGGTGCTGGCGTCCACTGGTGAGAGCAGGCCCTTTTCCTGGAGGAACTCGAGCGCGGGCGAGTTCTCCGTGTAGATGACGTCGGCGGTCGAGCGGGAACCCTGAACAGCGATGAGGTTCGCCAGGGTGTCCTCGTCGTCGTTGCGGACGTTGACGGTGATCCCGGTCTGCTTCTCGAACGCGGTCACCAGCCCGTCGGTGGTCTGCTCATGCTGGCCGTTGTAGAGGGTGATCGACGGCCCGCCCTTCGCCGACCCGCAGCCGGCCAGCAGCACGGAGCCCGTGAGCATGGCGCAGGCTATGACTACCGCTATAGTCGCCTGCCGGTTAATCATCTACTTTTTCCCCACTGGTCACTGTCGCACCTCATGACTCAGGCCGCAGACGACTTAGCTTAGGCTAACCTAACTTAATTACGCCAGTCCTTACGGCCAACAGGGCCGAGGTACTTGAAAACGAAAGCATGAGGTAGCGTCGGCGGGGTGGGCAGTGCGGGAGAGTTCGTGCGGGATACCCGGTACCTGAACGGGCGGATCACGGCGGGCGGGACAGACGGGAACCTGCCGGTCGAGGCCGGGCGGTACCGCCTGGTGGTGGCGCGAGCCTGCCCGTGGGCGAACCGGACGATGATCGTTCGGCGACTGCTCGGGCTCGAGCCCGCGCTGTCTATGGGGATCTGCGGGCCGGAGCACGACTGGCGGAGCTGGACGTTCGACCTTGACCCCGGCGGGGTCGACCCGGTGCTCGGCGTGCACTGGCTGCGGGAGGCCTACGAGAAGGCGGTCCCGGGGTACGACCGGGGCGTCACCGTCCCGGCCATCGTGGACGTGACCTCCGGCGCGGTGGTGACCGCGGACTACCGGGAGATGACGCTGGACATGGAGGCCGAGTGGACCGCGTACCACCGGCCCGGAGCACCTGACCTATACCCCGACCGGCTGCGTGACGAGATCGAGGACGTCAGCGCCGGCGTCTACACCGACGTGAACAACGGCGTGTACCGGTGCGGGTTCGCCTCCACCCAGGAGTCGTACGAGGCGGCCTACGCCGCCCTGTTCGCCCGGCTCGACTGGCTGTCCGAGCGGCTCGCCACCCGGCGCTACCTGGTCGGCGACGCGATCACCGAGGCGGACGTGCGGCTGTGGCCGACGCTGGCCAGGTTCGACGCCGTCTACCACGGCCACTTCAAGTGCAACAGGAACAAGCTCACCGAGATGCCGGTGCTGTGGGCGTACGCGCGTGACCTGTTCCAGACGCCGGGGTTCGGCGACACGATCGACTTCGAGCAGACCAAGCAGCACTACTACCGCGTGCACTCTCGCCTGAACCCGTCAGGGATCGTCCCGGCCGGGCCTGACCTGAGCGGGTGGCTGGCCCCGCACGGGCGCGAGGAACTCGGCGGGCGGCCGTTCGGCGACGGAACGCCGCCGGGCCCCCCACCGGCCGAGGAGGGGGGCCCGGTCATCACGGCGCGGCCGGGCAGGGACTAGGCCGCGCACGCGCTGGGCGGCGTCATCTGAACGACGCCGGCCCGCTGGGCCGCATCGTCCTGGTAGTAGGCGAACGTGCGGCCGCCGATCACGGCGGCGCTGCTGAAGTACTCCAGGGAGCCGTGGTCGGTGGGCAGGGTGGCGGTGGACAGGATCTGACCGGTGGACGGGTTGGCGCAGACCAGCGTCTGCCCGCCGCCGATCCAGATGAGGCCGCCGCTGTAGACGGGCACCGACGCGAGGCCGCCTCCCCCGCTCTGCCCGACCCGGGTCGCGCGGGACAGGTCGCCGCTCGGGGCGAACCAGACCCACTCCGCATTCCCGACGCCGATCGTGCCCCAGAGCCCGCGCGGGGTCGCGACCAGGTTCCCGCCGACACCGCCGGTCATGGTGGACTCCCCGGTCACCTCGCCGCCGGTCGCGTCGAACTTCACCACCCTGAACGAGCCTGAGCCGACGTACAGCGTGGTCCCGTCGGGTGAGACCGCCACCGAGTTGGTCACGCCTGAGTCATTGAAGTACCGGCGGAGCACCGAGCCGGTGGCCGGGTCCACCGCCACCACGGTGACGCCCGCGGCCACGTACAGGGTGCCGTCGGGCCCGGCGGCCAGCACACCCTCTGGCGTGCTGGATAGCGCGCCGATGGCGTCGACCGTCCAGGACCTGACCTGGGCCAGCGTGCTGGAGTCGTAGCCCACCAGGTCCACGACGCCGCCGGGGTGGTAGGACACCACCCACACCGTGTGGCCGACCACGACCGGCGGGCCCGTGACGGAGCCGGAGACGGGAACGTCGGCCACGACCCCGGTGGCCGGGTCGATCCGCGCCAGGGAGCCCGGCGCGATCGCGAACAGCGAGCCGCCCGCGCTGACCAGTGAGTCCTGGGCGAACGTGTGCTGGTCGATCAGCTCGGCGCCCCACGGCGCGCCGCTGATGGCCAGCGGCTGCGTGGCCGGGCCCGACGAAGCCGACGCCGGCGTCGACGGAACCGAGGACGTCACCGACGCGGGGGCTGACGTCGTGGTCAGCCCGCCCCCGGACGTGTTCGGCGGCGTGTTGTGACTTGAGGCCAGCACCGCGATGCCCGCGCTGAGGCCAGCGACCGCCACCACGCTCAGCGCGGCGAGTGCAGGTACCAAGCCCCGGCCCCCGAAACGGCGCGGGGCGCGCCGCTGGCGAGGCTCACGGTACCCAGCGTGGGCGTTCCCGGCCGAGTTGGCCAGCCGGAACGCGATGTCCTCGATCGTGACCCGGCGCGGCGGCTCGGGGGTGAGACGGTGCAGCAGAT
>JBOHCK010000450.1:0-4163 GCA_050698755.1 Streptosporangiaceae bacterium | reverse complement strand
GCGGTCGTGCGGTCATGACCGCAGCGTAGGCTGAATCAGACGGGTGTGGCTGACTCCGGGGAGGCGGCTTTGGACATGGCGACCGCCCTGGCCGAGCTGGGCGTCACCGAGGCCACCCTCGATACCGAGACCAGGGACCATCTCGATCAGTACGGATACGCGGTACTCCCCGGTGTGCTGTCCGATGAGGAGCTGGCGGCCATCCAGGCCCGGCTGGCCGAGCGGCTGGCCATCGAGGGCGACCAGGCCGGGCTCGAGGTGCACCAGGAGGCGGGGACCAACCGACTCGCCGACCTGGTCAACAAGGGCCCGATGTTCAGGCCGTGCTTTACAGAGCCGCGGGTGCTGACCTGCGTCGGCCACGTGCTTGGCGACTTCAAGCTGTCCTCGCTGAACTTCCGTGAGGCGCTGCCTGGCCAGGGCCTCCAGGCCCTGCACGCCGACTACGGCGGGCCCGCTCCGGCCAGCGGCTTCCAGGTCTGCAACTCGATCTGGCTCCTTGACGATTTCACCGCGGACAACGGCGCCACCCGCGTGGTGCCCGGCACGCACCGGGCCGACACGGTGCCTCGCCTCGCGATGCCGGATCCGACCGCCGCGCACCCAGACGAGGTGCTGCTCATCGCCCCGGCCGGCACCGCCGTCGTGTTCAACAGCCACCTGTGGCACGGCGGCACCGTCAACCACACCGACCGGCCGCGTCGCGCCCTGCACTCGTACTTCGCCCGCCGGGAGCGCGGGCAGCAGACCGACCAGAAGAAATACCTTCGCCCCGAAACCCGCGCGAGCCTGAGCCCGGCGGCGCGCTTCATCCTGGACGTGGACTGACCGTGGCGGACCGGTGGCTGACGTTCGACTGCTACGGGACCATCGCGGACTGGAACACGTGCATGATCGGGACGCTGGCGCAAGTCGCGGGTGCCGATGCCGGGCGCCTGCTCACCGCCTACCACCGATCCGAGCTTGAGCTGGAGGCGCGTCCGGGCTGGACGCCGTACCGGGAGGTGCTGAAGGCCGGGCTCGCGCGGGCGGCCGAGCGCGAGGGCATCGCCCTGCCCGACGGCGGCGACGAAGCCTTGGTCCGGGCCTGGCCGGACATGCCGGTGTTCGATGACGCCGGCCCGGCCCTGGCCGCGCTGCGCGAGCAGGGCTGGCGGCTGGCCATCCTGACTAACTGCGACGACGACCTGTTCGCCACGACTAGGCCGCGCCTGCCGGTCCCGTTTGACCTCTGGGTGACCGCGGAGGAGGTCGGCAGCTACAAACCCGACCTGGCGCACTTCCGCAGGTTCGCCGAGCAGACGGCGGCCAGCAGCGCGAACTGGATCCACGTGGGGAACAGCTGGGTGCACGACGTCCTGCCCGCGGCGAGGCTCGGGCTGCGGTCGGTCTGGGTCGACCGTGACGGCACCGGGCATCCTGCCAAGGTCGCGGAACGGCGGATCACCACGATGCGCAGGCTGCCCGAAGCGGTCGACGCGGTCAGCGCCATCCCGTCGCGGTAGTCAGGCTCAGGGGCCCAGGCTCAGGGACTGAGCGGTCCGGAGAACGCCGAGCTGTCGCTGGCGCAGCCGGCCGCCGCGGTGATGCCTCCGTTGGACGCGGCCAGGCCGCTGACCGACACGGAGGGGCTGGGACCGGGCGAGGCCGAGGATGACCCTGAGACGGCCGGGGAAGGCGAGACGGTCGGGGAAGGCGAGGCGGCCCCGCCCACCGGCGCCAAGCCGGTGAAGTCCGAGCCGAGGATCAGGTCCACGGTGCCCGGCGCCAGGGTGGGGTCGAGCAGGTCGGTGACGTTGGTGAGTTCCTTCCCCAGCGTGTTGACCGCGGCCATCTCCGCGGTGGAGGGGTACTCGATCACCGAGTTGGTGTACGCGAAGTTCGGCGCGTTGCCGGTCCCGGTCACGACGAAGCCGCGGCTGGTCAGCCCGGTCGCCGCCTGGGCCGCGATGCCTTGGGCACCGGAGCCGTTCAGGATCTGGATCTTGAAGCTGGACGGGTTGGTGGTGAGCACCTGCGGGGCCGTCGGCGTTGGCGTCGGATTGACCGAAACCTTCGGCACCTTCACGTCGTGGGCGATGGCGTTGAAGACCTCGCCGGCCTGCGGCTGGGCGAACTGGACCCGGTTCTGGTTGCCCGTCCACGGCTCATTCGGCGCGGTGATGAACTGGACGTTCTTGCTATTCAGGTTGCGCAGGCTCTCGCCGATGCTCACCAGATCCGACACGGTCATGCCGTTGTCGGTCGTCAGCGAGGCCGCGGCGTCGCTGACGATGGTCAGCAACCGGAACGGATTCGACAGCAGGCCGCTGCTCAGCACCCCCTTGACCACCTGCGCGGACAGGAACTGGTCCCGCTGGATACGCTGCAGGTCCGAGCCGTTTCCGATGTCCTCGCGGGTCCGCCAGAACGCCAGCGCCTGGATCCCGTTGATGTGCTGCTCGCCTGCGGGCAGGTTCAGGCCGGACACGGGGTCATGGACGGTGAACGGTACGCAGACGTTGACCCCGCCGAGGTCGTTGACGACCTTGACGAACCCGAGCATCCCGATCCCGATGATGTGATCGATGTAGATGCCGGTCGACTGCTCGACCGTCTCCCACAGGCACACCGGACCGCCGATCTCGAGCAACGAGTTGATCTGCACGTCGGAGTTCGGGTCGGCCTGCTGGCCGGGATGCCCGGGGCCGCTGGCACACGCGTACATCGGCACCATGGTGTCGCGCGGGATGCTCAGCACGGTGACGAGATGCCGACCAGGCGAGATGTGCACGAGCATGATGGTGTCGGTGTTGTCGGTCTGGTCACTTCCGGTGTGCAGGATGTACTGCTCGTGCGCGTCCAGGCCCGCCCGGCTGTCTACGCCGTAGACGAGGACGTTCTCCGAGGTCGTGCTGTACTGCGGGGGGCGGTGGCCGAGCTCGCCCGGGTTCACCGCGACCCGGGTGATGCTGTCGTAGATGGCCCGGTACTTCAGGTACGCGGTGAGCGTCCCCCCGGCGAGGAGCACCACCGCGGCGATGGCAACCCAGCGGAGGATGTGCCGCTTGCCCGATGGCGGCCCACTCCGAATGCGCTGCCGTATCCGCATGCCTGACCTCCCGCTGCGAGTGGCAGCTAGTCCACTTGCACAACGGATGCGTACTTTCTGGTGGTTCCACGGGATGCTACCCAGCGCTGCCGCTGTTCATCCGCACTACCCGATCAAACTTAATGGGCTGGTAAGGCGTCTGTAGCGGCGGGAGGCGCGGACGCGCCGAGCCGGCGCAGCGCGGCCCGGACCAGCGCAGGGTCGGTAGTGGTCCAGAACGGGGGCAGCGACGTGCGGAGGAACCCGCCGTAGCGGGCCGTCATCAGCCGTGGGTCGAGCACCGCGACCACGCCGCGGTCGGTCACGGTGCGCAGCAGCCGCCCGGCGCCCTGCGCCAGCAGCAGCGCGGCCTGCGCGGCCGCGACGGTCATGAACCCGTTCCCGCCGCGGGCGGCCACCGCGCGCTGCCGCGCCGACGCCAGCGGATCGTCGGGCCGGGGGAACGGGATCCGGTCGATGACCACCAGCTGCAGCGAGGGACCCGGCACGTCCACGCCCTGCCACAGGGACAGGGTGCCGAACAGGCAAGTCGGCTCGTCCTCGGCGAACTGCCTGACCAGCTGGGCCGTGACGTCGTCGCCCTGGCAGAGGAGCGGCTGCTTGATACGGTCGCGGAGCGCGTCGGCCGCCTGGAGGGCCGCCCGCATCGAGGAGAACAGCCCGAGCGTCCGGCCGCCCGCGGCGTCGATCAGCTCCTCGAGCTCCGTCACGTAAGCCTCGGGGAGCTGGTCCCGGCCCGGCGGCGGGAGGTGCCTGGCCACGTACAGGATGCCGCTGCGCGGATGGTCGAACGGCGAGCCGACGTCGAGCCCGGTCCACCCCCGGGGGGATATGGGGGGGCGGGCAGCCCCCCCATGAGCGGGGGGTTCCGGGGGGTCGCCCCCCCGGGCTGGCACTGCCAACCCCCATTGCGCTGCCAGCGGATCGAAGGAGCCGCCCAGGGCGAGGGTGGCGGAGGTCAGCGCCACCGTGTGCTGGCGGAACAATCGCTCCCGCAACACCGGGCCGACCTCGAGCGGCGCCACGCGGAGCGTCGGGGGTCGACGTGAGTCGTCGCTGAACGGCCGGTCCA
>JBOHCK010000449.1:0-4169 GCA_050698755.1 Streptosporangiaceae bacterium | reverse complement strand
ATGGCGGCCGGGCAGCCGGTGATCAGCGTGGACGCCAAGAAGAAGGAGAACGTCGGCAGGTTCAAGAACGGCGGGCGGGAATGGCGGCGCCGCGGCGAGCCCGAGCAGGTGAACGTCTACGACTTCATCGACAAGGAGCTGGGCAAGGTCACCCCCTACGGGGTGTACGACATCGCCGCCGACGCCGGCTGGGTCAGCGTGGGCACCGACCATGACACCGCCGCGTTCGCGGTCCAGACCATCCGCACCTGGTGGCACAAGGCCGGGCAGCTCGCCTACCCCGCCGCGAGCAGGCTGCTGATCTGCGCCGACGGCGGGGGGTCCAACGGCTACCGCACCCGGCTGTGGAAGGCTGAGCTGGCGGCGCTGGCCGCCCAGACCGGGCTGGCGATCACCGTGTGCCACTTCCCGCCCGGCACCTCCAAGTGGAACAAGATCGAGCACCGGCTGTTCAGCCAGATCTCGATGAACTGGCGCGGCCGGCCGCTGGAAAGCCACGAGGTCATCGTCAGCCTGATCGCCGGCACCCGGACCAGGACCGGGCTGACCGTCGGGGCGGCCCTTGACCAGGGCGAGTACCCCAAGGGCATCAAGATCAGCGACAAGGCGATGCGGGACCTGGAGGCCAATTCCATCCAGCGCCACCCGTTCCACGGGGAGTGGAACTATACACTGCCGCCGGCACGCCCGCCGTGAATCAGCGTGTTATTAATTCGCGGCCCCTAAACCCGGCCGGTGGACTGAGGCTAAGAGAGCGCCGGCAGCGATCGGCAGGCTCGGCATCGCTGGGCGGAAGGACTTCTCGGTTTCTTTTGGTTTCAGGTGGAGGAGGTGTCCTTCCGCGCCGGGCCTGCCCGTCCATCAGGCGGGTGGTGATTGCCACTCCGAGGAGAGAAACGAGGAGATCAATGTCCAGCAAGACATCAGCGACGGCATCGGATGCGGACCGGCAGGCGGTTCTCGACGTCATCAAGGGCGTGTATGAAGCGTGGGAGGCCAACGACGCCGAGGCGTTCGTGGCCGACTACCTCGACGATGCCAGTGTGGTCCAGCCTGGCCTCTACGAGAAGGACCGGCAGGAGATCCAGACCACGATGGCCGGGGCGTTCGCTGGCCCGCTCAAGGGATCGCGGGTGATCGACCAACCCCAAGATGTCCGCTTCCTCAACGACGAGACGGCCATCGTGGTCAGCGAGGACGGGATCGTCTTCCCCGGGCAGGACGCCGTGCCGGGCGAGGCGATGGTGCGCGCCACTTGGGTGCTGGCCAAGCGCGAGGGTCAATGGTACGCCGCAGCCTACCACAATAGCCCTGCCCGCTAGGCAGCCGACCGTTCAGGCGCGAGGCCGGCTCCCCGTCTTTCAGGGGAGCCGCCTCGTGCCCGGGTCGGCTTGCCGAGTTGCGGCTGCTGCCCGGCATCCGGCGAACGCCGTGTCCTCCTGGCACAGTCGTGATCGTCTGGTAGATGCCGCGGGGCGGTCCGCGGAGAATGGAAGGACTTCTGACGATGGCGCTGTATGTGGCCTTGTTGTACTACGACCGAGACCAGTACTGGAACGAACCCCCCGAGAGCGAGCTCTCTTCCGAGTACGCCGAGTTCGCCCGGCGGGCTACCGAGGCCGGGGTGATGCGCGGCGGTGAGGCGCTCCATCCGGTAACCATGTCGACCACCATCACGGTCTCGGGTGGCAAGGGTGGCGACGTGATGCTGATCGACGGTCCTTACGCTGAGGCGAAGGAGGTCCTGGGCGGGTACTTCGTACTGGAGGCGGCCGACCTGGACGAGGCCATCGCCTGGGCGGCGCAGATCCCGGCCGCCTGGCGGGGAAAGATAGAGCTTCGCCCGATCGCGCCGCTGGTCCACGGCTCGGCGCCCCGGCCGTGAGTGCCACCGATGCCCTAGTCGAGGTGCTGAAGGAGGAGGGCCCGAGGGTGCTCGGCACCCTGGTCCGACAGCTTGGCGACCTGTCGGTCGCCGAAGACGCCCTCTCCGAGGCCACGATCGCCGCCCTGGATGCCTGGCCGAAGTCGGGGATCCCGGAGAGCCCGCGGGCGTGGCTGACGGTGGTCGCCCGGCGCAAGGCGCTCGACTTCCTGCGACGGGAGTCGGCACGACCGGCCAAGGAGACCGCGGCGTTCCGATGGGGAACCCAGGCCGCGACAGACCAGATGGAGGAGGTGATCGACATGATGGAGCCGGACAGCGCGCTGCGAGACGACATGCTGCGCCTGATCTTCACCTGCTGCCACCCCGCCCTCAGCCGTGAGGCCCAGGTGGCCTTGGCGCTGCGCACGCTGGCCCGCCTCGAGGTGGCTGCCATCGCCCGTGCCTTCCTGGTGCCCGAGGTCACCATGGCCAAGCGCCTGGTGCGGGCCAGGGCCAAGATCGCCACCGCCCACATCCCCTATGCCATTCCCTCCGACGCGGAACTCCCCGGCCGTCTGGCTGCGGTGCTGGCGGTGGTGTACCTGATCGCCACCGAGGCCCACTCCCCCACCGGCGGGAACGCGGTGGCCCGGGTGGATCTCGAGGCCGAGGCGATCCGGCTGGCCCGCTTGCTGGCGGAGTTGATGCCCGACGAGCCCGAGGTGCTGTCCTTGCTGGCTCTATTGCTGTTCACCTCGGCTCGCACCCCGGCCCGGAGCGACGCCAACGGCAACCCCGTGACCCTGGCCGACCAGGACCGCGCGCTGTGGGACCGTGCGGCCATCGCCGAGGGATCGACGTGGGTGTCCAGGGCCGTCGCCTGGTCCGGCAGGACGGCCGGGCCGTACCAGCTCCAGGCTCACCTGGCCGCGGCCCACTCCACCGCCCCGACCTGGGCCGAGACGGACTGGGACCGGATCATCGAGCTCTACGACCTGCTCGGGTCGGTCGCCACCAACCCGGTGGTGGCGCTCAACCGGGCGGTCGCGCTCAGTGAGCGCGACGGGCCCGAGGACGGGCTGGCCGCGCTGGAGGCCATCGTCGGCCTGGAGCGGTCCCACCTCTGGCACGCCGCCCTGGCCGGCAACCTGCGACGGCTCGGCCGCGCCACCGAGGCCGCCGGGGAGCTGAAAACCGCCGCGGCCCTGGCGCCCACCGAAGGGGAACGGCGCCTTCTCCAGGCCCGTCTGCTCGCCGTGAGATCCGAACCTGCCTGACGGATGTCCCGTCCGCACGTCTCCTTCCCCGGCTTCGCCGTTCGTCCCTTCACTGGAAGCAGCTCCCGATCTCGGAGATCGCCCTAGACAGGAGAAGGACATGACTGGCAGCAACACCGGACAGGCCAGAGCGCCGCGATGGAGCGCCTCGCAACGCTGGACGGTGGGCGTCACCTCGATGGCGTCGTTCATGGCGGGGATGGACGCCCTGGTGGTGACCACCGCCCTGCCAACCATCCACGCCGACCTCGCAACAGGCACCTCGACGCTGAGCTGGACGGTTGCCGCGTACGCGCTGGGCTTCGCCGCAGTGGTGCTGGCCGGCACCGCGCTCGGCGACCGATACGGGCGTCGCCGGGTGTTCCTCGCCGGGTTGGCTCTGTTCACCCTCGGTTCCGCCGGCTGCACCCTCAGCCCGACGTCGGCCTGCTCATCGCGACTCGAACGGTCCAAGGCGTCGGTGGCGGCCTGGCCGTGCCGCTTTCGCTCGTGCTCATCAGCGAGGCCTTCCCGGCCGGGCAGCAAGCCCGGGCCATCGGCATCTGGGGCGCGGTCACCGGCATGGCTGTCGCGGTCGCCCCGCTCGTTGGCGGCGCCATCGTGTCGGGCCTCGACTGGCGGTGGATCTTTTGGGTCAACGTGCCCGTCGCCGCCGCCGTCTTCGCCGCCGGCGTCTCCCGCCTCGCCCGCAGCCCGAAGCTCTCGACGCGCATCGATGTGATCGGTGTCCTCCTCGGGGCGTCGGCCGTCGGTGCCCTCGCTTACGCCATCCAGGAAGGCCCAACCGCAGGCTGGACCTCCGCGCAGGTCCCGGCAAGGGCGATCGCCGGTCTCGTCTTCGCCTGTGCCACGCTGGCCTGGGAGCGGCGCTGCCCGTTACCTGGCTTCTCGGCGCAATTCCTCGTTATCTGAGCGCCGGATCCGGCCGCGCGCCGGCGAGGCGCCTGGAACAATGGCGGGCATGCCGAAGAAGCCCGTGACATCGATCGATGAACTCGCCCGCATGCTGTTGCAGGTGGAGGCGA
>JBOHCK010000448.1:0-4188 GCA_050698755.1 Streptosporangiaceae bacterium | reverse complement strand
GAGAGGATCAGGACCGGCAGGCCCGGAATCTGGGCGCGGGCCTGCAGGGCCGCGCGCAGCCCGTCGTCGGTGTGCGTGGGCGGCAGCCGCACGTCCACGATGCCCACGTCGGGGCGCTGCTCGACCAGCGCCTCGAGCAGTTCCGGGGCGCTGGCCACCGCGGCGGCGATCTCGAAGCCGTGCGCGGAAAGCAGCCGGACCAGGCCCTCTCTCAGTAGGTAGAGGTCTTCGGCGATGACAATGCGCACGGCACCTCGATGACGACGATGGTCGGGCCGCCCGGCGGGCTGCTTACCGCCAGGATGCCATCGAAGGCCGCCAGCCTGCGTTCCACCCCGGCCAGCCCCGTGCCCTGGGCGGGGTCGGCGCCGCCGCAGCCGTCGTCGGTGACCTGCGCGCGCAGCAGCCCCGAGCCCTGGCTGAGCTGAATCCGCACGCTGCGGGCGCCAGCGTGCTTGGTCACGTTGGTGAGCGCCTCGGCCACCGAGAAGTACACGGCCGAGGCCACCGGCAGCTCGACCGGGCTGGCTGGGCCGCCGCCCCAGGCGGAGGGGCGGGGCAGGTCGATGTCGAGCTCGACGGGCAGCGGCACGTCCAGCGCCAGGGCGCGGATCGCGTCGGCCAGCCCGCGGTCGGCGAGCACGGGCGGGTAGATGCCGCGCACCAGGTCGCGCAGTTCGGTCAGGGCCTGGGAGGAGGACTCCTTGGCCTCGGCGACCAGCGCGAGCGCCGCGTCGGGGTTGGTGGGGAACAGCCGTTCGGCCGCCTGCAGGCTGATGCCCATTGCGACCAGGCGAGCCTGGGCTCCGTCGTGCAGGTCGCGCTCGATGCGCCGAAGCTCGGCGGCCGCGGTGTCCACCGCCTCGCGGCGGGTCTGGGTCAGCGTCTGCACCCGCCTGGTCAGCTGCTGGGCCCGGGCCGCGAGCTCCGGGTCGGACATGTTCGCGGGTCCGGTCAGGTGATGGCGCATGACCCCCGGCGCCAGCCACAGGCCCAGGGCCAGCAAGAGGGAGCCTTGCAGGGCGACGGTCCAGAGCGGCGAGGGCGCCGGGTTACGCAGGTCGGCGAAGCCGTACTCGAACCCGGGTATCCCAGGCCAGAACACCGCGATCAGCCAGCCGTAGGTGCCGAGGACCAGCAGGCCCGCGGCGGCCAGCGTCGCGGCCCAGGCCCGCGACCGGAAGATCAGCACCAGCGCGGCCGTGGCCACGGTCAGGTCGATGAGGGCCGCGTCGAGCCCGTCGACCGCCCGCCAGCCGAACCAGTTGCCTGGTCCGAGCAGCTGCATGGCCACTCCCACGGCGGGGATCAGGAGCAGCGCGTCGACGATGGTGATCCCGCCGGGACGGCGGTCAAGCCACCGGGCGACCAGCGCCTTGACCGACCCCGCGGGCGGCGCGTCCAGCCGCAGCAGCAGCCAAAGGCCGACCACGAACAGGACCCCGGCCTCGGCGATTATCGGCCAGGTGCCCTGGCCTCCGGGACCCGCGTGGCCGAAGGCGAACAGGTACTGAACCCGGATGGTAACCCCATCGCGGTACATCTTGGCCAGATGGACCCCGAAGACGGCCAGCCCGAGCACGCCGTAGGGCACCAGCTTGGCCGCCAGCTTCGGGGCGAAGACGATGGCCAGGATGGCGAGGCCGAGCTCGGCCGGGATCAGCCCGTGCGCCCCGCCGGCCATCTTGGCGGCGGCCATCGCGACGGGCAGCAGCAGCAGACCCCAGCCGCGAGCCTGGATGCGCCCCCGCAGGCTATCCGGGCGCGGGCCCCCGTGCCCCGCCCACGCGATGATGAACGCGATGCACCCGATCGTCAGCGCCAGCACCAGTGCGAAACCCATGACCGCGGACTCCTTTCCCCGTCCTCCTCCCATCGTGGCGGCCGCGACCGGGAGGCGAACAGGGGCCTGGAACCCCGAACAGAGGTGGGGCTGGGCCCCCTATGGCGGGCCGGGGTGGGGTGCGGATCAGCCCTGGGTCATCCGGGAGAGCCGCGCCAGGGCCTCGGTCAGGACCTCGGGACGCTTGCAGAACGCGAACCTGACCTGGGTCCTGGCGGCGTCCTTGTCGTCGTAGAAGATGGCCGCGGGGATGGCCACCACGCCGGCGCGGTCGGGCAGCAGCCGGCAGAACTCGGTGCCGTCGAGGTCGGAAAGGCCGCTGATGTCCGCCGTGACGAAGTAGGTGCCCTGCGGCGGGCGGACCCCGAAGCCGAGCCCCGCCAGGCCCGCCGTGAACAGGTCCCGCTGGGCCATGAGCTCGTCGCGCAGCGCGGCGAAGTACTCGTCGGGCAGCATCAAGGCCTCGGCGATCGCGTACTGGAACGGGCCGCCGTTGACGAACGTGAGGAACTGCTTGACCGTCTTGACCGCGCTGACCAGCTCGGGCGCCGCCTTGACCCAGCCGATCTTCCAGCCGGTGAACGAGAACGTCTTGCCCGCCGAGCTGATGCTCACCGTCCGCTCGCGCATGCCGGGGAACTGGACGATGGGGACGTGCTCGCCCTCGAAGACCAGGTGCTCGTAGACCTCGTCGGTGACCACGAGCAGGTCGCGCTCGACGGCCAGCGCCGCGATCGCGGCCAGCTCGTCCCTGGTGAAGACGGTCCCGGTGGGGTTGTGCGGCGTGTTGAGCAGGATGAGCCTGGTGCGGTCGGTGATCGCCCGGGCCAGCTCGTCCAGGTCGGGGCGGAAGTCCGGCGGGCGCAGCGTGACCGGGACGCGGACGCCGCCCGCCATGGCGATGTTGGCCATATAGGAGTCGTAGTAAGGCTCGAACGCGATCACCTCGTCGCCCGGCTCGACCAGGGCCAGGATGGCGGCAGCGACCGCCTCGGTGGCGCCCGCGGTGACGAGGATCTCCTCGGCCGGGTCGAAGGCCAGGTCGTAGAAGCGCTGGGCGTGCGCGCTGATGGCCTGGCGGAGTTCGGTGATGCCGGGGCCTGGCGGGTACTGGTTGCCGCGTCCGGCCAGGATCGCGTCGGCCGCGGCCCGCGCCACGCTGGCCGGGCCGTCGCGGTCAGGGAAGCCCTGGCCCAGGTTGATCGAGCCGGTCGCCACGGCCCGGGCGGACATCTCCGCGAAGACCGTGGTGCCCAGCCCGTCCAGGCGCCGGTTGAGGAAGGGTCTGCTCACGCTGCCCATCTTGCCGTGCTCGCCAGGGTGGGGCGTACGCAAGTCGGTGGCTAGGCTGGGGGTATGCGAGTCGCACTGTGCCAGATCCCGGTCAGCTCACGGCCATCGGTGAACGCCGACCGGGTGCGTCTGGCGTTGCATGAGGCCGCGGGGGCCGGCGCGGACCTGGCGGTGTTTCCCGAGGCGACGCAGGTCAGGTTCGGGTCGGACCTGCAGGCCGCGGCCGAGCCGCTGGACGGGCCGTTCTGCTCGGGGCTCGCGGCGGCGGCTAAGGAGACCGGGGTCGCGCTGGTGGCAGGGGTGTTCGAGCCCGCCCCGGACGGCCGGGTGTACAACACGGCCGTGGCCTACGACGGGGCCGGGGAGCTGGTCGCCTCGTACCGGAAGCTGCACTTGTTCGACGCGTTCGGGCACCGCGAGTCCGAGGAGGTCGCGCCGGGATCCGCGCCGGTCATCTGCACGCTCGCGGGGGTGCGCACCGGGCTGGAGATCTGTTATGACGTGCGGTTCGGCGAGCTGTCCCGCGCGCTGGCCGTGGCCGGGGCGAGCCTGCTCGTGCTGCCCGCCGCCTGGGCTCCGGGGCCGCTGAAGGAGGAGCACTGGCTCACGCTGGTCCGGGCGCGCGCCATCGAGAACACCGTGTGGGTCGCCGCGGCCGGGCAGGTGCCCGACCCCGACGAGCCGCCCACCCGGGCCGCGACCGGGATCGGGCGCAGCATCCTGGTCGACCCGCTCGGCGTGGTCAGGATGGACCTCGGGCCGGGGCCGGGGGTGGCGGTCGGGGAGGTCGACATCGACCTGGTGCGGACCGTCCGGGCCACCGTGCCGAGCCTGGACAACCGCAGGGAAGACGTGTTCGGGAAGCCGGTCGCCGTCCCCGGCGAATGAGCTCGCTCAGCGGATCGGCGACTGCCAGAACACAGGATCCTCGCCGCCCTGGGACGCGATGAAGCCGACGCCGGTCAACGTGCTCCCCGACGCGGTCAGCCCGGTGATGGCCTGGATACCGGGACCGGCCAGGCCCCGCCCGGCCGGCGTGAACGCCCGCCACG
>JBOHCK010000447.1:0-4189 GCA_050698755.1 Streptosporangiaceae bacterium | reverse complement strand
TCTCTGTGCTGGCCAGGGGCCTGCTGCGCCGCGGCGAGTTCACCTCCCCCGCCGGCCTCGCCGGCAAGATCACCAGCTTCGCCATCCGCTGCAACCGCACCGCCAGGCCCTGCACCTGGACCTATGACGCCCACGCCGACCACGCCCGCTATCTCGCCCGCCACGCCCGGCACGACGACCCGGCGGTAGCCAGACCCGCACCGGTCAGCAGCATCCCCGCAGCCGCATGAACACCACGAAACCGGCGGGCCGAACCCCTCAAGGACTTACGCGGGCCTGTACTAGTGCCCGCGCGATGGCGACTCGCTGCCGCTGCCCTCCCGATAGCTGGGTGGGCCGTGCACCCGACCGTGCCGCGAGCCCGACCAGGTCGAGGGCGTCAAGCGCACGCCGGCGTCGTTCGGCCAGCCGCACTCCCGCGTACATGAGGCCATCGGCCACGTTGCCGAGCACAGTTTCGTGCTCGGCCAGGAAGAACTGCTGGAACACGAACCCGATGCGGGCGGCCCGCAGGTAGGCGACTTCCCGGTCATCCAGCCCGGCCACGTCGATGCCGGTGAGACGCACCATCCCCGAGCTGGGCCGATCAAGGGTGCCTATCAAGTGCAGCAGCGTGGTCTTGCCCGCCCTCATGACAGCTAGCATGAAGGGTTGACGCAGCGTCAAAGGTCAAGCCCTGCAGGGCAGAAATGCCTGGGCCTGCTGGCCCCCGAGCCGACGCGTCTCGCACGATGCCTGGATGGCTGCTTGCTCAATACCGACGACACCCCGTTCCAGCTCGTCGGATCTTGAGCCCTGACGGCAATGAGCCCATTGGTGCGCAGGATGCGGTAACCCGCGGTGAGGCCAGCTTCTTGGCGCATAACGTCCTTGTACCGGCCACGCCGACTGATCACCAACCGGTGTCTATCCCCTGGATTACCCATCTAGTGGCCTGGAACGGCAGGTGCCTTGAGTGGCTTGCCCTCCTGGTAGATGCTGGTGGGGGATCTCGTAGGCACGGGCGAGGTCTGAGATGGCCGTTCTGCTGTAGCCGGTGCGCTGTCCGATCTCGGTGAATGAGAGCCGCTGGCCGTGGTGGAGGTCCCAGAGCTGCTCGCGGGAGATGGTGTAGCGTGCCCGGCGGCGGCGGGGCGCGGCCCGCTTCAAGGTCCGGTGCGGGGCCACCGCGAGCTGGTGCCGCAGGATCAGGATCTCCGCGTCCTTCCACCACGACTCCCGGCGGGACAACGCCAGCAGCGACACCGCACGGAAACGATGAGGAAGATCAGCTTCAAGCCCACAAGCCGAAAATCATCGCACGCAAGCCCGAACCAGAACCTGCCCGCCAGGCGCTGTACGCGGGACCGAGCCGACGGCGTCCTGCAGTGCATCCGCCCAGGTGGCGCAGGTTTTCGGCAATCGGGGCGGTACCCCGTCAGGTTCGGTAGACGTCGGCCCGGTGGTCGATGCGCACGACGTGAACGGCCCGCCCGTCGTAATCGATGCGATAGATCACTCGGTATGCACCCCGCCGAGCCGAGTGGTAGCCGGTCAGCTCGTTCGTCAGCGGCTTGCCCACCACGCGGGGTTTATCCAGCAGCGGCCCGGTAATGAACTCCGCCACCGCCGTTGCCACCGCCAAGGGCAAACCCACAGGCGGACCCTCGGTGATCGCCCGGCGCGCGGCCGGAGCCAGGGACAGCCGGTAGGAGCCGTCAGCCACGCCGCTCGCGCTCGGCGCGAGCCGCCAGCTGGCGGCGCAGCTCGTCGGCGCCGACCGTATCGCCGGCGGCAATGTCAGCCTCGGCCTGGCGGATTTCCCCTACCGCTCCTGGCGTGGACAGCAGGTCCAGCGTGTCCTCCAGCGCCTCCAGATCCGACACGGCCATGATGACAGCCTCCGGCCGGCCGTTGCGGGTAATCACTACCCGTTCGTGGGTGTCGCGGACCTCATCGAGGACCGCCGAGAGGCGGGCCTTCGCATCCGCCATCGGGATCGTCGTCATGACTAGAATTGTAGTCACATGTCGATGCCGACGCAACCGGCCACGCCAGGCTCGTCCATGACCGCGCCGCGTCAAGCTCGTGCATGGCCTCTGCACTGGCGATCTGCGCCCGCCAGGCAGCTCGCCATCTCCCGACCGGGCGGCAGAATCGGGTGCCAGCCGGATCCCGCGCAGCATCCCCGACGGGGAGTTCAACGAGATCTTCGCCCGGCTGCCGTCGCACCGGGACCGGGCGCTGGTCGCGTTCTACGTGTCGACCGGGGCGCGGGCGTCGGAGCTGCCTTTGAACTGGGAGGATTGGGCTTGGATAAGGTCCGTTCGCACCGGTCCGAAAGGCACTTTCCGGGTGCTTGGGCGGCGAGCTGGAAGGTGTAGAAACGAGGTAGTAACTCGATGGCGAGGAGCCTGGCATGGCAGAGCTGCAGCTGGAAGGCGAGGAACTGGTGCTTCACCTATCGGGCGCAGAGAAGGCCGAGGCGGTCCACGGCGATCTTCGTGTGCCGCTGTCGAAACTTCGCGGTGTCGAGGTACTCGACGACGCCCACAGCTGGACCGGGATCGGGGTCGGGTTCAAAGTCGGGATGCGCGTCCCCGGCGTCGCCACTGTGGCCACTGTCCGCGGCCATGGCGAGAAGGTGTTCGTCGCGGTCCACGGCGACACGCCCCGCGGCGTGAGGGTGCGCCTAGAGGGTGCTCCCTGGGATGAGTGGATCGTCGGCTGCGCAGACCCCGAAGCCGTCGCCGCCACTCTGGCGCCAGCGAGCTGAGCCGTCGCTGCAGAGCAGTAGATAGTCGTGGTACCGCCGTGAGTCGGCCAGACTCTCGCCGGCCCAGGTTTGGCCAGGTATTCAGTCGGCACAGGCCGAATGAGCCGGATCTGAGCAAGCGCGCGGCCCTGCGGAGCCTGGACAGGCTTACAGCCAGGCGTGGCTAGGCTAGCCGCAGCAGATCACGCAGATCACAAAGAAGGAACACCATGCCGCAGCTCAGTTCCGACCGGTACGTCGCCGAGATCGAGGCCAGCACAGCAGGGCTAGCGGAAATCCTGGCTGAGCACGATCAGAGCCTGCCGATCCCCACCTGCCCGGCATGGACACTGCGTCAGCTTGTCACGCACGTTGGCAGAGCGCACCGGTGGGCGGCCGAGATCACCCGCACGAGGTCAGACGCGTTCATTCCGTTCCGAGAGGGTACCAGACGGCAAGCTGCCCGATGATCGCGACGAGCAGCCAGCGTGGCTGCGGGCCGGCGCGGCGCGCATCGTCGACGCGGTGCGGGAAGCGGACGGCGACCTCGTCTGGTCGTTCACCGGTCCGGTCGCTGCCGGTTTCTGGATACGGCGGATGGCGCACGAGACGCTGGTGCACCGAGCCGACGCCCAGCTCGCTTCCGGCGCCGAGCCCGAGCCAGTCATTGACCCGGAGGTAGCTGCCGACGCCATCGACGAATGGCTGACGCTGCTAACCGGCGGGATTCTCGGCAACGCCGCCGACCGGACCGAGGCGCTGCCCGCCGGTGCTGCGCGCTCTGCGAAGTCCCTGCCCGGCACGATGTCCTGCATGAACAGCGTCAGCTCGCTGTCGAGGACGAGGACGAAACGGTCGGGGTGCTGCTGGCGTAGGCGCTCGGCCGGCTCGGCCCCCGAGACGCAGTAGCGGAGCGTCTCATCGGGAGACCGGCCCCACAGCGTCGGTGACAGCCATACCTCAAGGCCGCGGGCCAGGGCGCGCTCAGCGACCTGCACCAGCCTGTCAACGTCGCGTCCTATCAAGCGGACGGCATTGCAGTGCAGGTCGTCGCGCACGATCTGTAACTCGCGCTCCGCGGTGGCGAGGTCGAGCTTCGGGCGCGTCGGGACCTTCCACCCCGGGCCCGAGAAGACCATCCCGGTGTCGTAGGTCACGCCGCGCCGCCTCATGAGTCGCCCAGGTCACACCGGCGCAGATGCCGTCGCAAGGCCCTCCGCCATGGCGCCGGGACGCTCCCGCCGGCGCTCACGCGAACGGCAACGCGAAGTCGCAGTCCGGGACGCCCGCTTCGGTAACGGGCCCGGCCGCGAGGTAGGTGATCCGCAAGCCGAGGTCCTCGGGCTTGAGCTGAAGACTCTCCGGATCGATGCCGTTCTCAATCGCCCAGATGCGCAGCGCCTCGGAAGCGAGCTCCCACTGGACGGTGTTCTCTCCGGCGGGCGGGCCGAGCGC
>JBOHCK010000446.1:0-4222 GCA_050698755.1 Streptosporangiaceae bacterium | reverse complement strand
GGGTACGGGGGCAGCGCCCCCGTACCCCGGGCAGGGGTGCGCGGGGGGGCGGGCAGCCCCCCCGCGATCCCGGGGCTCCCGAGGGTGGTCCCTCCGGGCCGGCTTTGAAGCTCCTGACCGCGGCCGAGGAACTGTTCGGCGAACGCAGTTACCACCGCACGACGATCGCGGACGTCTGCGCCAGGGCCGGGATGGCCACCGGCAGCTTCTACTCCTACTACGGATCCAAGGCGGAGATCTTCGCCGCCGTGGTCCGGGCGATCAATACCGACCTCAGGCGGGCTATGAGGATGGCCCTCGAGCACGTCGGCGACGACCAGCGCAGCCGGGAGCGCGCCGCCTTCCGGGCGTACTTTGACGTGCTCTCGAGGCGGCCCTGGATTGACCGCATCGTCCGCGAGTCCGAGTTCATCGATCACGGCTTGTTCCGCGAGTACTACGAGCAGCTGGCCCGGGGCTACGCGCGCGGCGTGCGGGCCGCCCAGCTGGCCCACGACATCGACGCGCGCTACGACCCTGAGGTCATCGCCTACGCCTACACGGGGATCGGCAACTTCGTCGGCATGCGCTGGGCCGACTGGACGGCGGGCGGGCAGGTTCCCGACGACGTCCTCGACGACGTGCTTGAGCTTCTCGCCCGCGGGCTTGCCCCGCGGTCCACGTAGCTCCGCAGGCCGGCCCCGCCACGCTGAATACAGTGCTGTGGATAACTGTGTGGAGTTCGTGGGGACGGTGCTGCTTGTGACCGGTTTGCCCGCCGCCGGGAGCTGTGGATAACCGGCTGAGCTCAGTGCGAGTCGAGCGGAACCTCGTGGCCGCTGGCGCCGACCAGGAAATCGAGGTCGGCGCCCTCGTTGGCCTGCAGCACGTGCTCGGTGTACAGGCGGGTCCAGCCCCGCGTGGCGTGCGGCGCGGGTGGCTGCCACGCGGCCCGCCGGCTGGCCAGCTCGTCGGGGGAGACCTCCAGGGTCAGCGTCCTGTCCGGCACGTCCAGGGTGATCCAGTCGCCAGACCGGACCAAGGCCAGCGGCCCGCCCGCCGCGGCCTCGGGGGCGACGTGCAGGACGACGGTCCCGTAGGCGGTGCCCGACATGCGCCCGTCGCAGATCCGCACCATGTCGCGGACGCCGCGCAGCAGCAGCTTCTTCGGCAGGGGTACGTTGGAGACCTCCGGCATCCCGGGGTAGCCCCGCGGGCCGCAGTTGCGGATGACGAGCACCGTGTCCTCGTCGACGTCGAGTCCCGGGTCCTCCGCCACGTCGTAGTACGCCGACGGCGAGTCGAAGACCAGGGCCCGGCCGCGGTGCTTGAGCAGGTGCGGGGACGCCGCCGACTGCTTGATCACGGCGCCGTCAGGGGCGAGGTTGCCGCGCAGCACCGCGGTCCCGGTGCCCGCGGGCTGGAACGGCTCGGCGAAGGTCTTGATCACGTCGTGGTTCCAGCACGGCGCGTCCGCCACGTTGGCGCCGACGCCCGACCCCGTGACGGTGATCGTCCCCGAGTGCAGCAAGCCGCGGGCGTCCAGCTCGCGCATGACCGCGGGCAGGCCGCCGGCGTAGCAGAAATCCTCCATCAGGTACTGCCCGCTCGGCTGCAAGTTCACCAGCGTCGGGACGTCGCGCGCCAGCAGGTCGAAGTCGTCAAGCGAAAGCGGGACGCCGAGCCGGCCAGCGATCGCGATCAGGTGGATGACCGCGTTCGTCGACCCGCCGATGGCCGCGTTCACCCTGATCGCGTTCTCGAACGCCGCCCTGGTCATGATCGCCGACGGGCGCAGGTCCTCGCGCACCAGGCCGACGATCACCTGGCCCGCCCGCTGCGCCGTCTCGAAGCGACGGGCGTCCACCGCCGGCCAGGTCGCCGAGTACGGCAGCTGCATGCCGAGCGCCTCGGCCATCGACGCCATGGTCGACGCGGTCCCCATCGTCATGCAGTGCCCGTTGGACCTGGCCATGCAGCCCTCGGCGAAGGCGCACTCCTCCTGGGTCATCCGGCCGGCGAGCAGGTCCTCCTCGAACCGCCACACGGCGGTGCCCGAGCCGACGTCCGTGCCCCGGTACTTCCCGCTGAGCATGGGCCCGCCGGTGACCATCACCGCGGGCAGGTCCACGCTGGCCGCCGCCATCAGCAGGCCCGGCGTGGTCTTGTCGCACCCGGACAGCAGCACCACGCCGTCCAGCGGGTTGGCCCGGATCAGCTCCTCGGCTTCCATCGCGAGCAGGTTCCTGTACAGCATGGCCGTGGGGCGCAGCAGCGTCTCGCCGAGTGCCATGGCGGGAAACTCCAGCGGGAACCCGCCGGCCTGCCAGACCCCGCGCTTGACCGACTCGGCGACCCGGTGCAGGTGCACGTTGCACGGTGCCAGCTCAGACCAGGTGGTCGCGATGCCGATGACCGGACGGCCGTCGAACACCTCGGGCGTGAATCCCTGGCTGCGCATCCACGACCGGTAGGCCATCCCGTGCCGCCCGGTCGCGCCGAACCAGGACCTGCTGCGCAGCCCGCCGGGCTGCTCGCTTTCGATTGGTGCCATGTTGCTATAGGTAGCACCACCGCCGTTCGGGAAAATAAGGGGGTGAGTCGCGTGCATGATTTGGGCGGGCAGACGGGCTTCGGGCCTGTGCCGTCCGCCGACGGTGACGAGCCGCCGTTCGCGGCCGACTGGGAGGCGCGGGTGTACGCGCTCGCGGCCGTGCTGCGCCAGCGTGGCCTGTTCAACAGCGACGAGCTGCGGAACGCGATCGAGCGGCTGGCGCCGGAGGAGTACCTGGCGGCGTCGTACTACGAGCGGTGGCTCGGCGCGCTCGAACTGCTGGCCGCGGAAAAGGGCGTGCCGTGACCTATCCGGCGGGCGCGAGGGTCCGCGTGCGGGCGGGTGACCCGGACCACCACACCCGGGTGCCGAGATACCTGCGCGGGCACACCGGGGAGGTCGTCGCGGTCCTGGGCCAGTGGCCGCTCCCGGACGACCGCGCCCGCGGCATCGTGCCGCCTCGGGTGGAGACCTGCTACGCGGTCCGCTTCTCCGCCGCCGACCTGTGGGGGAGCGGCGACCACACCGTGACCGTCGACCTGTGGGAGTCCTACGTTGACCGAGCATGACGACGAGCCGACCGCGGTCAGGACGCGGCGGCTCGAGGAGCGGCTGATCGCGGCCGGGCTGGCCAGCGACGAGGAGATCGACGCGTTCCTGACCAGGCTGTACGCGAACGCGTCCCCGGTCAACGGCGCCCGCATGGTGGCCCGCGCCTGGACCGACCCGGACTACCGCGAGCTGCTGCTGGCCGACGGGAACGCGGCGGCGGCCGAGGCCGGGTTCGCCCTGGCCCCGGCGGGGCCCGGCGGCTTCCAGCTGCAGGTCGTGGCCAACACCGACCAGGTGCACAACGTCATCGTCTGCACGCTGTGCTCCTGCTACCCGGTCGCGCTGCTCGGGCCCTCGCCGGGCTGGTACAAGAGCTTCGCGTACCGGTCGCGGACGGTTCGCGAGCCGGGGTCGGTGTTGGCGGAGTTCGGCGTCTCGCTGCCGGAAAGCGTCCGGATCTCGGTGTGGGATTCGACGTCGGAAGCCCGTTACATGGTCCTGCCGTCGCGTCCGGCCGGCACCGAGGCGCTCGGCGCGGCCGAGCTGGCCAGCCTGGTGACCAGGAACGGGCTCATCGGGACGGCCCTGGTCTAGCCTTCCGGGGCCAGGGCCCGCAGCGCAGGCCGGGGATCGGGGCCGAGGACCTGGATGGCGACGTGGTCGGCGCCCGCATCCAGGTGCGCGGTGATCCCGCGGCCGATCTCCTCGGCGTCACCGTGCAGGACCAGCGCGTCGATCAGAGCGTCGCTGCCGCCATCGGCGAGATCCGCGTCCGTCCAGCCGAGCCTGCGCAGGCTGGCCAGGTAGTTGGACAGGCCGAGGTACGGCTTCTGCACGCGCGGCCTGCCGATGGCGCGGGCTCGCTCGGGGTCGGTGTCGAGTACGACCTTCTGCTCGGGGGCCAGCAGCGGCCCGGCGCCAAGCAACTGCCGGGCCTGCCGGGTGTGGTCCGGGGTGACGAGGTACGGATGCGCGCCGGCGGTGCGCCGGGCGGCCAGCGCGAGGACCTGCGGGCCTAGTAAGCCGGTCGTGAGTTTCAGGGTCACCACGTGAGTCGTTTTGCGTCACTATCTGGCCCGGTGGGCTTTCCGACGGCTCCAGGCTGGGTTCTGCTGGGAGCATGGCTGATACGAGGCT
>JBOHCK010000445.1:0-4230 GCA_050698755.1 Streptosporangiaceae bacterium | reverse complement strand
GCTCAATACGCCCTCGAATATCCGGCTTATATCCGCTTCATCGGCAGATGATATTACTGGTCAGGTAATCTGACGCCGCAGCGAACTGCGCATCAGTGGACGGTGACTGGAGTCCAGTGATGGCCACTATCACGGCTGAGCCAGACCTGCTGCGGGGCGGCGCCCTCCTGGAAGGCGAATCCCCGGGTGTCGGTGACGGTCAAGCCCACCAAGGGGAAGCCCGCCCCGGCCAGGCCTGCCGCATTCTCCAGGCTCGGGCTCTCGTGCCAGCTGCGGCCCCGGTCCCAGGAGATATAGACGTCCATCCGCTCGCCGGACAAGAAGATCGTTCCCCTTGCGCTCATCGACGCGCCACCGAGGTATCCGCCGAATGGCGGGCTGGCCAGCTTCCGCCAGCTACGCGCTTCGTCATCTGAAAGATAGGCGGTCTTGACCTGGTTGCCCGCACCGGGCTCGAGCCCGCAGCCGAGGACGAGCCAGCCTCCGGCCGCCGCGGCCAGCGCTCCCGACCACGCGCCGGTGCACGGGTCGGGCCTGGGACGCCAGGGCGCGGAGCCGTTGGCCGGGCCCGCGAGCAGCCAGGGCTTCCCCGGCTCACCCGCTATGGCGAACACGTAGGCCATGCCACCGGACACGGCGAGCTGAGCCGACCGAACTCCCGTGACGGTCGCACCAGGGATCACCCGCCAGTTATCCAACCCGACCGGCGCGGAGTAGACCAGGTAGGTGCAGGCCGACCCGCCGTTCACGCACCGGGAGGTCAGGGCCAGCAACCGGTCTCCGGTCACGCGCAGGTCCTCCACCGGTCCGCCGGGGCCTTTCATCTTCCGCCAGGTGAGGCCGCCATCGCGGGTCTGCCACAGAGCCGGACCAAATGCCCATCCCGTACGAGCGCTGGTGAACAGGATCGTGCCGACCGCGTTCGCGGGCGGGCTGCCCTGGAACATGTCCGCGGGCGGCACATCCGGGGCGCGAACCGCGGACCAGGCCCGGCCTCCGTCGACCGTCTTCCGCACCACGATCGTGCGGCACGTCTGCACCTGACCTGCGCACGGTGTCGCCAGCAGCCAGCCCACCGACGCGGATGCGAAACTAGCGGACAGAACGGTGAGCGCACCTCCGCCGTGCGCGACCGTGCCCCGAGCCGGGCCCGGCGCGGCCCCGCCGCAGGCGCCCGTCGCGACAATCATCCCCGCCGCGGTGAGGCACGCTAGCGAACGCCGCCGCGCCAAACCGGAGCCCGCCCCGATCACGCCCGACACCATCGGCCCCGTCCTGTGCGCGCCACCCACGACCGCTAGCGCGGTCAACACCTAAGACGGCACACCGGGCAGAAGGTTGCGACTGCGACGCACCCCAGGACACACCCAGGACATTTGTACTGCCGAGGCCTGGATCGATGAATCTACTGGCGAAGGCCCGCCGCGACCAGGCTTAAGGCATGACAACCACGCAGATCACCGTGAAGCCGAACTCAGCCGCCGCCAGCGCCCTGCGTCCCCTGGTCTTCGATCTCGGGGTGCCGCTGGGCTCCTATTACCTGCTGCGCAAGCTTGGCGTCGACTTGGTCCCCTCGCTCGCGCTCAGCAGCGTGGTCCCGGCCGTCCGCGCCATCGTCGGGCTGGTCAGGGACCGCACCATCAACGCCCTGGCCACCTTGATCGTGGTCGTGAATGTCGTGAGCATCGCCGTGAGCTTCTGGACGGGCGACCCCCGCATCATGCTGGCCAAGGACGGAGCGGTCAGCAGCACCATCGGCATCGCGATCCTGCTTTCCGTCGTGGTCGGCAGGCCGCTGATGACGGCCGGGCTCAAGCCGATGATCGTTAAGGGCCAGGCTGCAAAGGTCGCGGCCTTCGACCGCCTGTCGGCCACCTCAGCCAGGTTCCGCCGACTGGAGCGGATGTTCTCCCTCGTCTGGGGAGTGGTCCTGGTTTCCGAATGCTCGGCCAAGGTGTTCTGCGCGTTCACCCTCCCGGTGGGCACGATGGTGTGGCTGTCCTCGGTCATGGTGCTCGGCGCGATCGCCGTCGGCATCGTCGTCGGCAGCGTGTTCTCCGTTCCCATGGACATGATGGTCAGGCGTGAGGCAGCGCGCTGATCGCCCGCGGTAAGCAGCAGGTGAACGACAATGGAACGACCTGGCTGCCTTGGCCACGACGGATGCGACGGATGATGCAGATAAGGATAAGCAGACGGCGGAACGCCGACGAGCTGGGCGGCCTGGCACGCGGACCTCATCCGGCCACCTTTTACCCGTGGCTGCTGGTCGCCTCCGGCGCCGCCCTCAACGTGATTCAGGACAAGGTCCATCCGGCCTGGGCGGCGGCTTGCGGGCTGGCCGCCTTCGCCGTCCTCTACGTGGCGGCGATCTGGCTCAGGATCGGTGCGTGCCGTCATCGTGCGGCGCTCACGGCGATGATCGTGCTCGGCGTCCTCACGGTGACGCTGACGGCGGTGTTCGGCGGGAACATGTTCGCCCTGTTCCCGCTGCTGTCCATTACCTGCGGCGTCGTCGTTCCCTGGACCGACCGGCAGCCGCCGCTGCCGTTCCTGGTCGTGGCCGGAGTCGCCTGCGCCGGCGCCGTGATCGCCTGGGCGCGTAACGCGCCAGCCGGGGACATCTGGTCGGTCCTCTACGGCTCGGTGCTGGCCGGCGTCATCGTCGCGGTGTTCCTCCAGCTCGTCACCGTGATCAGGCAACTGCAGCAGACCCGCCAAGAGCTCGCCCGCGCCGCGGTTGACGAGGAACGGCTGCGGTTCGCCCGTGACCTGCATGACCTGCTTGGGCATTCGCTGTCGGTGATGGTGGTCAAGGCCCAGGCGGTCCGCAAGCTCGCTACTCGCGACCCCGGTCTCGCCGCCGAGCAAGCCGCCGACATCGAGGCGGTGGGCAGGCAGGCCCTCGCCGAGGTGCGCGAGGCCGTCACCGGATACCGCGGGCGCGGCCTGGCCCGAGAGCTCGAGGCGGCCCAGACCGCGCTCGCCGACGCCGGGATCACGGTGGTCATCCGGCAAGACGGCCATACCATTCCGGCTGAAGCCGATGCCATGCTCGGCTGGGTGATCCGCGAGGGCGTCACCAACGTGATCCGGCATAGCGCCGGGCATCGCTGTGAGATCGACGTCCGGTACGCCGATGACGCGGCGACGGTAGAGATCCGCGACGACGGCAGTGGCCATCCGGCCGCAGAGCCCTCCGGCGGCCACGGGCTGCGCGGGCTAGCGGAGCGGGCCACCGCGGCTGGCGGCACCCTGGAGTCGGGCCCGTGCGCCCGCGGCGGGTACCGGCTGGCCGTGAGCGTTCCGGCTGCCACGAGGGAAGAGGTCACCGCGTGATCCGCGTCCTGCTCGCCGAAGACCAGGGGATGATGCGGGGCGCCCTGGCCATGCTGCTCGGCCTGGAAGACGATATCGAGGTGGTGGCCCAGGTCGGGACGGGCGACGACGTAATACCCGCCGCGCTGCGGACCAAGCCAGATATAGCCCTGCTTGACATCGAGATGCCCGGCCGGAGCGGGCTCGACGCCGCGGCCGACCTACGCGGAAAGCTGCCCTCCTGCAAGGTGCTCATCCTGACCACGTTCGGGCGCCCCGGCTACCTGCGCCGGGCGATGGAATCCGGCGCGAGCGGCTTCCTCGTCAAGGACAGCCCGGTCGAGGAACTGGCCGACGCCATCCGCAAGATCCTCTCCGGCCACCAGGTCATCGACCCGGTACTGGCGGCCGCGGCCCTGTCGGCGGGCCCGAATCCGCTGACCCTCCGCGAGCGTGATGTCCTGAGCGCGGCCGCTGACGGTGCCACCATCGCCGACATCGCGCAGCGCCTGTACCTCTCGGAGAGCACGGTGCGGAACTACCTGTCCTCGGCGATCGGGAAGACCGGCTCGCGGAACCGCATCGAGGCCGTCCAGGCGGCCCGGGCCAACGGCTGGCTATGAGCGAGGAGGAAATGCCGTTGTCACCGGGACGGCCGCTGGCTATCGTCCGTTCGTGAGTTCATCGGGCCACGTAGAGGTGGCGCACGTCAGCCACATCCTGCCGGATGGCCGGACATTGCTTGACGACGTCAGCTTCCGCATCGGCGAGGGGCTAACGGCCGCCCTGGTCGGTCCGAATGGCGCGGGCAAGACCACGCTCCTCCGGCTGGTGGCCGGGGACATCCAGCCGCAGTCCGGCACGGTCGCGGCCACCGGCGGACTCGGCGTGATGCGGCAGTTCATCGGCAAG
>JBOHCK010000444.1:0-4264 GCA_050698755.1 Streptosporangiaceae bacterium | reverse complement strand
GCACCGGCTAGTCGGCCGAGGGCCGCTCTTCACTCGGCGCGTCGGTCCTTCGCTCGAGCGGGTGCGGCGCGGCCTGCTTGAAGTCCGCCTCGGAGCCGGTCCCGACCCTGAAGAAGTCGTTGTCGTCAACGACGGAAACGATCGTGCGCAGCCGCTCCACGGGGACCGCCCCCGTCCGCAGCAGCGTCGGGACGGTGCCGGTCAGGTCAAGGATGGTCGACGGGACGTTGTCGATGCACGGCCCGCCGTCGAGGTACACCGAAACCGCCTCGCCCAGCTGGCTCTCCGCCTCGTCGGCCGTGGTGGCCGCGGGCTGGCCGGACCGGTTGGCGCTGGACACGGCCATCGGCCCGGTCTGCCTGAGCACCTCGAGCGCGACCGGGTGCAGCGGCATCCGCAGGGCCACGGTGCCCTTGGTATCGCCCAGGTCCCAGGCCAGCGTCGGGCTGGCGCGGAACACCAGCGTGAGCGCGCCCGGCCAGAACTCGTCGATCAGGGCCTGACCGAACGCTCCGAGGTCATCCACCAGCGCCGCCGCGGCTCTGGACGTGCCGACCAGCACGGGCGGCGGCATGCTCCTGCCCCGGCCCTTGGCCGCGAGCATGGTGGTGACGGACGCGGGAATGAACGCGTCCGCGCCGATGCCGTAGACCGTGTCGGTCGGCAGCACGATCAGCTCGCCGGCCCGCGTGGCGGTCACCGCCGCCTCGATCCCCGCGGCGCGCGCATGCGGATCCCGGCAGTCGTACCGTGTGCTCATCTTGCCGCCCTCTCAGGCACCCTCGCCCGGCCAGACCGCGGTGACGAACCGGTCGCGGCCGGCCAGGTCCTTGTTGTTGCGGGTGTTTCGCCATCCAGCTTCTTCAGGGAACACCCAGTAAACCGCCGAGCCCTGCTGCGCGCCGTGCTCGACGGCAAGCAGGCCACCGGGGCGGAGCAGCCGCCTGGCCGTGCGCTCAAGCGCCCGGATGGCGTTCAGCCCGTCCGTCCCGCCCCATAGCGCGGCCGGCGGGTCGTACTCGCCGACCTCGGGCGGAACGCAACTCCCCACCGGGATGTACGGCGGGTTACTGATCACGAGGTCAACCGTACCGTCGAGTTCGCCGAGCGCGTCACAGAAGTCACCCGCGTGGAGCATGACCCGGCCCGCGGTGTAAGGGGCGCTCTCGGCGTACCGCGCCACGTTGCGCTCGGCCCAGGCGCGGGCCAGCGGGTCGGCTTCGACCGCGTGCACGCGGGCCCGCGGGACCTCCTGGCCGATCGCCAGCGCGATCGCGGCAGACCCGGTGCCGAGGTCGGCCACCACGGGCTGCGCCACGTCCATCTCGCGGAGCCTGGCGATCGCCCAGCCGGTCATGACCTCAGTCTCGGGGCGCGGGACGAACACGCCGGGCCCGACGTCCAGCTCCAGGTAGCGGAAGTGCGCCTGCCCGGTGATGTGCTGCAGCGGCTCGCGCGCGGCGCGGCGCGCGATGTCGGACCAGAACCGCGCGTCGAAGTCGGAGTCGGGGACGGTGTGCAGCTCCCCGCGCCTGACGTGGTGCACGCTGGCCGCGATCAGCTCGGCGTCCGTGCGCGGCGACTCCACCCCGGCGTCGGCCAGCCGCGCCGCGGCCAGGGCCACCTCATCAAGCAGCAGGCTCATCGTCGCCGGACAGCTTCGCGGCCAGGTCCGCGGCCGCCAGCGCGTCGATCACCGCGTCGAGGTCACCGTCGATGACGTGGTCGAGGTTGTAGGCCTTGTAGCCGACGCGGTGATCGGAGATCCGGTTCTCAGGGAAGTTGTAGGTGCGGACGCGCTCCGACCGGTCCACGGTCCGGACCTGGCTGCGCCGCTCCGCGCTGGCCTTCGCGTCGGCGTCGGCTTCGGCCTGCGCCAGCAGCCGCGCGCGCAGCACGCGCAGGGCCTGCTCCTTGTTCTGCAGCTGGCTCTTCTCGTTCTGGCAGGACACCACGATCCCGGTCGGCAGGTGGGTGATCCGCACCGCCGAGTCGGTCGTGTTCACGCTCTGCCCGCCGGGCCCGGACGACCTGAACACGTCGACCTTGATGTCGTTGTCGTTGATCTGGACCTCGACCGGCTCAGCCTCGGGCGCGACGAGCACGCCGGCCGCCGAGGTGTGGATCCGCCCCTGCGACTCGGTGACGGGGACCCGCTGCACGCGGTGCACCCCGCCCTCGTACTTCAGCCTGGACCAGGCGCCCTCGGCGCCCTTGCCCTTCACCACCACGGTCGCGTCCTTGACCCCGCCCAGACCGGTAACGGTGGAATCCAGGATCTCGGTCTTCCAGCCGCGGCGTTCGGCGTAACGCTGGTACATCCGCAGCAGGTCCCCGGCGAACAGCGCGGACTCCTCGCCGCCCTCGCCCGCCTTGACCTCCAGGATGATGTCGCGGTCGTCGTTCGGGTCCCGCGGCACGAGCAGCTTGCGCAGCCGTTCCTCGAGTTCCTCACGGCGGGCGGCCAGCTCTTCGGCCTCGGCGGTCCAGGAGGAGTCCTCCCTGGCCAGCTCGCGCGCCTCCTGCTCATCGGCCGAGGTCCGCTGCCATTCCCCGTACGCCTGCACGATCGGGGTCAGCTCGGCATACCTCCGCCCGAGCGTCCGGGCCTTCTCCTGATCAGCGTGTACGCCCGGGTCAGCCAGCGCATGCTCCAACTCCGCATGCTCACTAGCCAAATCCGCCACGCGCTCAAACATCAAAAATCCTTATTTAGCCAAACGAACTATGTCGTGCGCTCCGTGGTGCGGGGCCCTTGTTGGTGGGCCCCTGTGGAGGGTACGCCCTTGCGGGGTTGGGCTTTCGTGCCGGTAGGCCCTCGTGGGGTGCGCCCTTTGGGTGGTGGCTTGGCGTTCCCGGAAGTACCACCACCGAAGTGCGCCTTCCCGCCGGGAGGGGCCGCTCGCCCGGTCCTGGCGCCCCACGGTCGGGGCGTCACCCTCCGGGAGGGCGCACGGGGTCGGGGCCGTGATTCGAACGGCGTTCGGCCGCCTCGGGCTGTTGAGGCGGCCGAACTGCCGGGCGGATCACCTGGGCCCCGGCCCAGGGCTACGACTTCTTCTGGCCCGCCGCCGTCTTGCCGAACCGCTTCTCGAACCGGGCGACGCGGCCACCGGTGTCCAGGATCTTCTGCTTGCCCGTGTAGAACGGGTGGCAGTTGGAGCAGACCTCGACGTGGATCGAGCCGCCGCGCGCGGTGCTCCTGGTGACGAACGTGTTCCCGCAGCCGCAGGTCACCGAGGTGACGTTGTACTGGGGGTGGATATCGGCCTTCATGACAACTCCTGCCTTGAGCGGTCGCCGGGTCGCCCTTGACTGACGCGGGGCGTGAACCGGTACCGCATGGGTGCGGCTTTCTAGTGTGCCAGACCGTGGAACCAGATTCCCCGGCCTGGCATTCCCTGTCCCGGCCCTAAGAGCCGAGGGTGGTCTTCTGGACCTGGAGGAGGAACTCGGCGTTGCTCTTGGTCTTGCGCAGCTGCTCCATGAGGAGCTCCAGGGCCTGCTGGGGCTCCAGGGCGTGCAGGACGCGGCGGAGCTGCCAGACGATCTTGAGCTCTTCCGGCGACATCAGGATCTCTTCCTTGCGGGTGCTCGAGGCGTCCACGTCGACGGCCGGGAAGAGGCGCTTCTCCGCGAGCTCGCGGCGCAGCCGCAACTCCATGTTGCCGGTGCCCTTGAACTCCTCGAAGATCACCTCGTCCATCCGTGAGCCGGTCTCGATCAGGGCCGCGGCGAGGATCGTCAGCGATCCGCCGTGCTCGATGTTGCGGGCCGCGCCGAAGAACCGCTTGGGCGGGTACAGCGCGGTGGAGTCCACGCCACCGGACAGGATGCGGCCGCTGGCCGGAGCCGAGTTGTTGTAGGCGCGCCCGAGCCGGGTGATGTTGTCGAGCAGGATGACCACGTCGTGGCCCATCTCGACGAGCCGCTTGGCGCGCTCGATGGCGAGCTCGGCCACGGTGGTGTGGTCGTCGGCCGGGTGGTCGAAGGTGGAGTGGATGACCTCGCCCTTGACCGTGCGCTGCATGTCGGTGACCTCTTCTGGCCGCTCGTCCACCAGGACGACCATGAGGTGGCACTCCGGGTTGTTCTTGGTGATCGCGTTGGCGATGGCCTGCAGGATCATCGTCTTGCCCGCCTTCGGCGGCGAGACGATCAGGCCGCGCTGGCCCTTGCCGATGGGGCAGATCAGGTCGATGATCCGGGTGGTCATGTTGCCGGCATCGGTCTCCAGGCGGAGCCTGTCCTGCGGGTACAGCGG